>JBECKQ010000473.1:0-29971 GCA_040235375.1 Phycisphaerae bacterium | reverse complement strand
CGAGCCCAGCCCTTGATCGTGACCTCGCGGCGGGTGGAGCCGGGTTTCCGTTGGTTCGGGTCGGCGATAGGTTCCGCCTTCCGCATCGGCTGGAAATTGCTCGGCATGAACAAATCCCCATGAGTGCACTCTGCACTACCGCTTGTTGATTCGATTACCGCCGATGGCCGTGGAAATGTTCAAATCGATCCGATCGAGCTGATGGCTAAGGTCCCCCTTATAGTAACAACGAACTCGCCCGGAATTAAGTGGTCCCATCGCCACCGCTGATTTGGAGGACGAAGCTGCTCATCGGTAAGGTGAACGTCGATGACTCAGCATCTGGATGCTCTCTGGAGTCGCCGGCTGTTCTACGCTGGAGAGCATGTGCGGTCGCAGTTTCACGGGTCCGGGGTCGTCACGACAAGCGGTAACGACCCGACGGTCCGGTACGTCACCGGAGCGGAGCTGCCGACCGCCGGAAAGGAGCTGCAGTTCATCTCCGCGAATCTTTACCATGCCGACCAGCAGAACCGTTGCGCGATCGAAGAGTGGCTTCGTTGGCGAGTCTACGGCGTGATCCCCTCCAGCCGGACGACGCTTCCGGAGCCAGAACTCGACTTGGCGACTGCAATGGAGCAGCATGCGGAATATCCGCCGCTGCCGTCTGCGGAAGCACGGCCGTCCGGCGGCGTTGCCTTCTGATTCGATCGATGCCGCCGCTTGCACCAAAACAGGCTGTCCTGCAGCCGCCGCTTTCGAAATCGTCGGGCGTCTTCCGGTCCACAACAGGATCAGGAGGATGGTGCCGGCGGCGCTGCCCAGTCCAGGACGACGTGTACACCTCGGACGATACGGCGCTGTTTCTCCGTGCTCCTGGTTGCCAAAGGAAGATCGTGGTCATCCACGAGTTCAACGACGCCATTGCATTCGGTGAGGTGGAACGAATCGGCACTCTTCGCGCATACGTCGAGCCGCTCGACAACTTCCTCGACTTCGTCCTTTCGATCTGGGCGGTACCGCCGTCCGACAAGTACGATTTCCGCAACCGAATACCGCGTGTGCCAACTGTTCCGTAACGCGCTATCCGCACGGGAAAAGCAGCGGTCATTGGGGCTGAGACGATGTGCGATGAGCCAAGCAACCGGGATAAAGAGCCGATTGAGCCCGCGTTACTCCGAACCGCACGAGCGCGTTCCAGAGCTGGAGATAAAGATCCAAGCCGTGCTAGCGAAGCGGCAACGCGACCGGGCCGACCTGACGTACAATGTGCTCAACGTGTCCGTCTGGCATGGCTACGCCGGTCAGGCGAGATGGTGTTCCTTGATGGTTCGGCGGTCTTCCGCCCGCGTCGAACCTTTTCACCGTCGAGGTACTGCTTACCCAGCAGGTTGACCAGTGGAATGAGGAAGCTCTCATCAACGTCCCCGTCGTAGAATCGCGACGTCCCTGCGACATGACCGAGGAATGCTTCCCGTTCGTCCCGTGGTCGTCGGTATCGACGCCCCAACGACGGCACCACATTTCTCAGGTGCTTGAACGACCAATCACCACTGATGCCTTTGCTATCACGCAGCCGTTTGATGGCTCGTCCCAATCGGTCCGGGCGATACGGTCCTTTCGCGGCCGAGAGGAAGACCGGCCCTCGGCTTCGTCTCTCGAACCCCCGCCAAGCCTCCAACGCCTTGACGGTGCTTGGCAGGAGCGGCGTAATTCGCTCGATCGAGTCTCCGACTCGGCTCTCGACTTTTCGGCGCGGCAGTCTCATATGGGGCGTGTCAGCGTCGAGTCGAAGGTTCTCCCACGCAATCCGTTCGCAGTCGATCGGGTCGAGTCCGCAGTTGATTCCGAGCCGGAGGAGGGCCTCGAGTTGCCATCCGTCACGGCGCGTGCGGAGGGCCTGGTTCTTCCTTGCCCTGCCCGCCTGGGTGCCTGTGTCGAAGACCGCCACATCGATGCGCTTCCACTCGTCTGCGGCGCCGACCAGCGATTGGAAGACTTCGGCGGGCATCGGCTGCTTGTTCGACGGCTTCGGCTTGTAGGGCTTCACATCATACGAATCGGCCCACTCCAGTATGCCCGTTGGCCAGGGCCATTCAGGATACTTCTTCCGCACGAACCTGAGCACGCTCTTGACTGTCGTGACGTGGTCATTGAACCACTTGCCGCAGGTTCGGCTCGCCGATTCGCGGCTGGCCCACGAGTGGTACGTCCGAAAGTGCGCTGGGCTGATCTGGCCAACGTAGAGGTTCCCCACTTGCGTGACGAAGGTCTGCCATCGCTTGGCGACTTCGCGCTGGTGCCGTCGGACTTCTCCTTTCTCCTCCATCTTGTGCTCGGTCCATCGGGCGATGATGTCGCCAAGCCGGGGTCCCGAGGCGGGGCGATCATTCACTTCCACCACGGCCTGCTTGGGGATGCCGACGATGTCGGCCAGTGCATTCCCGGCCTTGGCCGCGCCCAGCGCGGCCGCAGCGAACGACCCGCCTTGCATCACAAGACCTTCGATGGTGGGAGTATGCATGAGGTCGGCGAAAGCCGCGGATTTCGCGAGGTAGTCAAGCGCCAACGCCCGGCGCACGTTCGCGGCACCCACGATCTTCTCCATGTCACCGGGCGGAAGCGTGTCGGCCTCAAGAGTGGCCAGCGCGGCGTGAGCGTCCTCCCACGTGCTGAACTCTTGGCGTTTACCGCCTGGGAGTATAATGTAGAACCTCCGGCGGGCTTTGTTGAAGCTCACGCCGGTAATGGCTTTGACGGGCTTGCCGTGCCGATTGACGTAGATTCGTGGGCGTGCCATGACCTTCGCTCGATCCATGTGGTCGTCGTTCTCACTGCCGGAGGCAGGGTACCGCGGATGCCAGTTTAGGTCAATGATTTAGGTCATTTTTGGCCTGGAGGAGTGGCCGAGCGGCTGAAGGCGCCGGTTTTGAAAACCGGTGTACGGGAAACCGTACCGGGGGTTCGAATCCCTCCTCCTCCGTTGAGAGAAATCTGTCGCGGGCCGGAGCAGTCGCTTGAGTCCAGCGTGCAGGCGGCGCCGTTCGGGCGCAGAGCCGGCCATGCGGTTGGTGAGTAAAAACGAGGTCGCGTCCGGGTTGCTCGATCCGGGCATGCAGCCGCTCGCCGGCCCAATCAGGGGGTACCAGAGGATGAAACACGTCAAGAAGATCATTGCCGCCGTTGTCGTCGTGGCGATTGTGGCGGTGGCCGCCGCGTTTCTTTGGATTGATCGGCTGGCCAAGGTTGGCGTGGAGCGCGGCGCCACGTATGCCCTCGGCGTGCGGACGCGGCTGGCAGATATGGATGTGGGAGTGCTGTCCGGCCGAGTCGCGATGGGCGATTTGTCGGTCGCCAACCCGGAGGGCTTTTCATCCGACAGCTTCCTCGAATTGGGCAAAGGTGAGGTGTCCGTCTCGCTCGGCACGCTCATGGAGGAGAAGGTCGTCCTGCCCACGCTGAAGCTGGCGGACCTGCATCTGAATCTCGAGCGCAATGGGTCAAAGGCAAACTACGACGAGATTATCAACAACCTCAAGAAGCTTGAATCCAAGAGCGCTCGACCCGCAGAGGAATCGGAAGGCAAGCGTTTTGTCATTCAAGATGTGGACATTCGCAACGTCAACGTCAACGTTCAGGTCATACCCCTCGGCGGAGAGCTGACCCGTATCCCGATCAGCATCGAAGAAATCCAGTTAAGTGATATCGGCTCCGATTCGGACAACGGCGTGGTGTTGGCCCAACTCACCGGCATCCTGATGAAGGCCGTGCTTCAGGCGGTTGTCGCCAAGGCCGGAAACGTCCTGCCCGCGGACGTCATGGCCGGATTGACGGCCGGACTCGATCAGCTAGACGGGATCGCCGATACGACGATCCAGGTCGTCGGACAGGTGGTGACGGATGTCCAGAACGTCTCGAAGGGACTTCAGGACACCGGCCGGCAGATCGGCGAAAAGCTCAATGAGAGCACGAAAGGACTGGGCAAGGGGCTCAACGACGCCGGCAAAGAGCTTGAAAACGGGATCGGCGGCCTTCTGAAAGGTGACAAGAAGAAGGACGGCGGCGACTAAAGCCCCGCTCGGGCGGAAGCCGGCCGCTTGATCGGCCGATATTACCTCCGACAGGCTGAGACCGATATTTGGCAGGCCTTACCGGAGGTCATTCATGCCCGACGATCCCAAGGACCCCAAGGATCTGATTCCGTCCCTGCTGGCCCAGGACGACGCATCCTTCGAGGACATCGTGGAGGAATTCGTCGGCGGGCTGGGGCAGCGGCTCGAAGCCATCAACGAAGCGATGGACAACGGCAACTTCGAGCAGGTGCGCGTGCTCGCCCACCAGCTCAAAGGAAGCGCCAGCGGTTACGGTTACCCGATACTCACGCAGAAGGCGGCGGAACTCGAACGGTTGGCGATCGCCGCCGAGGTCGAGCCGATCAACGCTTCCATCAAGGAGCTTTCCAGCCTCGTCGCTCGGGTGGTCATCAGGTTCTGACCGGGATCACTCCACTTCCACGCGGTCGAACTCGCCAACGTCCTTGACCATGTCGAGCACCTCGGACGCCGTGCGCTCGCCTCCGAAGCGCAGACCGTAGGTCGCGATGATCATCCCCTCCGTTCTGCGGTGATCGATTGACGAGTTGAGAATGGTCGCCCCACGTTCCTCGAGTCGCTGAACGACGCGCTGCGGATCGGCGGTGTCGGCCAGGGTTACGCGTACCTTGCGGTAGAAGTGGCTGTTCATCGACTCGCCGATCTGGCGCATTCCGACCAGGGCGAGAAGCGTGAAGATGGTTCCGAAGGCAACGATCACGTACATGCCGACGCCGACGGCGAGACCGAGGGCGGCCACCGTCCACAGGCATGCGGCCGTCGTGAGCCCGTGAATGGAACCGTTGGACTTCATGATCACGCCCGCGCCGAGGAAGCCGATGCCTGTGACGACGCCGTAGGCGACGCGCGCCGGATCGAGCCGCACCACGCTCTCCTGCGTGAGATAGGTGTACATCCGCTCGAAGTGTATCGAGACGAGCATGATGATGCAGCACCCGAGACATACGAGCAGGTGCGTGCGGAAGCCCGCGGGCCGGCCGTGGTACTCGCGCTCGAGTCCGACGATGCCGCCGACAGCGACGGCCACCAGCATGCGTAGCACGGCCTCCCATTGCCACGTGTCCAGAATCCAACTCGTCGCTTCACCGGTCATAGGTTGAGCCTGATGTGCTTCCCTCGTCTCCCTCCGGCCACGATCTTTTCGACGGGTTCGCCGGCGGGCTCGACCGCCGGCAAATCATAGGCGGCCAAAACGCGGGTGGCGCGTCCGGCGCGTCGTCATAGTCGCCCTTCCGTTATCGGCGCGAGCCATTTCGGCCGGATTTCGGACAGTGGGGATATCGGTCGTACGCCCCGGACCACGCTCGCCATGTTCCCGGCCAATGGCAACGGACCGTGACAGACTGTCGCCAGTCTGGTGAACAGGTTTTCCTGGCCTTATTCTCAACATATGATTGCCCGTGGGCTGCTCCGTGTTCGGACGGTTGTACCGGCCATGAACGGCAAGCCACCCAAACGCGCTTTCACGCTCGTCGAATTGCTGGTCGTCGTCAGCATCATCGCGCTGCTGATCGGCGTTTTCGTGACAGCTCTCTCTCACGGGCGGCAGCAAAGCCGCGCCACCCTCTGTTTGACCCGCCTTCGCACGCTGGGCCAGGGACTGGTCATGTACGCCCTGGACCATAACGGTGCATTGCCGCCCTCGCGGATGCCCAACCTCGGCAACGGCATCGACTGGCAAACGGAAATCGCCGGGGGTCTCAAGTATCGCCCCACGTTTCTCGCCATGATGGGCAGTTACGTCGGCGTCCCGCCGTTCGCGGACCCGCGGCCCATCAAGTCGGGTACGGACCGGTTTGGGGAACCCAGCGATCGGCAGAACTACGCGAGTCCGGTGTACATCTGCCCCGCCGTTGACCGCTGGCGGGACGAGCGAAACGGCTGCTACGGATACAACTACCAGTTTCTGGGCAACTCCCGCCTCTGGGACGAAGACGATCCGACAAGCTTCAAGAACTGGCCTGTTCTCATGGATGCCGTGCGGACACCCAGCCGGTGCGTGGCCGTGGCCGATTGCATGGGAACCGCGGCATCGTTCCCCCTGCCGCAGGCCGGGCTTGCCGCAGTGCCGCCCCGCATGGATTATCTCGATAACGGACGCGACGCCGAGCGCTACGGCAACGAGGGCTTCAATCTCGATCCGCCCAACGTCGATCCGGCAGACGGAGAAATGGCCGAATTTGACGGTACGCCGCAGAGCCGCACGGCCGTCGATCCTCGTCATCTCGACACGGCGTCGGTTTTGTGGCTTGATGGGCACGGCAGCAGAGACAAGTTGCCCGCATTGGGTTACCGGACCAACGCCGACGGCGCGGTCCCCTTCGACGGGCAGAATCAACTGTTTCACGTCCGCGGCGTGGATGCCGCGTGGGTTGACCCGCGTTGATCGGTGCCGTCGGCCACAAGCCGGCGACGGGCAACGTGAACTCATTCTGGTGCCCCTCGGCAATGGCCAAACGAACAGGGGCCATAGCACCGGCCCCGTGCGTTCGTTAAAATCGGTGTGCTTTTTTCGATCTCTCAAGCAGTCCCCGGGGGAAAGAATGCAGCAACTCAGGTGGATTCGATTCGCGCTTGTCCTCTTCGTGCCGGCCATTGCTGACGCGGGCACCGGCAAAACGATCACCGGCGAACCGGTTGATCCTTCGGCGTACGGACCATCGGTGATCGAGACCATGGCGGAAGTGGTGGCCCGACAGGCCGCCAACCCGCCGTCGACGCCCGCACCCGCTCCTCAGCACGGGCACTGGGTTGTGCCCAGCCGCGGCGCAGCCAGGTTTCCGCATTCCGGGCGGCGCTACATCACCAACAAGTGGGGTGACACGCGGATGGGCATCGGCTTCAACGGCGAAGTAGACGTTCTCGGCGTCTACGTCACCGGGCAGGCTGACAAGGGCGTGTGGACTCCGGGACTGCGCGTCATCGGCTATCGAGATGGTGAGCAGGTGGCGCAAACGGAACTGTTCACCGAGATCGGCGCGAAACCGCATTGGTTTGCAATCGACCTGCACGACGTCGATCGTATCGTCTTAGATGCGATACCTGCGTTTCGCAGTGCCGGCTGGTACGGCATTGACGATCTCGCGTTCATTCGCCTTGAATCGGAAAGGCCTCAGCGCGTCACGCTCGACTTCGAGGACCTGTCCTTCCACACCGATCTGACCGGCACGGACTACGGCGGGCTTGACTGGGAGGTCGGCACCGGTACGTTTCTTGCCGGCGAAGCGGTTCCGCCGCCGCGAGAACCGCAAGCGTACGGCGAGTCATTCCCGGGTGAGAGTGCCACGCCACCCGGCGGCTTCCGCGACACCGGCACGCCGCCGACCGTAAAGCGAGGCTTCCGCGGGGTCATCCGCGGTGACGCGAACTCGTGGAGCTACCCGCCTGATACCGACGGCGCCGTCGGCCCGGCGCACTATGTCGAAACCGTGAATCGCAACTTTGCCGTCTACGACAAGGCGAGCGGCGCGCAGCTCGTCAACGTTCACCTCCAGTCGTTTCTGCCCGGCTCCAACGGCGATCCACGAATCCTCTTCGACCAGCACAGTGGGCGATGGATCGTGGTGGTTTCGGACTTCGTATCGCGCATCTACCTGGCGATCTCCATGTCGGACGACCCAACCGGCGCGTGGTACAAGACCAGTTTCATCGCCTCGCGCGATGACAATCAGGGTTGTTTTCCCGACTACGAGACGCTCGGCGTCGATGAACAGGGCATATACACCAGCGCGTACATGGCCAATTGCGGCATGACGATCTTCTCAATCTACAAAGCCCCGCTGCTCGGCGCCACGCCGTATCTGGGACGACTTACGGCCTTTCGAGGCCTGCCGTTCGAAGGCGCGATCCAGCCGGCACACACCTACGGCGCGGCCCCCGGCGAGTACTTCGTTTCGGTCAACGGCTCCAACGGCCTTCGGCTCCGCCGGCTGGACGGTCCCTTGACCGCGCCGACGCTGACCGACCTCGGGGTGATCGCGGCGCCGTCATTCGGCTTCCCGCCTGACGCACCGGCGCTGGGCAGCGGAACGCGACTCGACACCGTCGGCAACCGCCTCATGATGGCCGTCTACCGCAACGGCTCTCTCTGGACCGCGCACACGATTGCGGGCGGCGCCGGCGCCGCCGCCCGCTGGTACGAAATCTCGACAGCCGATCTGTCGCTCGTGCAATGGGGAACCGTCGCGGACCCGTCGCTTTACTTCTTCTTTCCGTCCATCATGGTGAACAGGTTCGGCGACGCCGTCATGGGGTTCACGGGCTCGAGCAGCAGCCAACATGCCGGAGCGTACTTCGCGGCCCGACTGGCCAACGACCCGCCCGGCGTGATGTCCGCGCCTCTTCTGCTCAAGGCGGGCCAGGCGCCCCAGAATAATATCGACAGCTACGGCCGTAATCGCTGGGGTGACTACAGCTACACGACCCTCGATCCGACCGACGACGAGACGTTCTGCACACTCCAGGAATACGCCGAGGCGACGGACATCTGGGGCACGTGGTTTGCGGAGATCGCTTACGACGACTGTAACCTCAATGGAACTCTCGATGCTGCAGACCTCGCCGCAGGGACCAGCACCGACTGCGATTCGAATGGCCGGCCTGACGATTGTCAACTGTACAACAATGACTGCAACGGCGACGCCGAGCCCGACAACTGCTTGCGCGATTCTCTCATTGTCGGTCAGCCGGCGCCTTCGACGGCGTGCCCTGGCGACGCCGTCACATTTCAGGTCGGAACAGCCGGCGATGGACTCACTTACCAATGGCGGCTCGATGGCGTCCCCCTGGTCGATGACGACAGAATCTCCGGCGCTGAATCGCCGACGCTATCCATATCCCCGGTACAGGCGGGAGACGCGGGGGACTATGCTGTGGATGTGGCCTCCGGCTGCGTCGTCGCCGCGAGCGAGGGCGCAACTCTGATCGTAGAATCGCCTCCCAGCATCGTAACGCAACCGCCGGCTACCGTCACAGCGTGCGCCGGCGCCGGCACGTCAATCGAGGTGGATGCAACCGGAACGGGGCCGCTGCGGTACCAGTGGTACAAGGATGGCGCACTTATTCCCGATGGAACGTCCTTTCTGCTCCACTTTAACGATCTTTCGGCGGCGGACGCCGCTGAATACCACTGCGTCGTATCCAACGGCTGCGCCTCGGCGACGTCCGATCCGACCGAGCTGGTCGTTCGCGAGATCGTGATTGACCTGCAACCAGGCAGCCAGTGCGTTCTGGAAGGAACCTCGGCAACCTTCAGCGCCGCAGCCCACACGCAGGGCGCGGCCCTGAACTATCAATGGCGGAAAGACGGCGTCGTGGTACCTGAAGTGACCGAGCCGACGCTCATGATTGACCCCGTCGGTCCAGCGGATGTGGGCAGCTACCTGGTGATCGTGTTCACAACGCAGCCCACCTGCCTCGAATACAGTGACACGGCCACGTTGGCAATCGACGAGGACTCGGACGGGGACACCGTCCCCGACTGTATCGACGCGTGCCCCGGCTTCGACGACCGGCTCGACTGCGACACGGACGGATTGCCAGACGGATGCGAAACGCCGGGAGACACAGACAATGACGGCCTGGTGACGATGAGCGATTATGGAGTCATGGCATCCTGTCTCGAAGGTCCGTCCGCCATCGTCACCGCCTCGTGTTACTGCACGTTCGATTTTGATGAAGACGGCGACGTTGACCTGCTCGACTTCGCCGTGTTTGCCCGGCTGTTCGCCAGCGCACAATGAGCCGGGGGCTTTGCGTAGTCACGGAGAGCGTATGATGTACCGAAATTCCGCAATAACGGCGGCTGTTGCCCTTGCCCTGTTTCTCGCCGTTGCGGCGACCGCGCAAGCTACCTGGTCCATCGTGATGACCGACAGCAGCACGAAGGAGGTTGCCGTCGGCACGGTGACGTGCCTGACGACTTACGATCTGCTGAATCTCGTGCCCGTTGTAGTCGTGGATAAGGGAGCCGCGGCCGTTCAGTCTGCGGGCGACTTCGACGGACTGCGCCGACCGATCATCTTCGATAACCTCAAGATCGGAACGGATCCCGAGGACATCCTGACGTTGCTGGCTGCGGTCGAGGGTCACGAAGATCGCCAGTACGGCATCGTCGATACACAGGGACGGGCGATCACGTTCACCGGGACGGGAGACTCGCCGTGGGCGGGCGGAGTCGTCGGCACGCAGGGCACATTGACCTACGCTATTCAGGCCAACATTATGGTCGGTGACTGTGTCGTGCCGGCCGCGGAACAGGCCATTTTGAATAGGCCCGGCGACATGGCGGAGAAGCTCATGGCGGGCATGGAAGCCGCCCGCAACGCCGGCGGTGACGGCCGCTGCTCATGCGATGGGCAACCGACCGACTGCGGCTGCCCGCCACCTTCGTTCGAGAAGGCCGGACACATCGGCTGCATGGTCGTCGCCCGCAGAGGGAACCGTGATGAGCTCGCTTGCGGTGCGTCCGGCTGCGCTCGCGGCGACTATTTCCTGAAGATCGACGTCCCGTTCCAGACCGCCAGCGACCCCGACCCGGTTTTTCAGTTGCGCGCTCTGTTCGACGAGTGGCGGGCATCCCTTGTCAACATCCCTGACGCGGTTCACTCCACGGCCAGGATCGACCTGCTTCCCGATCCGGCCGACTGCACGGTGTCGCCCAAGCTGCGGATTGCGCTTCGCGATTGGCAGGGCGACCGCGTCACCCGGCCGATACAGGCGGTTGTCGTGCAGCACTCGGCCGCCAGCGCCGGCATTACCACGATCGGGACGGTAATCAAGAATGGCGACGGAACGTATACCGTACCCCTGACTCCCGGAACCGGCGTCGGTACCGATGAATTCATCGTGAACGTCATCTACGAGTACCCGCATTCCGTGATCCTCATACCGACGCCCAAGCTTCACTACCTGAGCGGCGACGCGGATTTCGATGAGGACGTCGACGTTGCCGATTACGAGGCCTTCCTGCCGTGCCTGGCCGGGCCGGGTGAATCCACTGCTCCGGAAGGCTGCCAGGCACCCGGTTTTGTCGCTGCCGACCTGGACGGCGACGACGACGTGGACCTTGCCGACTTCGACATTCTGGCCGCCAGCTTCACCGGGCCGCGCTTCGACGACTGCAACAACAACGGCCTGCCCGACATCTGCGACGTCGACTGCTCGTGGCCCTGCGAAGAGTGTAACGTTGCCGGCTGCGGCCTCAGCGCCGACTGCAATACCAATAACGTGCCGGACGAGTGTGAACCGGACTGTAATGCGAACGGCGTGCCTGACGACTGCGAGCTCGCCGCCACTCACAACTGCTGCGACACCCTCCACGGGCCCGGATGCAGCGACGACTACATCGAGTCGTGCATCTGCGCTCTCGACCCATATTGCTGCACCAGCGATTGGGACCGAATCTGTGCAGGCTACGTCGCCGCCACCATCTGTGGCTACTGCCCGGGCGCCGACTGCAACGCCAACTTCAAGCTCGACGAGTGCGACATCCTCCTTGACGTCAGCGACGACTGCGACGCCAACGGCGAGCCGGATGAATGCCAGATTCCCGACATCATCACGATCCAGCCGAGCGACACGGATGTCTGCGAAGAGGATCAGGCGGTTCTCATGTTGCAGGCCGGCGGTGAAAACCTCACCTACCAGTGGAACAAGGACGGGCTTCCGCTGATCGACGGCGAAGGAATCTCCGGCTCGAACTCCCCAGCGCTGACGATCGACATCGCTCACGCCGATGACGAAGGCGTTTATGACTGCAAGGTCTCAGACGGCTGCCTGGTCACCTACAGCGACCCCGTGCAGCTTCGCGTGTTGCGGTTGGGGACACTGACCGGCCAGCCGCAACCGCTACTGAACGTCTGCGCCGGCAACAACGCGGTTTTCTCCGTGCAGATGACGGGCAGCTCGCCCATCCCGAGCTACCAGTGGTATGCCGACGACACGCCACTCATCAACGGCGCGAAGTACACTGGGGCGCAGAGCGCCGAGCTGCGGATCTTTAACGTGGACGCCGCGGATGAAGCGCACACCTACCATTGCCTCATCTTCAACCCGTGCGAGTCGATTGAGAGCGATCCTGGCTTGGTCAGGATCGTGAGTCCTGTTTTCGAGACGGAACCTCAGGACGATTGCGGTGAGATCGGCCAGACGGTCACACTGACGGCGTTCGCCACGTCGCCGCTTCCCGTGACGTATCAGTGGCGAAGGGGAACGACGGTCGTGGGCAGCGGCGACACGTTGACTATCGCCGGTCTCGAGCCGGCCGACGAAGGCGACTATCGCGTGCTGGCCTTCACCATTTCTCCCACGTGCATCAGCCAGAGCCGCACGGCGCACGTTCAGGTCGGCGACTGTCCGTACTGCGCGACACCCGGCGACGCCGACGGAGACGGGGACGTCGATCTCGCCGATCTTCAGCGATTTCTGGCGTGTTTCGGCGAGGACGTTCTCGCCAACCCGGATTGCGTCTGCGCGAACGTCTCAGGCGCCGACTGGCGCGTCGACCTGGAAGACTGGCCGGCGCTGGAGTCGCTGCTGACGGGCCCGTAGTAACTCTTTCCGCGGCGCCGCCGTAAATGTGCCAGTCCACGGGTCTGGGCGGAATAGGTCCGCAAAAGCGCGGCTGCAAGTCTGGGCGCGCTTATTCGGATTCCATATTTCGTTGATTTCGGCGGACCATCTCCGTATTCTGGAATCCGGATTGCGATACTCTCGGGGCGCGGAGACCGGAGCGATCGGAGGGGAAAAGTGCCCGCCGTTCGCTTTTGTGTACCTGAGTCATCCGGATAAAGGAGACGGTAATGAACTTGCGTCCGTTCCGCAGACGCGCAGCGTGCATCAGCGTGGTCGCCGCGATTGCGGCCCTGTGCCTGGCGCCCGCGCTTGCCCTCGGCGCCAAGCGGCTCGTGCTGGCCGAAGAATTCAGCAACACGGGGTGAGGCTACTGCTCTATCGCCGGTCCGGCGTTTGACCAGATGCTTCAGAATTACCCCGATACCTTCACGCTGGTGCAGTACCACGTCGGCGACGCTTACGCGGTGACCTGGTGCTACACGCGCGCAACGTTCTATGGCGTGACGGGCACGCCGGATGCTTGGTTTGACGGCGCTCTCAACCGCCCGGGGGCGTACGCAACCGTCCCGCAGCAATACAACTATTATCTCGGCGCATACAACACCCGGATGGGAGTGCCGACCGATGTCACCATCAACCTCAGCGCCGTCCAGATCAGCTCGAACACGTTTGAGATGACGGCACACGTCTGCGTCGAGGCGGGCGGCGCAGGCAAAACGATGCGCATCTACATGGTGCAGGTCCTTGACCACTGGCCGGCGGATCTGGGTTACCATCGCAACGGTTTCAAGCAAGCGGCCACGACGCAGGATATCACTGTCGCAGCGGGTGAATGCGGCGATGTCGTCCGCACGTTCACGCTGGATGCCGGCAGCATGGCCGCCAACCAGGATGTCAAGATCATCGCGTGGGCGCAGGTGCCGAACGGAAGCGCTCCGGCCGACGTCTATCAGACGGCGGTCAAGGGATGGCCGCTCGTCCGCAACCCGGGCGACGTGGACGGTAACGGCGTCGTGAACAATGCCGATTACGCCGTTTTTGCAGACTGCATGGCAGGCCCCGCGCTGGATCCCGAACCGACGTCACCCTGGACCGTCGATGACTGCCTGGCGGTTTTCGACTTCGATGACGACGGCGACGTGGACCTGATCGACTATGGCGGACTGCAGGGCGTCATGACCATCGATCGAGTCTGGTACGTTGACGCTGCGGCAACCGGCGCGAACAACGGCAAGAGCTGGACGTCGGCCTTTACCGATCTTCAGGACGCGCTCGCGACAGCCGACGCCGGCGACCAGATCTGGATCGCGGCTGGAACGTATGCTCCGGCGGGTTCCGGCGGGAGCAGGACGGCGACATTTACTCTCGTGAACGGCGTGGACATTCACGGAGGGTTTGACGGCACGGAAAACTCGCTTGCGGACCGTGACCTGGCGGCCAACGAGACCGTTCTCACGGGCGATCTGAACAGCAATGACCAGCCGGGATTCGTCAATATCAGCGACAATGCTTACCACGTGGTCACCTCCAGCTACGTCTCGGAAGGAACGATCGTGGAAGGCGTGACCATCGCCGGCGGCAACGCCAACGGCACTGGAGATAACGACCGCGGCTCCGCGATCTTCAACGCTGGCGGAAGCCCGACGTTCATCAATTGCAGGGTGCGGGGCAACAAGGCCTCGGGCAACGGCGGCGGCATGCACAATCGCGACGGCGGCAGCCCGACGTTCGTCAACACCGTGTTCTCCGGCAACCAGGCGGGCAACAACGGCGGCGCGATTCAGAGTTATCTCGGCAATACCGTGACGTTGGCCAACTGCACGCTCAGCGAGAATACGGCGACAGCCAGTGGTGGCGGGATCTTCGGCAACCAGACGGACCACGTCGTGGCGAACTGCGTTCTGTGGGGCAATACCGACAGCGGCGGGACGGATGAAACCGCCCAACTGCATTTCTCGGGCGGTGTCTACGCCATCAGCTACTCGTGCATGCAGGGATGGACGGGAGGCGCGTACGCAGGCACCGCAGTGAGTGGATCGAATCCGCTTTTGGTTGACGCGGACGGAGCCGACAACGTGGCCGGTACGGCGGACGACGATCTGCACCTGTCTGCCGGCTCGCCGTGCATCGATTCGGCCGACAATACCGCGGTCCCCGCGGACGAATCGGACCTCAACGATAATGCGAACACGACCGAGCCGTTGCCGATCGACATCGAAGGCAACGCGAGGTTCACGGACGATCCGAGCACGGCGGACAGCGGGGTCGGAACGCCGCCGATCGTCGACCGAGGTGCATACGAGTTCCAGCCGTAGCGGGTATTCGGTGCAGCCATTGTGACTTGATCATGAACACCGGGCGGCGTGGAGCGATCCACGCCGTCCGGCGTTTCATTTCTTGCCGAGGCCGCGCTGCTTGTGGAAGAACGCCTGGAGGAGAACTGTGCTCTCGCCGGCGAGCACGCCGCGAACCACTTCGAGTTGATGATTGGTCCGCGGATCGTCCACGATCGAGAACATCGACCCGCATGCTCCGAGCTTGGGGTCGTCGGCGCCGTACACGAGGCGGTCCAGCCGCGAAAGCACCATCGCGCCGGCGCACATCGGGCACGGCTCCAGCGTCACGTAGATGGCGCAACCGGCCAGACGCCAGTCACGCAGGAATTCCGCCGCCGCCGTGATCGCGATCATCTCTGCGTGGGCAGTCGGATCGGCGAGCGTTTCTCGCTGATTGTGGCCGCGTCCGATGATGCGGTCGCCGCGCACCACAACGGCGCCAACAGGTACCTCGTCCCTCTCCGATGCCGCGCGGGCTTCATCCAGCGCGGCGGTCATGAATCGCTCATGTTCATCCATGCTGCGTGATTGTACCGGGCGACTCGGTATCGTGCCTCTCGGCAAGGCTCGAAAAGTACGATCTGGATGACGACCGGGATTTCGCCGGCCGGCGGCCGTTTCACCGAGGCGTACGCAGCCCGACCTGCGGGCAGTGCAGCCGACTCTGACGTGGTCGACGGGCGCCGAACCGATGCGATAGTGCCAGTGAGCGACACTGCGGCCGGGCTCGGCGCGGCCGCGATCCCCATTGCCTGCTCGCGTACTCCTGGCGATTCGGGTCGGGAGCCGGTAGCATTCCGGCGTGTTTGAATTCCAGGTATCGGCCGCAGACCCGGCTTGCCACGCGCGCACTGGCGTCCTGCACACACCGCACGGCGTCGTCCATACGCCTGCGTTCATGCCGGTCGGTACGGCGGGCTCCGTCAAGGGCGTCACCCCCGACCATCTCGCGCGCACGGGCAGCGAGATCATGCTGTCGAACACCTATCACCTGGCGCTGCGCCCGGGGGCGGAAGTGGTGGAGGCGCTCGGTGGGCTCCATGCGTTCACCGGCTGGGACAGGCCGATACTCACGGACAGCGGGGGGTACCAGATTTTCTCACTGGCCGAGCTCAATCGCATCAGCGATGACGGCGTCGTGTTCCGCTCGCATGTCGACGGCGCGGTCGTCGAACTGTCGCCGGAGCGTTCAATCGACATCCAGAACAAGCTCGGCGCAGACATCATCATGGCGTTCGACCAGTGCCCGCCGTTACCCGGCACCGCCGAGCAGATTTACGAGGCCACGCGGCGGACGATTGCCTGGGCCGCGCGTTGCCAGCGGGCCCATCGGCGCGACGACCAGGCACTGTTCGGCATCGTGCAGGGCGGTCTCGACGTGAGATTGCGAAAGCAGTGCACGGACGTGCTGGTGGAGCTGGGCTTTCCCGGATATGCCATAGGGGGCCTCTCCGTCGGAGAGACGCACGCAGAGATGATTGCCTGCCTGTCGCAGACGGGGCCGTACCTGCCGGCGGACCGGCCGCGGTACCTCATGGGTGTGGGCACGCCGCGCGACATTGTGGCTGCCGTGAAATGCGGCATCGACCTGTTCGACTGCGTGCTGCCGACGCGCAACGGTCGAAACGCGACGGCCTTTACGGCCGGCGGCCGTGTCAAGCTCCGCAATGCCGCTCATCGTACTGCGACCGGCCCGATCGAGGAGGGCTGCGACTGCTGCACGTGCGCGAACTTCTCGCTGGGGTACATCCGCCATCTGTTCATGGCGGGCGAGATGCTCGGCCCTATCCTGGCGTCGATCCACAACATCCGCTTCTTCCAGCGGCTGGTCGGCCGTATCCGCGATTTGATTCCTGGTGGGAAACTGGAGAGAATCCACATGGAGTTTCCGGCCACGCTCGGACCCACGGGGGAGGAAGGCGCGGACCGACCACGGGTCGACGTGTAACCGGCAATCGCACCCTCGAAGCTGAAGGGACGGCCAATGCTCATCCACACGATCGTTCTCCTTGCCCAGACCCAGAAGACCAGCCCCAAAAGCAGCGGCGCCGCAATGCTCATCGGGCTGGGCCTGATGATCGCGGTGTTTTACTTCGTGCTGATTCGGGGGAACCGCCGGCAGCAGAAGGAGCGGTCGTCGATGCTCGACAACCTGTCGAAGAACGACAAAGTGATGACCATCGGCGGCATCATGGGCACGGTGGTACAAGTGCGCGAGCACGAGGTCGTGATCAAGGTCGACGAGTCCAGCAACACGAAGATGACCTTCATGAAGAAGGCGATTCAGCAGGTGATCAAGGAGGGGGATCTGCCGTCGCTGGACAAGCGATAGGATTGCATCGGGGCTATACTCGTTTCCAGGAAGCGCGGCTGGTTGTTCCGGTGGATGATTTGCGCGCGGCGGCGGAGTTGAGCGTATGGTGATTGGCCACGGGGTGTGCTTCTGGATCGTGCTGGTGATCGTGATCGTGGCGATTCTCAGCCACAGCGCGGCGCGTCCCCGGCATGGACGGCGTTGCCCGCGCTGCATGGCGAGAAACCCTCTCGAAGCGCGGTTCTGCGCGCGCTGCGGTCAGAGGCTGCGCTGACTTCGAATGTGGGTGATATGACGAGCAGCCCGCCGGGCCGGCTGGACGCGGCGAGCTGCTTCGTCCTCGAGTCGGTGAACCGAAGACACCTGCCGAAGATATCGACGTTTCACGCGGCCGATGCCATGGGAAGTGCCGCCAATTCGAGAGGCCGGAGGGATCTCCCCCACACAAACGGCCGCAGTGCCGGTCTGATCTGACCGTCCGGCGGTCGTTGGGGACGCATTCCTTTTTCAGCTCGCCGCTGGCGCGAAGCCGCATTCCGCCGGCATTCACCGCACGACGCTGAACGGAGTGGCGGCTGGCGACCTGTTCGAACTCTTCCGGCAAAAAGCCGATTGGATTCCGGGTTTTTGCGGGGCGAGCGGTCCAGGATGACTGCGGACGCCAATCTTTGTGTTGAAGAAGGTCTTCCACATGCCGGAATCCAAGTCGGCGGACTCGAGCCAGTCTGTCGCCGAACTGCTTTCCGAGCTGGACACAAATGACGATGGGCTGAGCCAGAAGGAGGCTGAAACCCGACTGGAACAATACGGTCCGAACGAGATCGAGGAGCACAAGTCGAGCCCCGTCGTCAGATTTCTCAGCTACTTCTGGGGGCCGATCCCATGGATGATCGAGATCGCGTGCGTGCTTCAAGCTTCTCGCGGCTGGACATATGACCCTATACATCACGCGGGCGATCGGCTGGTTCTGGGAGAAGCCATGGCCGAACTGGAAGCTCATCGCGGCCCTGGAGGCGACGCAGGTCGGTGGCACGCTTTTTGCGGTGTACGGCATCCTGATGCCGGCCGTGGGCTGGGCCTTGGCCGGCGTCGTGTGGGCGTACGCCATAGTCTGGATGTTCATCCTGGATGCCGTGAAGATGGCCGCGCATCACTTGCTGCGCAACGTTCATCCTCAGTTTTCGCGCGCTTCGGTTGAGTCGTCATAGGTGTCCGCTCAGGTTATCATCGTTCGCGCGTCTTCCAGCGCATTCGGGCCCCGCACGCATGGTTGCTGAGATATGTCGCGCCGTCGCCAGGCGCGGCATTGTGGAAATCTTCCAGGAGGCGTGACCGCAGTGCAAGATACCGGCAAGGACAAGAAACTGGGTTTTCTTGCCGTCAGCGCCATCGGTATTGGCGGGATGGTGGGGGGTGGAATCTTCGCCGTGCTTGGGCTGGCGGTGCAGCTTGCTCACGGCGGGACCCCCGTGGCGTTCGCCCTGGCCGGCATCGTCGCTCTGCTGACCAGCTATTCATACGCCAAGCTTTCGGTGACGTTTCCCAGTCGGGGAGGGACCGTGGAGTTCCTCAACCAGGCGTTTGGCAGTGGGTCGCTGACGGGTGCGCTGAACGTGCTGCTGTGGATCAGCTACGTCGTGATGCTTTCGCTGTATGCCCACGCGTTCGGCAGCTACGGAGCGAGCTTCTTTCCCGAAGGATGGCAGGGGTGGGTCACGCCGGCGCTGATCAGCGCGCCGATCATTGTACTGACGGGACTTAACGCGCTCGGCAGTGGGGCGGTGGGCGAGGCGGAAGAGTGGATCGTCGGCCTGAAACTGGCGATTCTCCTGACGTTCGTTGCAGTGGGGATGTGGAGCGTCGAGCCGAAGAGGCTGGCGGTTTCGCAGTGGTCGCCGACGCTGCGACTTGCGGCGGGCGGGATGATCATTTTCCTGGCGTACGAAGGATTCGAGCTGATCGCCAACACGGCGAAGGACGTGCGTAATCCTCGCAGGGTTCTGCCGGCAGCGTTCTACGCGTCGGTGGCCTTCGTCCTCGTGCTGTACGTGCTGGTGTCGCTGGTGACGGTGGGCAACTTGAGCGTGAATGAGATCGTTCAGGCGAAGGACTATGCGCTGGCCGTCGCGGCCCGGCCGTTCATGGGATCGGCGGGATACATTCTTGTTGCGGTTGCGGCGATGCTGTCGACGGGGTCGGCAATCAACGCGACGCTGTACGGCGCGGCGCGCGTGAGCTTTATCATTGCGAAGGACGGCGAACTGCCGAAGGTCCTGGAAGAGAAGGTCTGGCAGCGACCGATCGTGGGGTTGCTGCTGACATCCGCCGTTGCCCTGACCGTGGCCAACCTCTTTGACCTGTCGAGCATATCGGTGATGGGAAGCGCTGGGTTCCTACTGGTCTTTGCGGCGGTCAACGTGGCGAACGGCGTGCTGCATGAGCGGTCGGGCGGCAGATGGCCGCTGGCCGTTCTCGGAGCGTTGGCGTGCCTGGGGGCCCTGGGGGCGTTGATCTGGCATTGCGCGCTCGACCATCCGGCTCAGTTGTGGGTGCTGTTCGGCATGGCTGCCGCTTCGCTGCTGATCGAGCTTTCGTATCGCCTGGTCACGGGTCGGCGGATCAAGGCGATCCATCCGCGAGCGGGTGTGTCGAAAAAGAACCGTCCCTAGATCCCCCGAAAGCGCATCGGACAGAACCGCCCTGTTTTCAGGGGCCGGTCAGGTCGGCGGTGAAGAGTTCATAATCAATTGCGTCGACAGCGCCGGTGCCGTCGATGTCGGCGCACTCGCAGCCGGACCTGGTGGGTTGCTGGGGGGCGAAGCACGCCTGGATGACGGCGTAGTCGAGCAGGTCGAGGTCGCTGTCGCCGTCCATGTCGCCGGGGCGCGACCAGCAGGTCGTGCACGTATCAACCAGCAGCGACGCGTCTGCACTGGAAGCGACGCACACGTCGGGAAGCGTGAAAACGACGACGCGGTAGACGGCCTGATCGCCGGCATCCACCGGGTTGATCGTCAGTGTGGGCGAACTCTCGCCGGGGATCGCCGTGCCGTTTTTTCGCCACTGATAGTTGAGGTTTTCCCCCTCGGCGACGACGGAGAACGTCACGGCGTCCCCCGTGGACGCGCAGCGACTGAGAGGCTGCTCCACAAGGCTTACCGTTTGCACGTCGAGCGTCGCCACGTCGCTCGAAACGTGGAGACAATCGATGGAGGCGATGCAGTAGTAATCGCCACCGTCGTCCTCGCCGAGGTCCGTGACGTAGAGGTAGTCATGCGTGGCGCCGGAGATGGGAACGCCGTTGTGATACCATTGGTAAGTCACGGCGCCCTCGGGCGGGTCGGTGGCGATCTCCAGCCAGGCGTTCTTGCCGCTGCACGGGCGAGAGCTTTGCGGCTGTTCGGTGAAAGTGACCGTCGCCTCGTGTACGACGACGTCATTCGAGGCAAGCTGGTTGCCGCACGTGTCGCCGACAAGCAGAGCATATGCTCCAAAGCCGCTGGCGGTGACCGGGTGGAGGTTCAACACCGCGTCAGTGGCACCAGGGATGTCCTGACCGTCTTTTTGCCACTGGTAGGTCAGCGGTCCTGATCCGGCGGTCGTGGTGGTGATCGTGAGATCGCTGTCCGCGCACTTCCAGGTCTCGGCCGGCGTGGCGACCGCCGAAAGCGGCTGATCGTTTTCGATCGTCAGCACTTGGGCCGTGAAATCGCGCGGGAGCGTGATGGTCGTGCCGGCATCGCCGGTGGCCTCGACGTAGAACTGAGTGAGCGGCTGGCAGCCGATGGGGATCGAGGCCTCGTACATTTCGCCGCCCAGGGAGGTGAGCGGTTCGGCAGTGAAGGGGCCGGTCGGTCCAGTGCGGTAGTGGATGAGCTCCGAACCGGGCTGGGCTGTTTCGCCGCTGTCCTGCATCCGGACGGAGAAGGTCGCAGTGTCGTCGCCGGGAGCAGGCGTCGGCAGGCCGTCGGGCAGAGCGATGTAAATCTGCGGTGCGACCCACCAAGTCAGATACATGAGGGCGGAAACCACCTCCTCGGAGGCAGGAACGATCTGCTCGGGCGGGAGCAGGAATCCGTACTGTCCTCGATCCCGCTCCTCGATCGAGTAGGCGAGGATGCCGTGGTTGGCGTAGACCCAGTCGATCGAACCGCCGCTGACGGGATAGATGGCGGTGTACGTGGGACCGCCGACGTATGTCTGGCCATGTGTCGCGTGGAGTCGATTCATCATCGTCTGGCCGACGAGGTTGAAGGTGTCGTTATCGGGATTCAGGTCCGACTTGTAGCCCCACGGCCAGAGCACGAGTTGCGAGTAGGAATGCAGGTCCATGTACGCTCGGATGTTGTCGTGGTTGTTGATGAACCGGGAGATGGCGAAGGATTCCTTCTCCGAGAACGGGGCCCATCCGCGGTAGGTGTCGGCGCCGGGCTCACCACTGGAGCCGTTATCGAGACCCCAGCCTTCGGCCCAGTTGCGGTTGTTGTCAGTGCCGTACGTCCCGTCGCTGTGCGGCACGCGATTCTTGCGCCACATTCGGTTCACATCCCAGGTGTAGACGTAGCCGTCCGGATTCATGATGGGCAGGATGTACCACTGGACTCGGTCGACGAGGTCGGTGATCTCGGGGTCCGTGCCGTAGTTGGCCAGCAGATGATCGATGAGGTAGCAGCAGGTGGCGACGGTGATCCACTCGCGGGCGTGCTGGCCGCCGTGGTAGAGGACGGCCGGCTTGAACGCTGGGCTCGTCGGTCCGGTGATGCGCACGCCCCACATCTTGCGGTTCTGGAGCGTCTCTCCGAACTCGACTTTCTGGACGAACGTGGGGTAGTTGGCGACGGCGTCGTCGATGAATGACTCGATCTCGGCGTAGGTGTGGTAGTTGCCGGAGAAGTCGGCCTCGCGGAGGGGTGGGACCATCTGGGCTTCGATCAAGGGTTCGATATCGGGGATAAACACTTCGTAGGAGAGTCCGGCCTGATCGATCGCGCGACGCTGCTCGGGCGTGATGCGAACGTCGATGGTACCACCGGGGGCGACGTGGTGGCTCCAGACGTCCTCGGTCAGCTTGAGCACGGTCTGGAGGGAGGCCTCGTCCGGCACGCTGACGCGAAGGACGGAATTGCCATCGAAGCGTTGCCTCTGCTGGCCGAATGCGATCGAAACGCAAGCCACGACAATCGCGGCGCAAAACGCGTGGGCGACCGGGCCGAAAGCGGCTTTGGTTTGCATGTCTGGTGGACTCCCCGTAGTCCAATACAGTTTAACCGAACGACGTATCGAAAACCAGAACGATCAATCGGTTCCGGTTGCGGTGGTGGAGCGCGAGTTGCTCGATGTCGGGCGGTTCCATAGACTCGCGGCGCTGCGGTCGGGGTGGTGTTCACAGCGCGACCGGGGTCGGCCGCGGAGAGGTGGATCATGAGAACGCTATATTTCGACTGTTTCAACGGGGCCGGCGGGGACATGCTGGTCGGTGCCCTCATCGACGCCGGCGCGGCTTTCCACACGATTGCCGCCGGGCTGAAACAACTCGATGTGTGTGGATTCAATGTCCGAGCAGAGAAGGTTCGGAAACAGGGCTTCGCGGCAACGCAGTTCCATGTTGACCTGGAAAGGACAACACACGAGCACCGGGGATTGAGCGAGATTCGGGCGATCATCGATCGCTCGAGTTTGCCGAAGACCGTGCGCGATCGGTCGGCTGCGATTTTCGAGCGGCTTGCCGACTCGGAAGCGAAAGTGCACGGCGTGGACCGCGAGCAGATTCACTTCCACGAGGTCGGCGCCGTTGATGCAATCGTAGACGTCGTTGCGGCGGCGCTGGCGATCGAAGCGCTGGGCATCGACCGGATTGTATGCTCGCCGCTTGCGGTCGGGTCGGGAACTGTCGCGTGCGCTCACGGGGTGATGCCGGTTCCGGCGCCGGCGACGGTCTTGTTGCTACAGGGCGTGCCGATTGCAGCGACGCAGGAGGAGGGGGAGTTGCTCACGCCGACGGCCGCGGCAATCCTCACGACGGTGGCGGCAGAGTTCGGACCGGTTCCCTCCATGACGCTGGAAAGCACCGGCATGGGGGCGGGAACGCGCGAAGGAAAGCATCTTCCGAACGTCGTCCGCGTGCTAGTGGGCACAGCGGAGGACGATACGACCGACACTGTCGCGATCCTCGAGTCGAACCTGGATGACGTGCCGGGGGAATGGGTGGGGCACTGCATGGGACGACTGCTGGAAGCGGGTGCACTCGATGTGTACTGCGTGCCGATATACATGAAGAAAAGCCGGCCTGGCGTCCTGCTGACGGTTCTGGCGGACAGGGCGCGAGTCGCGCAACTGGAGTCGATCATCTTCGCGGAGACCTGCACGCTCGGCATTCGGCGCCGCTACGCGGAACGGTCAAAGCTCGAGCGCAGCAGCGAAGAGGTTGACACGCCTTACGGGCGGATTCGGGTGAAGGTGGGGCGGCGCGGAGGTCGGACTATCACCGCCGCCGCCGAATATGACGAATGTGCCGCGGCCGCGCGGTCCCACGGCGTTCCGCTGCGGGCGGTGATGGAAGCGGCGATGCACGCATGGCGCATCGCGGGTAACTACTGACGCAAGCGTACCGAGCCTAACTGAGGTTCATTTGTTAATCCTGCTCGCACAAGTCAAAGACGTGAGCATGTCGCTCCCCTTGTTCCTGGCGGCGTTGCTGGCGACGACGCTCGTCGTGGTGCTGACGCGGCGTCGCGTGCAGCGCAACGCGTCGTTGAGCGGCGCACGGTGGGCACGGCGAGCGCCGGCCGGTGACCGAGCGAGCGACCGGACGGAGGACGAATTGCGGTCGGTTCTGATCGAGCTCGAGCGGCTGGCCCGCGACCTGAACGCCCAGATCGACACGCGGTATCGCAAGCTGGACGCCCTGCTGCGCCATGCCGACCGGCGGATCGCCGAACTGAAGGGCCTGACGAGGGAGACTGTTTCAGAGGGGAGTCGCAGCGTGGACGTGCTCGTCGGTGAGCCGGGAACACGTGGGAACGATCCTCCGGCAAGTCTTCCCTCCCGGCGCGAGCGCGTGTATGCACTCGTGGAAGAGGGAAGATCTCCACAGGATATCGCCAAGGCGTTGGGGCGCCCGGTGGGGGAGATCGAGCTCATTCTGGAACTGAGGCGCCAAGGGCTTACCCAAAGCAGCGCGGGCTGAGCACGGCCAGCCGATTCCGGTGGTCCGACCGCGGGGCACCCTCGTTTTTCCTTCCCGAAAGGGCGGATTAACGTGTCAAAAGCTGCCTTTCGAGGGCGGGAAAAGTAGCCGCGGGCCAGGTCGAGGCATAGAATTGCTGCGATTTGTATCGATCGGGCTGGGCTGTCGCGGGAGCGCGGGATCGTCCGGGCATGGCATTCAAAGTGACGATCGTGACAGGCCCTCGTCGCTCGGGAAAGACCGAGATCATCCGCACCATCATCGACGAGGTCTGCAAGCACGAGCCTCACTACATTCGTTTGGCCGCTCTGGACGGGACAAAACGGCCCCCGAAGGAGCCCCCCAGGAAAGCCCAGGACTGTCACGTCGCGACAGCCACGTGGATCAACTACGATCCCAACCGCGTCTTTGAGGCCGTGCCGCGTGTGCTGACGGCCGTGCACCGCAAGGACGCGGACGCCTGCGTGATCATGGAGGGCGACACCGATCCCAGCCTGAGAAGTGCGTATCCCTACGACTACAAGCTGTTCGTGATGCCGGCGCCGTGGGACGTGCACGACGTGTTTCGCACCGATGCGGAGGCGGAAGACGCTCTTCAGTCCGTGCTCAACGACACGGTTATGTTTACGAAAGAAATCTACGGAATTTCCGCGGACGACGATTCGATCTCTGAAGGGCACGAGCGCCGCAAGGACATGAGCGACTCGCAGATCGGCGTGCTCATGCGGTCGCCACTGGGCCAGGAGTTGGCTGCCCGCATTCGCTGCCAGCCTGAATATCACGGCGTGGCAGAGAGCGACATCGTCGTGGTGAACACCGGCGTCGGCGGCACAACGGCGGTTGTGGACGAGGTCGTGCAACGCCTCGAGAAACTCGTGCGCGGCAGCCATACCGGCGAACAGGCCCACCCGCAGATTTTCTGCTGCGACATTTGCGATGCGGATGATCCCCGGCGGCAGCGACTCATCGAACGCCTGCACGCCGTCTACCAATCACGGGCGTAGATCGACTCACGAAAACGCAGGGCGAGACGTCAGGGCTGCGCGCGTCCGCAATCATCGGGCGTGGTTTTAGGACGTCGGAGCCGGCTTGCTTTGCTCGGCTTGATCATGTCGATGGCTTGAAGAATGCCCTTCTGCTGATGCGGAGACAGGTTACGGAACCGGAGGACGAGACGCACCTCGTCGATGGTCAGGTTAAAACCGTCGTTGGGCACGCCGTTGTCGATGAGTTCGAGGGCCATAGGCTGCGCTTGCTCCTGCACGTTATTTGTGCTTCTTCAAGCGGAATATCGGCCGGCCGGAGGGGCGAATTTCGCTCAATGCCACGGCCTTTTGGAGGACCCCGACGCGCCCGCTCGACTTCGTCATCGGCGTGGAGAGAGGCCGGTAATGCTGTCGGTGGCCGGTCGGGAGGATGCCTCCGCTTGGTGGCGCGAAAGGGCACCGATTCGGGGCGATTTGGCATCGGCCTCGCCGATGCGAATGGACCATGTTGCTGCTTGACTCGCCGCGCGCGTTTCGCGTGTAATGAACGCAGGGAAGAGACGGCCGGCGCTGATTTGCGAAGCCGGAGGTGGGGAGAAGCGGCTCTCTTTCAGGCAGTGGAGCAACCGAGGCGGGGTGAAGCACTTGCAAGGCGCGGGACACTCGAACACACATCACGTCGCGTCACTCCGAGGCGTCATCGTCGCGCTGCTGGTTGCGGGAATGACATTGAGTGGCACATCGATCGCCGTGGGCGCGCAGCGCACCGTTCTTTGCGAGGAGTTCAGCAGCCAATGGTGCTCGAGTTGCTCTTATGCCGGGCCAGCGTTGGACATGCTGGTTGACGTGTACGAAGGTTCGCTCGCGTTCGTTCAATATCACCACTCCGACACGTACGCGCTGCCGTGGAGCGAGGAGCGGTGGGCGTACTACGCGGCACAGTACACGCCCACGACGGTGTTTGACGGCACGGACATCGTGGTCGGCGCCGTCGAGGACGTGCAGCAGGAATACACGATCTACCGGGCGAATCACTTCTTGCCCGCGCGGGAGATCAGCACCGACGTGACCCTCGGTGTGAGTGCTGCGCCGGTGGCCGGGCAAACCTATTCCGTCTCCGTTGCGGTCGGTATTGAGCCGGGCGGTGTGGCGAAGACGATGGACGTCTACGTCGTGCAGTTGCTCGATCACGTGCCGTCGTGGCCGACGTACCACCGCAACACCTTCAAGCAGGCGGCCCCCACGCAGACTGCGAGCTTAAATCCAGGCGAATCGCAGGTCGTAAACGTGCAGTTCACTTTCGACACGGAGAGCTGGAACCTGCAGGATGACATCAAGATCATCGCGTGGGCGCAGGCGCCCGCCCTGGCGGGCCCCGCCCAAGTGTACCAGGCGGCGGTGCGTCCATGGCCGTTGATTTCGGCCCCGGGCGACGAAGACGGCGACGGCGTTCCGGATGGGTCAGACAACTGCCCGACGCGATACAACCCCGATCAGGCGGACGGCGACGGCGATCTGGTCGGCGACGCCTGCGACTGCTGCAGGTCGGTGTGGAATGCGGATCAGGCCGACGGCGACGAGGACAGCGTCGGCGACGCCTGCGACAACTGCCCGTCGCTGCACGCCCTGGACCAGAGCGACGCTGACACTGACGGTGTCGGCGACGCATGCGATTCGTGCCCGGAAGTTGCCGCACCCGCGGGCGTCAATCAGTTCGGCCGTCCGCTCGGCGCGATCGACATCGACTGTGACGTTGACACGGATGATTATGCGATCCTTGCCGCATGCCTGGCCGGACCGGACGAGGCGACGCCCCCGGCCGGGTGCACGGCGCCGGAATTCGATCGGGCTGATGCCAGCGGCGACGGCGACGTTGATCTCGACGATTTCGCCGCGCTGTCACGGAATTTCACCGGCCCACTGGTGAGTCCGCCGCTTTACGTGGGGGCCTCTTCGTGCATTGAATGCCACGAAGAGCGACACGGCGAATGGTCGGTCACGATTCATGCCACGGCATTCAACACGATCGTGGCGTCCGGTGACGGCGACAATCCGCTTTGCTTCCCGTGCCATTCCGTGGGTTTTGGCAAACCCAGCGGCTTTGTCGATGCGACGACGACGCCGGATCTGGTCGGCGTGCAGTGCGAGAACTGTCACGGGCCGGGCAGCAACCACGTGATCGATCCGGACACGTATCCGCTGCCCGTCAACTACGATTCTGATCTGTGCGGGGCGTGCCACGTGTCCTGTCACGGTTTGTGCGGCGATTATCATCACCCGCAGTACGAACAATGGTCCACGTCCAAGCACGCCACGGCGCTGATCGACATTCAATGGGCGCCGGACACGGTTGATGAGTGCCTGGCCTGCCACTCGACCGACTACCGCCTGGCGCCCGAGGGCGATAAGCCGACGTTGTTCGAGGTTCTGTACGACATCGAGTGCGTCGCCTGCCATTCGCCGCACGGCGGTCCGCACGTCGCGCAGCTCCGGCTGCCCCCGAGATACCTGTGCGCTGACTGCCACACGATGGCGGGCGAGCCGGCGGGTCATCCGGACCAGCCTCAGTCGGAGATGCTGCACAGCACAGGCGGCCTGGCCCTGGACGGCAGCCCGCTGGAGGGGCCGTACTCCACTCACTGGTGGGGTATCGCCGATGAGTGCGTGACCTGTCACGTATACCGGCAGTCGTACGGGGGGCCAGATCAACCGGTGGACAGCGGGCACACGTTCCTGGCGAACATGAAGGCCTGCGGAGATTGCCACACGGAGGCAGTCGCGCAGATGCTCGTCGATACGACGCGCGAGGAGATCGAATGGCGACTTGATGAGATTGGTCGGCGGCTGTCGCCGGGCGATCCGCTATATGTCGATCCGTCAACGCTTTCACCTGAAGAGCAGGCGGAGTACGAGGCGGCGAAGTTCGACTTCGATTTCATCACCGAGGATGGTTCGTTCGGAGCGCACAACGCACCATATACCAGGGAGCTGCTTGCCGAGGCGGAGACCTTCTTCGGGATCGATCCGTGGTATCTGAAGGGCCTACGGGAGATGTGGGACGACGTCCGTAGCGTGTGGAAGGAAGCCTCGAAGTCGTGGGGGAGCCGCCCATGAGAGTGACCCGTCGTGATTTTCTCAAGGTCGCGGCTACGGCCGTCGCGGCGGGACGGCTGTCGCCGCAGGTGCTGGCCGGGCTGGTCAAGGCGGTCCGCAGCGAGGGTGCCCCACGTGTGATCTGGCTACAGGGCGCTGGTTGCGACGGATGCGCGATTTCGTTTCTCAACAGCGTGCACTATGCGACGGCTGATGAGGTGCTCACGAACGTGATCGACGCGGAGTTTCAGAACAACCTGATGGCGGCAGCGGGTGATCTGGCTGTCTCGGCGGCCGAAGGCGCGGCGACGACGCCGGGTTACATCCTGGTGATCGAGGGGGCGATACCGACGGGCGCCAGCGGAAAGTATTGTCGCCTCTGGCCGAACATGACCATGCAGGACGCGCTGGCGACGTACAGCCAGAATGCTGCGTTCATCGTGGCGCTCGGCGCCTGTGCGTCGTTCGGGGGCGTGTCGTCGGGAGCGCCGAATCCGACGCAGGCCAAAGGCGTGGGCGAGCTTCTGGGCAATGATCCGCGGCTGGCTAACCTGCCCGGCTGCCCGGCGCATCCCGACTGGCTGGTGGGCACGATCAGCTACGTGATCGCCAACGGCCACCTGCCGCCGCTCGATGGTCATCGCCGGCCGCTCGAGTACTTCGGCAAGCGCATTCACGACAACTGCTTCAAACGCGCCCAATACTGCGGCGAAACCCAGTTCGCGCCGCAGCTCGGTGCGGAGGGCTGCATGGAGCAGCTCGGCTGCAAGGGAAAGAAGACGTACTCCGATTGCTGGATTCGCAAGTGGAACAGCCCGGCGGAGGGCGAATACGGGGTGAACTGGTGCATCGGCGCGCGAAGCCCGTGCCTGGGCTGCGTCGAGCCGACGTTTCCTGACGGGATGTCGCCGTTTTACGTGTACTTGCCGACGCCGTAAGGCCGGCTTGCTTGGTGGAGAGGCAGATGCCGACCACGATTACCATCGATCCGGTCACGCGCATCGAAGGGCACCTGGAGATCGAGGTCACCGTCGACGAGGTCGGCGGTGTGCAGCAGGTGATCGACGCCCGCAGCTCGGGCAAGATGTTCCGCGGGTTCGAGATCATCCTGGTCGGCCGCGACCCGCGCGACGCTGCGCAGTACACGCAGCGCATCTGCGGCGTGTGCCCGGTTTCGCACGCCATGGCATCGTGCCTGAACCTGGACAACGCGTTCGGCGTGACGCCGCCCGACAACGGGCGAATCCTCCGCAACCTCGTGCTCGGCTCGAACTTCATCCAGTCGCACGTCCTGCACTTCTATCACCTGTCCGTGCTCGATTACGTGGACACGACGGGACTGCTGGACATGTCGCCGTGGACGCCGCGCTGGACCACCGCCGACATGGTCA
>JBECKQ010000464.1:0-19706 GCA_040235375.1 Phycisphaerae bacterium | reverse complement strand
TCGGCCATGTCGTTGGTGTTGTAGATGGAGCGCTGGGCCTTGCAGAGGCGGATGCCGTCGATGATGGAGGCGTGGTTGAGGGCGTCGGTGATGATGGCGTCGTCCTTGCCGAGGATCGGCTCGAAGAGGCCGCCGTTGGCGTCGAAGCAGGCGGCGTAGAGGATGGTGTCCTCCGTGTGGAGAAACTCGGAGATTCGCGCTTCGAGCTGTTTGTGGATGTCCTGCGTGCCGCAGATGAAGCGGACGCTGCTCATGCCGTAGCCGTGCGTATCGAGGGCGTCCTTGGCGGCCTCGATCACCTTCGGGTGGGACGACAGGCCGAGGTAGTTGTTGGCGCAGAAGTTGATGACTTCCTTGGCCGGCTTGCCGCGGGGGTATTCGACGTCGATGTCCGGCGCCTGCGGCGTCAAAATGATGCGCTCTTCCTTGTAGAGACCGGCGTCGCGAATCCCGCTCAATTCACGTTGCAGGTCTTCCTTCATTGTTGTGAACATGGTGTCGGTTCTCCTTTTCGCTCCACGTTTTTCGGTTCGCTTTGCGCGTTGTCTTGCGTTTCGGTCTTTTCGAGGCGGCCCGACGTCGTCAGGCATTGCACTGCTGCGAGAGCAGTGATGCACGAGTTCGTTGTCTTCCTTTGCCCGGAGACCACGGCCTCGCCTTCGGCGAGAACGTGCCACCCATCAGATCGGGCTCAGGCGCCGAGGCGTTTCTTGGCCTGCTCGAGATCGGTGGCGTCGGGGAAGAGCACGACCTTCGCCGACTGCCGCGGACGTTCGAGCATTTTCTCGAAGCCGGTGGCGAAATCTTCCAGGCTGAATACGTGCGTGATCACCGGCCGCGGATCGAGCCGGCCGGTCGCCAGCAGGTTGCGATTGCGATACCAGGTGTCGAAAATCTTCCGGCCGTTGATGCCGTGAACCTGGCAACCCTTGAACACCATGCCGTTGTTGTAATCCACCGGCAGCGGGGAATCGGCGGCCACGCCGAACGCTGACACCCGCCCCGCCTTGCGCACCGCGGCGAAGCAATCGTCGATAGAATCCTGGCTGCCGACCATCTCGAGGGCGATGTCCACGCCGTAGCCTGCGGTCTGGTCCATGATAAACGCGAGGCGCTCCTGGGCCGTCGTCCTGTTGGTGTACAACTGATGATCGGCGCCCATCGTCTTGCCGATCTCCATGTTGAAATCGTACTTGCCGAAGTGAATGATGTTCGTCACGCCGCATGCCCGGGCCACGCCGATGGCAAACAGGCTGATCGGGCCGTCGCCGGTGATCAGCATGCTCTTGCCGGCCACGTTTGCGTCCTCGCCGAGGACCGCATACGTCGCGTTGCCCAACGGCTCCTGGATGCAGGCGGACTCCAGCGGGATCCGCTTGTCATTCGGCCAGCACACCAACTCGGGGATGGCAACGTATTCGGCGAAGCACCCGTTGCAGTCCACGCCCAGGATCTTCATGTGCTTGCCGATATGGAGAACGCCGAGCAGCGACGTGAGGTCGCCCGGGTCGTAAATGTGCGTCTCGGCGGAGATGTAATCGCCGACCTTGATCCGCTTGCAGTGCGGGCCGACTTCGACCACGTCGCCGGCCACCTCGTGTCCCATCGTCTGCGGCAGGGCCTTGGCGCCGATGCGCTTCGCCGACCACGGGTCCCACTTGTAGATGTGCACGTCGGTCCCGCAGATCGACGTCGCTCGCACCTTGACCAGCACCCAGTCGGGTGGGATTTTCGGCATGTCCGTTTCGAGCAGCTCGGCGCCGAACTCGGGCTGCGTCTTCACCACGGCCTTCATCTTCGGCATGTTCTACGCTCCTTTCGCGTGCGCGTACGAGACCCCGCAGGTCCCTCCCCCCATTCTAGAAGCCCGACGAAAACCCGCGATTCGCATCGGCCACGGGTGCTGAATCTTGACGGTACCAACTTTCCGGCGTTTCATCGACCGGTGTCGGACCCGCCGGTGGCGTCCCCAGGAGAAGAGGGAATAATGGCCGTCCGGCGGCGAATATCCGTCGCGGAAGCGGGGTGGATCTGAGGCCGGCGAAGGGCCGGGCATCCGCCCGCATCTGCCCCTACCAGGATGGAGGCTGGAAATGCGTCACAATCTCCTGGCGTTTTGCGCCCTGTCGATGATCGCTCTGCCGCTGGCGGCCGGATGCAACCGGTTCATGAACAAGGTATGGGTCGAGCGGTCCCAGGAGTTGGATATTCCGGCGGCGGACCTCGACCGGCTTGCCGTGCTCACGCACAATGGCAAGGTGTCGATCGCCGGCCAGCAGGCGGACGACGATATTCACGTCACGGTCCACTACAGGGCCGGAGCGCGTACCGCCGAGTCCGCCAACGAATGCCTCGGCGCGATCGAGCTCGCCTCCGAGCGCGTCGAAAACACGCACCGTCTTGCTTGGAAATGGTCTACGCCGAAACATGCGGACTGGCAGGCGAACGTCGGTTTCAACATCGAGGCGCCGGCGCGTCTCGCCACGAACGTCGAAACGCACAATGGGCGGATCGACCTCACCGGGCTCGCGGCGGATGCGATCGTCCTGACGCACAACGGCGACATCATCGTGCGCGAGCATGGCGGCGCGCTGAACGCCGAAACGCACAACGGTGCGATCAAGGCCACGTGTGAAAAAGGGCCGATCGAGCTCGTGACCCACAACGGGGCCGTAACGCTCGACGCGAAGAAAGTCGGCCGGCTTACCGGCAAGGCGGAGACGCACAACGGCGCGATAGACGTTCACGTCGGCGCGGACACCTCGACGGAACTGACGTGCCGCACCAGCAACGGCGGCATCACCTGGAACCTTCCATTCCAGGCTGCAGACCTCGCAAGGACCAGGGCGCGAGGCACGATCGGCAAAGGCGGGGCCGAGTTTCACGTCGAAACGCACAACGGCAGCATCCGCATCGACGATGGCGATTGACACGGACGCACGCGGTCGATGAAACGCCCCTGATCGGCCGTGGTTGCTTTCAATGGCCGATGCGACAACGATACTGTGGCCGGTCGCCCAAGGGTCGAACAGAACGGCCGGCACCGAAGTCGTGGCAGGAGCATTGGCAGTGAAAGTCGACCTCGAGCGCATTCAACAGGCCGTCCGGGAGATCCTGATCGCCTTGGGCGAGGATGCCAACCGCGAGGGGCTGCGGGAAACGCCGCGGCGCGTCGCCGAGATGTACGCCGAGATGTTCAACGGCCTGCAACTCGATCCCCGCCGCCATCTCGAGACGGTCTTCACCGAAACGTACGACGAGCTGGTCGTACTGCGGGACATCGCCTTCTACTCAATGTGTGAGCATCATCTCATGCCGTTCGAGGGCAAGGCGCACATCGCCTACCTGCCCGACGGCAAGGTCGTGGGCCTGTCGAAGCTGGCCCGCGTGGTGGATGAGTTCGCCCACCGGCCGCAGCTTCAGGAGCGACTCACCACGCAGATTGCGGACAGCATCATGGATTGCGTCGCCGCAAAGGGAGTGGCGGTGGTGATGGCGGCCACCCACACCTGCATGACCTGTCGCGGCGTAAAAAAGGCGGGAAGCGTGATGGTCACGTCGGCCGTTCGCGGGCGCTGCAAGAGCGACGCCCGGACCCGCGCCGAGGTGATGTCCCTCCTGCACACGTAGCAGGTAACGCCTTTGCTCCACTGGTTTTCCGATCGCGCGTCGTCCTTGCGGCACGCAAAACCCGCATGCCGCCGGCGGTCGGCGTGGCGGGTTCCGCCTGACCGGTTTACGATTTACCCGTGACAGCGCTGCACCATGACAGGGCCAAGGTCGTGCTCATCACGGGCTGCAGCAGCGGGATCGGCCGGGCGGCCGCCGATTTGCTGGCACGCCGCGGACACCGCGTGTGCGCCACCGCCAGGAGGACCAAGTCGATCGGCGAGCTCAGACGGTGGGCGCAATCGTACGGCGATCGGGCGATGGCCGTGGGGCTGGACGTCGACGACCCGTGTTCGATTGACGCGGCCGTCGAGGCACTTCTCCAGAATTGGGGGAAAGTCGATTGCCTCGTGAATAACGCTGGTTTCGGCCAGTTCGGGACGGTGGAAGATCTGCCCATCGACATGTGGCGCCAGCAGTTCGAGACGAACGTGATGGGCGCGATCGGCGTCACCCAGGCGGTGCTCGAGCCCATGCGCTGCCACGGTCGCGGCCGGATCGTCACTCTGTCAAGTCTGGCAGCGTACGCGACGCTGCCACTGATGGGTGCGTACAGCGCCAGCAAGGCGGCGCTCGACGCCGCAATGGGGGCGCTGCGCATGGAGGTCGCGCCGTTCGGCATTGACGTTGTGCTGATCGAGCCCGGCCCGGTGCGGACGGCGTTCCGCGCCAACGTCCGCAACGCCATCGATCGCGAGCGGTTCCGCACGACTGGCGTCTACGACGCCCTCTACGCGGCTCTCGACGACTACTGGCGCGGTCAATACGGCCAGACAAACAAGACGGGCGACGACGTGGCGAGGCTGGTTCGCAAAGCGGTCGAGGCACGCCGGCCGCGGGCACGGTACCGCATTACCGCGGCAGCTCGAGTGGTGCCGCACGTTCTGCCGTTCGTCCCCGACAAGCTCGTCGATTCGGCGATCGGTCGTCGCCTGGGCTGGCGCTCGCGCTGAAAACCGCGAAACTCCCCCGCCGTCGCTCGTCAAGGCGCAAAAAAGAAAGCAGCAGCGTCCAGGCTCTCTCGGACCGGACTCTGCTGCTTCCACCCAGGCTTGGGAATCGTTCGTTGGCGCTGTTTGTCGGCGGGTCTCTAGTCCGCCAACGGGCTCTCTCTCGAAGACAAGAGCTTGACTCTCTCCAATCAAGCTCTCGCGGCTCTCTCTCGCCGATGAGGCCTTCTCGACCCCATCGTCCACGCGACAGGAGGTGGAGTCGCGTGGATTCGCTACTCTCTCTCTCCAGACTTGCGCACGGTTCGCGACCGTTGCCGCCTCCATGCGCGCACCAACGAACAACCCGGTACACAACACAGGCACATGGGCCTGATTGCTTCAGATTCACAAACTTGTCGGGAGCTACGCTCTCTCTCGTGGCGGGAGTGCTCTCTCTCCGCCAATCGCGCACGTAGTCTACATCATCGGCCGCCCAACTTCAAGCCCTCCAACATAAAAAAACACTTATCAATACTGGAAAGCCTGCACCTTCGCCGCATCCGCCTATCGCGCGCGGTCTCCCCGCGCATTCAACCTCTGCGGACTCGAGCGGCAGTCCAACCCCACAACGTTCCCTCGCTCCCAGGGATTCGAAGCGCAAGCCGGCAGCCCCAATCCCCTTCATCAGGCGATGCCGTGAGCGTAATCGAATTTGTAACACGCGTTGGCATAGGAGCTTGTATGCTCCCGCGCGGGGCCCGCGCATCACGCGCACGCCGGCGCGGGGCCGCTGTCCGATAACCCACAATGCAGCAGCTAAGGACGTTTGATCCGAGTAAAGACCGGCCTCGGAGCTTCCGAATTTCACTAGAGGCCCTGAGGCACAAGTGCACGTGCAGTCACGCGGCCACGTTCGTACCTTGCGGCAGACAATGCAGATGCTGGTGGCAACTCTGTGCGTCAGTAACGGGTGCGCCCACGGTGTTCCGGCGGTCGCACTGCCCAACCTGCACGACGTGATCAGAGCAATCGACCCGGGCGCGATCCGCGAACTCCTGGCAAGGCCGGAGGGGCTGGTACTATCGGGAATCGTCGCCATCACGGCGACGCTGCTTTTTGGCCTGTATAGCGCTGTCATTCGTTCGCGAATTCGCCGGGACGTGGAGCGACTCCGCCGGTCGATCCGCTCCCTGCCCGGCACTCAAGAACTGCCGCTGCCGCAGGGATACCGCTTCGGCGGTTTCCGCCTGTGTGCGAACGAGTTGACCAATGCGGCCGAGCAGATCGGCCGCCAACAGGATCGATTGAATCGAGACGCCATGCGCGACCCGCTCACGGGCCTGCCCAACCGGCGAACGTTCATCTACACGCTCAGCCATGAAGTCGCCTTCGCGCAGCGGACCCAATGGCCGCTGTCCGTCATCATCGTCGACCTCGATCACTTCAAGACGCTCAATGACACGTTCGGCCACCAGGCCGGCGACTTTGTTCTCGAGCGTACGGCCCGCCGCCTCGCCAGCCTGATCCGGCAATCAGACGTTGTGGCCCGCATCGGCGGCGAGGAGTTTGTCGTTGTGCTGCCGGGCACAAAGCTTTCCCAGGCCATGCAGGTCGCCCAGCAACTGCGTACCGCGCTGCGCTGCGACCAGTTTGTTTACGAGCGCCAGCAGATGCGCGTGACCGCCAGCTTCGGCGTCGCCGAACTCCACGAATGCGGCGCGCAGGACGCCGATTCGCTGGTCCGCTGTGCCGACGAGGCGCTCTACAAGGCGAAACGCAGCCGCGATATGGTCGTTGCCGCCCCATCGGCCTCTGACAGCCCGATGCCATTGGATTTCGAGGAGTCCGCTGAGATCGCCGAACTGCCCGCCGATACCGTCGAGCCGCCGGACACTCGGGTCGATCGCGACACGATGGCCCTGATGGGCTCGATGTTCTCCATCCTCCAGGTCATACCGGACAAGTACCGCGTGGCCCAGGACGCGATTCAGCAGGTGGCCGCCGTTCTTCATTGGCCGCAGGTGCGGCTGGCCGTGCACGTTCCGAAACGCGAATGCCTGGCGCCGCTGGCCAGCATCAACATCGAGGCGCCCGCAAGCAGCGCCGATCCGCTGCCGGTGGATGATCTGAACGACTGGTTCGACGACCTGCGCAGCGGGCACCAGTTTTTCCCCCGCCGACGTGTCGAACCGATTCCGATCGATCTGGATGAAGAAGGCCGCACGTCGAAGCTGCGGCTGCCGCTGGTCGCCTACGGCGAAGTGTTCGGCGTTATCGAAGCGTCAACCGGCGGTCAGCGATCGGAGGTTTCGAACCGCCAGACCGTCATTCTCTCGGCCCTCGGCGCCATCGGCGCCACGGCGCTGCACAACTGCAACGAGTATCAGCGCCTCGAGCAGCGCTGGCTCGGCCTGGTCGAGGCGCTGTGCGCGACCATTCACTCGCTGGATTCGTACCAGGGCGATCACGCCCGCCGCGTCGGCATCATCGCCTTCAAGCTGGCCGTGGCCATGGGCCAGCACGACGAGGGCACCCTGCAGATGGTCCGCATCGCCGGCCTCGTCCACGACATCGGCAAGGTCGGCCTGCCTCGCAGGCTTTTCCAAAAGAGCTCGCGGTTGCGGTCGAGCGAGCGAAAGGTGCTTCAGAGGCATTGCGCGATCGGCGCCGAGCTTCTCGCCGGCGTTGCGGACATGGAGCCGCTGTCTCAGATCGTCCGCAGCCACCACGAGCACTACGACGGCGCCGGCTACCCCGACCGCCTGGCCGGTCACGAGATCCCGATTGAGAGCCGCATCCTCGCCGTTGCCGACGCGTACGACGCCATGACTTCCCGCCGCCCCTATCGACCGCCCTTCTCCCACGGGGAGGCCATCGAGCGAATCCGGCAGGCCATGGGAACGCAGTTCGACCCGGCGGTCGCCGCGGTCATGATCGAATGCTTCGGCGGCGAAGACGGCCGGCAGAAGCTCCTTTCCGACGATGAGACCGGGCAAGACGCGTCACCCATGCCGTCGGCTCCGACCAAGAAGGTCGAATCGCGATCGACTGCCGACCTTGCCAGTCCGTGAAACCGGGGCACTCACCCGTCATCGAATCACGGCCGAGCCCGTGCCGTCCTGCCGCTCGCAGGTCCAGACGCCGCGGGTATCAAGGATCACTGTTCCGCTTTCGTCATACGTCTGCGGCGCCAGGTAGAACACGCTCCCCCCAGGGTGCGCATCGTGGGCCGTCTGCACGCCGCCGTGGGGCAACCCGCACAGCCCGAGATCGAAGCAGATCGGAGGGTTCGGAATGCAGAACACCGTCCCCACGTACACGTTCTCGCCGGCCAGGCATGATTCGGTGACCAGCGTGGGCTGCGGGCATGACGCCCTCATCGCCTGCGCTTCGTTCCACTCCTCCGCACTGATGCACGGCTGTTCGTCGAGCATCTTCTGCCGCCTGTCGATTTCCTCGCGGGCGAACGCCTTCACCGCCGCCTTGTCCAGTGGATCGAAGGTCACAAAACGGGCGTCCGCAAGCCACGACGCATCGCCCGTCTCCACGGAACGAATCAGCGCCGAGCGCAGCTCCGGCCGCTTGTTGGTCTCCAGTAGCTCGCGCGCCGCAGCCTTCAATGCGCCCACATCGCCGGGGTCGATAAACCGGTAGTCGGCGCCGCGCAGGGCGTCGGCGTCGCCCGTCTCGGCTGCTTCCACGAGCTTGGCCCCCGGCGACAGGTTGGCCCACTCGTTGTAGTCGGCAACGGTCGTCCGATTGCCGCCGGCGCCGCACCATCCGCTGTTCGAATTGTTGATGTTCTGGGCGACGGACGTCTCGATGGAACCGTCGCAATCCCAGTCGAGATAGGTCATGTACGATCCGGCTTCCTCGTCGAGAGCGTTTTCGTCCACCGTGCACATGACGCCGTGCGAATAGTCGATCTCCTTGTAGACCGAATCCGGAATGGACAGCCCCTGGCACTCGATGTTCGTCTCCACGCCGGCGAGCTGGTACTGGTAGGCCATCGACGAGGGCATGTTCGGCACGTAAGGACCCACGTAGTTGGCCGCACCCGTGTTCGATCCGCAGTACTGCGTGCCGCAATGCGACAGACCGAGGTCGTGTCCGAATTCATGGAACAGCGTCGAGGCGTTGTCGAACGGTGTGCCGACCTGGCCGGAGAACGATCCCATCGTCACGATGAAGAACTGCCCGCCGTTCGAGAGCCCGGAGCTGCCCGACGTGCTGCAGGACGTGTTCTGATACTTGTGCGCGAAAACGCCGTAGTACCACCCCGCCTGACCGTCGTGGTCGAAGTAACTTTGCCGGATCTGGCCGAAGCTGCAAAACGTGTTGTCATCGTAACCGAAGAGCGAAGCGCTGCAGTCGCTCGGGTTTCGGAGCAGCACGTCGCAGTGGGGGATGGCGTCGTCCACCACCACGTTCACCGTGTGCCCCTGGCACAGGAACGGCTGCTTGAACGCGTTGATCACCGCCGTCGAAGGCTGGTGGCTGTGGTCGGTATCGACCATGTAGTCAATCTCGATGTTGAAGCTGTCACCTCGGGCGATCGCGGCCACCGCCATCACGATAAACAGGCTGTATCGTTTCACGACCGCACCTCCCTATTGCAGGTTGACGAGAACCAGAATGAGTCCGTCCTTCACCGTGCCCATCGCCTTGCCGATGACCGCTCCCTTGGCCCGCTCGTGGTCGGTGACCTTCATGCACCGGCCGGGCTTCGACGACGTCGTGAGCAGATCGCCGGGCCGAATCGCGCCGGCCGATTCGTCGGCGAAGCAGTAGACGCGGCCGGACAAGGCGATCGGGTGCCGCCCGTTTGCCTCCGAGCCGACCTGCCCCATCATCATGCCCGTGCGGATGCCGCCCGCGCCGCTGATGATTCCCGCGACCGTCCGGTCGTAAGCAGACGTGCTGATGCGGAGGGCGCCTTCGTGCTGCGGGTCAATGGACACGACCATGCCCGGCTCCGGCGGCGTGTCGCCCTTCACGTCGAACTGTTCCGACAGGTCCGCACCGCCGGTGATCTCGAGAACGCTGGTCACCGTGCGGCCGTTGATGTCGATCCGCGCGTCGTCGCCGGCTACGCCGTACTCGGCGTCCAACGTGATGCGCGCGGTGCCGTCGGCGGCGCGCAGGACGAGTTGCGAGCCCGTCGTGGAAGACTCGGCGCCGAGGATTTCGACGGTCTCCGTTCCATCCGCGTCGCGAACGGATACTTCGCCGCCGCTGGCTGTTGACTGGCCGTCGAGGACGACGCGGACGCCGCCGTTGGCCTCGTAGACGGCGACGCGCCCGCCCCCATCGGCATTGGTGTCGTCACCGTCAAGCCAGACGCCAAAGCTGCCGTCGGCCTGGTAGGCAATCATCGCGCCACCGCCGTCGGCGCCGGACGCGTCGCCGTCGAGGTTCAGCCCCAGTCCGCCGTCCTGCTGGTACACCTGAACAAACCCGCCGGCCGTGCTTGATGCCCCGGCCAGCAGGGCAGTGCTGGACGCCTCGTCGTACATCCTGATTTGCGCACCGGAGCTGAACCGCGAAAACGCCCCGCGCGTTGCGCCGCCAATCGCGTCGTACAGCGCAAAGCTGCTATCGCTTTCGAGCCTGCCGAACTGACCGTCGAGCCTGATCGTCGGCGTCGAGCCGTCCCTCAACTCCATGAATCCGCCCGAGCTTTCGCCCCACTGCCGCAAGCGGCTGGCGCCGGTCTGCGAGTAGAGCTCGATGTCGCCCCCGATCGTCGAAGAACCGTTGTCCGCCGACAATCGGACCGTGCGGTAGTTGTTGGCATGGGCGCTGTAAAGCAGCATCTCGCCCCAGCTCCCGCCCCACAGGCGAATCTGCTCGAGGCCGTCACTCCCGTATGTGCTGATCTGGCTCGCGGATCCATACAGGCTGATCGCCGGGGTCGCGGCGCTGGTCCGAAAGATGTCGAGCGTCCCGTACGTCGAGGAATCTCCCAGGCTAATAGCGTCGTCCAGCTCCTCGCTCGTCACGCGATCAACGCGAATCGCGTGCGGAACGCTTACCAGGGGCGTCCGCGGGGACAGTTCGGCGCCGCCGTCGACCGAGACCCCCAGTTCGCGGGCCGAGCCGTCGAATGTGCTCGCCGTCACCGGCACCGTCACGCTGGCGACGCCGTTCGTCAGCGGCACGTTGTTGACGGCGATCGGACCTTCGATTACACCGCCGCCGCCCGAGTAGATGTTGAACGTCAGGTCGACCGGTCCGGCGAGCGGCACTCCGTCGTTGTCTGTAAACAGCGCCTGGAACGGCAACTGCATCGTTGTCGTGTCGAAGATTGGCGAGGTGGCGATGGGCGGCCCCGTCGCCGGCTCGCTCTGCGTGCCGGGCTCCGGGCGCCTTGCGGGTGTTGGCGTTGCTGCCGGAGCCGTTTCCGTCTCCACGGCGTCAACCTGGGGGGCGGCGTCCGGAGATACCGCCGGGGCGTCGACCGGCAACTCGTCCTGCTCGGCCGAGGTCGGCGGCGACGCGTCGTTTGCCATGGCCGTGCAGCACCAGGTGACCGCAACCAGTATTGCTGTCATGCGCTTCATCTCGTTCGCTCCTGTTTTCGAAGAGTCAGTTCATCAGGCTCTGCAGTTCCTGGAAATCGCGAAGGTCAACGTCGTTGTCCCCGTCGAAGTCCATGCAAACGCAGGTGTCGTCCACGCTCACGTACGAAGTATCCGGTCCGCCGTCGCCCACGCAGTCGACGAACTTCGGCAGATCATCGAGGGTGATAAGGAAATCCCCGGAGCAATCGCCGAGCGGATGCGGCAGCGCATCCAGCAGGCAGTACATCACGCCGGCGTGCATCGTGACGCTCCCGTTCGATGCGTCGCCGATCGCGCATTGCCCGACGTTGTTGAATGCACCCGGCGAAGTGGTCGCCACGCCTGCGGGCACCGTAACGCACGACGCTTCCTCGCCCCGCGCACCGAGCGCGATAGCCCCCACCACCGCGCACGTGGCGACCGCACAGTGAATCGCTGTTTTCATTGCGTGTTCCTCCCGTTCCGAGAACGTACGCCTACCAAACCCCGGCCGCGCTGTACGCCGCGCGCCGATGATCGGAGGTTCTGAAGAGTTGCCACGGCGCTCGATCGCCCTGGTCCACAACACGGGCGCCGAGCGCAGGCATTACCGACACGCCCCGCCATGCCTGTTCATGAAGGGATTCTGTGTCCGGCCCGTCACTTGCAACTCTACCACAGTCGCGCGGACCGGGGCAAGGGAAATCTCAATTCGTACTCAAGAACGTTCGCCCGCGAGACTTGGTAGGAAGAAAGGCGAATTCGATATGCCGATATGAACAAGTCAGTTTAACAGCGAAGCACCCTTGGGCCGCGACCGATTATCAGATTTCAAAGATTGGCATAACCCTCGCGGATGGCGAACCGGGCGAGCTTCACGCGATCGTGGATGTTGAGCTTGTCCATCAGGTTCTCGCAATGGCGCTCGACGGTGTTGACGCTGATGGCCAGCCGCGCGGCGATGTCTTTTTTCGCCAGGCCCTGGGCGATGTTGCTCAGGATCTCCAGCTCCCGCTCCGTCAGCGTCGACGCCCGCGTGCGTGACTCTCGGGCGATGCGTACTCCCTGCCTGTCGATCACCAGCCGCCGCAGAACCTGCGGAGAAAAGTAACGCTCGCCGGCGGCGACATTCCGGACCGCGGCAATCAGAACTTCCAGCGGCTCCCGCTTGCTCACGTAACCCGAGGCGTGTAGCAGCAGCGCCTCCTGAATGTAGCGGTCGTAAACAAACGCGCTGACGAAGATAAACCGCGCGCTCGGCACCGCCTCGCGGATCTGCCGCGCCGCCTGCAAGCCGGACGCGCCGTCCAGGTCTATGTCCATCAGCACGATGTCCGGGCGGCCGGCCAGCGCCAGACCGACTGCCTCTTCGGCCGTCCCCGCCAGACCCACGATCTGCAGCGCCGTCTCCTGCCGCAGCCGATCCGCGACTGTGCTCCGAACCAGCACGTGATCATCGACGATGAGGATTCTGACCTGGTCCGGCATAATCACGCAGCCTCTTCCTGCTCCGGCGATTCGCTGATGACCTGCGCCGCCGTGATGGCCAGCGAATCGAGCCTCACCGGTTTGTGCAGCACACGAACCCGCGCATCCTTGGCTGCCTTCGCCCGACGATCCGAGGTCAACGTCACCACCCGGCCGGGCAAAGAATCGCTGGCCCGGTCGAGACCGTCATCCCCCGCGGAAATGTCGTCCGCGTCCACGATCATCGCGCTGAACGGGCGATTGGCTTCCTCCACCGCGCGCCGCGCCGCGGCGAGACCGGCCACCTCCACGACTTCGAATCCGCTGCTGCGAAGTGCGAACGCCATAATGCTCCGCGCGTGATCGTCCGCGGCGACAAGCAACAGGTTCGCCCGATGTCCAAGCCGACCGTCAGCAGAGGCGCCGGCCATCTGTTCGACCGCGGGGGAGCAAACGGGCAGCGCCACGACAAATCGCGCGCCGCTGCCGGCCGGCGACATCGCCGACAGGCGCCCGCCGTGATCCAGCACGATCTCGCGCACCAGGTGAAGCCCGAGCCCGTTTCGGCCCGAACCAGGCGCGTCGTGTCTGGTGGTTCGCGATAACGCCGACCGTAGCTCGGCGGACAGTCCGACGCCGTTGTCGGCAAAGCTCATTTCCACGACTTCCGGTCCATCAAGATCGCCGGTGGCAAACAGGCCCGCCGGGCGGCGGCGGAGCCCGACCGTCAGCCGCCCGCCCGTGGGCATCGCTTTTCTCGCGTTGTCAACCAGGTTGAATATCACGCGGCGCAACTGGAGGGCGCTGCCGACGACCCACACCTCGGGCTCCGATTCGATCGACGCCCACACCTCGACGCGTTCGCCCACGATGGCGCGCACCATCGCGAGCGAATCAGTCAACAGTCGCGTCAGGTTCAATGGCGCCCGCTCCATCGCGCGGCCACCCGCCGCCTGCAAAAGCGCGTCGGTCAGTTCGCCGCCGTGCTGGGCCGCCTTCTCGATCATCTTCAGGCTGGTCCGCGCGGGATGCCCGTCGGGCAGGCCCATCATAGCCAGGTTGGCCTGCCCGACGATGGCCGTGAGGAGATTGTTGAAATCGTGCGTGATACCGGTCGTGATCGTGCCCAGTTGTCGCATCTTCCGCGCGTTTTCCGCCTGTTCGCGGCACTGGCGACATAGGCGCGGCTCCGGCGGAATCGCCCCCGTGACCAAACCCCGCACGCCCGCGGGCATGCCGGAATGGGCTCGGCCGAAATGGGCCATCATGCACAGAAAGCCCGGACCTTCCGCGAAATCCCCAGGTTCGTGAACCATCCCGATGAATCGGACAGGGCAGTCGGTCGGCAGACTGCTGCGCGATGATCGCTTTGGTGGGATTGTCTCGAAGACCATGACTTTTCCCCAGCGATGGATGACGGGGTAGCGCTCTCTGTCCCGCCGCACGGGTTCGGGTCAGCCCGCTTTCGACGCCGACAGGCGAATGCAATTCTCCATCGCGATCAGATCTTGAGTGGCTCCCGCCTCCTCGAGCACCTGTCCGATCTCGCTGCGGCTCAGCTCGAGGCCCAGTTCCGAGCGACCCAGCACAACGCGAAGCTCCTCGAGAATCGCGTCGCGAACGTGCTCGCTCGCTTGCAGGCGGCGCTGCACATCCTCGCTGCACAGATGTTCCACCACGTTGTGCACGACGTTCAGGCTCGCCGAAGCGTTCAACCGCCCGAGCATCTGGTACACGAAGACCGGAGCGATCTTGCGATACAGCTCGACGGCCTTCTCCGGCGGCAGTTGTTGCGTCACCGACGTCAGAATGCCCGGCATGGCGGACTCGCACGCTTTCTTGGCCCGCCGTTCATCAAGCGACGCCTGTGTGCGCTCGGCCATTTGTTCTTGTGCCGCGGTGAGAGGAACTCTCTGCCCTCTGAGGGCCGAGTGGATGCGAACCCGGAGCCGGCTGGCGTCGGCGTGCTGCTCGGCCAGCTCCGGGTTCGTGCGCATCAAGGACTCGCAGACTTCGGGGTTCGTTGCGCTCAGGTCGTCGAGCAGCCGAACGAGGAAGCGACGCTCGTCGCTCTTCGCCTGGTCGTCGCGCCCGTTCGCAGGTTTCGGATCTTGCTGCGGTTCGTTCATCGGTGCAGTCATTCCCTTCCGCCGGCGCCAGGCCGAGGTCGCCCCCACCTCGCTTCGTCAGTCCGGCCCGAGTTCGCGACGGGCCCGGCGAAGTGCCTTGTCAACCACCTCGGCAACGCGGTGCCAATTCAAATCGAGGTCGCGGGCAATCGCCCGCAAGGATCGCCCCTCGACAACGTGGCTCCAGATGATCAAGCGCTCGACCTCGTCCAGCGCGCAAAAAATCTGCCAGATTTTCTGATGAATCTCCGCCGACTCGACGGTTGAGGCGTCTTGCCCACCCGTTTCCAGCTCTCTATCCCGCTCCCGAGCCGCCTCCGGCAGCAGCTCGCTGCGCCGCCGTATCCGCCGAATCCGGTCCACGCCCGCCCGGGAAGCCACCGTCCGCAGGTAGCGGAACAGCCCGTCCCGCTCCGCCGACACCGTGCCGCGCCGCCGGAACAACCTGATAAACGCGTAATGGACCAGGTCCTCGAGCTCGCTCTCGGGCAGGTTCCGGAATTGCCGGCGCAGGTGCCCCACGAGTCGCCGTCGCAACTCGAGCAGCTCCGCCGCCGTTATCTTGGCCCACCAGGCCGACATGGGTATGGATGAACGAGCCGCGATCCCTTCTCGGGTTCTGCGACCACAGGTTTGCCAATGAAGCTCCGCCAGCAGATCAATAACCGCGCGGCGCTCTTGCTGTCAACAGAATCCCGGTAGAATCAACAGAGTGACGCGCTTCGCGAGCCCCCTTTCCGGGCAAAACGGGGGCGGACCCTGCGTCGTGCGGCAGGGTCACATGCTGACATTCTCTCGCCCGCAACGTTTGCACGACCGATGCCGCCGCCCGACATGAACGCCGCCGCCGCCGAGCTTCTTCTCCAGCAGCTTCGCGACTCCACCGTTACCGATCGCGAGCTGATCGACTGCGTCCAGTGGGCGGTTCGTGAGCACGGCGACGCCCAGTGGCTGCGCGACCGCTGGCCGACCGAGGCGCTGCCCGTCATCAACGGCTACTTCTGCACCGCCCGACTCGGGCAGGGCGCCTCCGGCGCGGCGTTCAAGGCCATCGATGTGTCCAACGGCCGGCCGCGCTTCGTCGCCCTCAAGCTCCTGCAGTTCGTCTCCGCCGCGGAGGAGGAGCGTTTTCAGCAGCGCGAGATCGAAATCCTCAAGCAGATCGACTGCCCGCACGTCGCCCGCTACCTCGATTCGGGCCGTGCCGGCGGCATGACCTGGCTGGCCATGGAGCTGGTCGAAGGGCTTTCGCTCGACGAATACCTCGAGCACCACACGCGCACGCTCGAGCAGCGCCTCGCCATCTTCCGGCGCGTCTGCGAGATCGTCGCCGCCGTCCACGATCGCGGCGTCATTCACCGCGATCTCAAGCCGTCACACGTTCTCGTCGACACCGACGGCCAGCCCTGGCTCATCGACTTCGGGATTTCCGCCGCCAGGAGCGAAGACTGGCCCACGCGCGTCCGCGAGAAACGCACCACGCTCGGCTCTATCCTCGGTACTGACAAATACATGTCACCCGAGCAGGCGTGGGGCGGCCTCTACCCCGTCAGCAGAAAGTCCGACATCTGGTCGCTCGGCATCATGCTGTTCGAGATCGCCACCGGCGGCGATTATCCCTACGATCTCGATGCCACCGACGACGCCTCCGCGCACGACGCTCTTCTCCAGCGCATCCGCACCGAAATTCCGAAGCGCCCGCGCATCGACGACGCCCGGCTCGGCGAACCGCTCGAAACACTGATTTCGCGCTGCCTCGCGTATCACCCGGAGCACCGTCTGCAATCCGCCGCCGACCTGGCGACCGACATCGGCCGCTGCCTGGAGCGCAAGTCGATCTTCACCAGGCGCCTGCCTCTCTGGTATCAGCTCCAGCGGATCGCCGTCGGGCTCGCGGCGCACTGGCGGTTCGGCCTGTGGACTACCACGGTGGGAGGTGTGCTGGTCGTTCTTTTCGCGATCTCATTGCTGTTCGGCGTTCGCTATGAAGTGAGCGGTCAGGACTACGAAAAGGAGACGCGCGGCCGCCTCGCCGGCGATCTGAGCGGCATCGACGACGCGTTTGTCATCGCCGGCATCTCCGAAGATACGATCACTGCCGTGCCGCGCCTGGCCGCCTCGAACGGCTTCGTCGACGTCACCGCCGACATCAGGACGTGGCGCGGCCTGCACGGGCGCATCATGAAGCGCCTGGCCGGCGCCGCCCCGGCCGCCGTCGTCTGGGATTACTACTTTCCCACGCCTCAACCCGGTGACGCCGCGTTCGTCGAAGGCGCCCGACGCCTGAGCGCGGCCGGCGTGCCCGTCGTCGTCGCCGTCGACCGCTATCACGAAGACGGCCGCCCCAATCTCAGCGACACGATCCTCACCGGCGCCGGCCCGGCGCTGCGCTGCGGCCTGATCCTCGCCCGCGACATGGTCTCGCGCGAGGGAGAGTTCGTCATGGCGCTTCGCCGCCGCGACCACATCTTCCCCTCGCTCATACTCTCCGCGTTCGCGGCCGTCGTTCATCCCGACTGCCGTGTCGCCGCCGACTGGCGACCGGGGAAGAAATCGTCGTTCAGTCTCGTGTATCACCCGCTCGACACGGACCGCGATGCCCCGCGCCCGGACCCGCTCGAGCTTACCACGCTTTACTACAACTCTGCCGACAGCCCGGGCACCCCCGGCGCACGCGAGGGGGATGCCCTCGCCTGCAAGGCCTTCCCACTCGAACGACCGGACTTCTGGCAGGAGCGAACGGTTCCCTACGAGTGGTTGCTGACCGCCAGCCCCGATGAGCTTCACCGGCGCTGCGCGGGGCGCATCGTTGTTTTGGGTGATCTCCGCCACCCTCGGTGGCTCTTCCAGGCCGACCGCCATGACGTGCGCTACGGCGACCAAATCATCAAGGGCGTGCCCGGCTGCTACCTGCTGGCCGACGGCGTCAGGGGGCTTTTCGGCAACGTCTCGTACCGATCCGAGGCGCCGCTCACGCCATCGGCCTACATCGGCGTCGCCCTTCTGGCGCTCGCCGGATGTGTGCTTCCTTCGAGATACGCCGGCCGGTTTCAGTCGCCCCGCGCGCAGCGCGCGTTGCTCGCGCTGCTGCCGGCCGCTGCCCTGGCGTGCATCATGCTGCTAGTGGAGGCGCGAAACGGAATTCTGGTTCACGGGCTCATGTTCGCCGCGGCGCTTTGCCTCGCCGCAACGGCTTCCTTCGCCATCGAGTTCGCGCGCAATCGCTATCGCGTCCCCGCGGGAACCTAGCGGTTCCCAAGAGGCGCCGGACCGAGCCGCGGCCCTTACACGCCCGCGAACGCGAGCGTGCCGATCAAGGCAATGGTGGCGACGGCCAGAACCGTCATCACCCGACCCATCCACTTCACGACCTTCGTCTCGCGTGATGTCAGGGGATAACGAATCATGTCTATCCCTCCATCCCGATCTGGATGAGCGGAATCAGGTTTTCGACCCAACCGATGACCACAATCAGTCCGTCTCCCATCCACTGCACGAAATCCATCAGAATGACCTCCCCGACCATGGGACCCTTCTTACCGCCCGATTAGCATCTGCTCAGGAGGCGAAGAAAAAACGGTCCAGAGGATCAACCGATGGACTGCTCACGACATGACTCATCGTCCGATCGGCTCCCCTCGACCACTTACACGCAAAACCAAGCGGCAGGCGCTGGCGCGCCGCAACGGCCTTCTGACGGACCGCCCGCGCACGCCGCCAGAATGAGATTGAATCGCCCGCGCTCCTCTAAGATCACCGCTGAGACTTACGGACCGGTAAAACCGACGGAACGCCCGCTACCGGTCCGATAAGAGTATACTTCACAATGCAGGTAACGCGCCACGCGCACCAGCAGTGAAAAAAGTAAAGTATCCCAGATTCTCGGCGGACAGGTCCTCCTTGTTAGTCTGTGGTGACTTTTCCCCAAAGCGAGTCGCGCCACTCGCTCGATTGGGGCGTGTTACCCAACGATCAGATACGACAACGTATCCAAACAATTCTCTAACATGGCAGGCCCGGTGTCACAGCGCGGGACTCTTCGTCGTGAATCGGGACATCCTGCTTGCCCGCGTGCGCCGGCCTGCACGACACCGCTTCGATCAAACACCGACGCGCGAACGATGGCATTCCCCCGCCCAAGTCGTATCCTTGCCGCGCGCGACCCATGGTGACGCGCGCCGCGGGATGATGATCATGAACGCCGACCAGACCAACAGCACGCATTCGATCTACCTCATCTCCGACGGAACCTGCCGCACGGTCGAGCAGGTCGTGCGCGCCGTGCTCGTGCAGTTCAACGCTCCCCGCGTGCAGCTCGTTCGCCACGCAAACATCCACAGCGCTGCTGACGCCGTCGGTCTCGTCAAGTCCGCCGCGGCGGACCGCGCCCTGATCGTCTACACGTTCGTGTCGCCGGAAGTGCGCGATGCAATGCAGACGGCCGCCCAGCATCACATGGTGCCCGCGGTCGATCTGCTCGGTCCGGTGCTCGGCAGCCTGTACGATCTTCTGCAAAGCACGCCCAGCGCCACGCCGGGCATGCTCTACAAATCCAACCAGGCGCATTTCGACCGCATCGACGCCGTTGAATATACGCTCGCCCACGATGACGGCTGCCGCCCGCAGGAACTGGCCGACGCCGACGTCGTTCTCGTCGGCGTGTCGCGCACGTCGAAGAGCACGACGTGCTTTTATCTCGCCTACCGCGGCATTCGCGCCGCCAACGTGCCGCTGTTCCCCGACGTGCAGCCGCCGCAGCCATTGCTCGATCTCGACCCCCGCCGGGTCATCGGCTGCATGGCCAACCCGAGTCGCCTGCGCAGCGTGCGCGAAGCGCGGCTGAAAGGCTGGGGCCTCGAACTCAGCGAAGATTACGCGGACCGCATGCAGATCGCCCGCGAGCTGCGCGAGGCCGCCGACCAGATGGCCCGCTACCAATGGCGCAGCGTCGACGTGTCTTACAAAGC
>JBECKQ010000384.1:0-12620 GCA_040235375.1 Phycisphaerae bacterium | reverse complement strand
AGCGCCGGAAGTCGTCAAGCTGATCGCCAAGCTCGAGGAAGACTACGACAACGAGGTGTTCGACACGCAGATGGGCGACCTGAAAGAGTGGCTGGCGGAAAAAGGCGTTCGCGTGGATTGAATCGGGGCCGTCACCTCACCCGTCTTACTCTGAACTCTCGCGCCAGGCCGACCACGGATCGATCGGAATCTCGCTCTCAGGTATGCGCAGATCGCGAACGGCACCCTCATACGGTTGCCACGTATCCTCCGACGGCAGCTCCACTTGATAGGCCCCGCCGCCGAGGAAGATCAGGCCGAACAGCCGCGAGACAACGAGCTCTGCGGTGTACATGTAAGGCTGCGGCGGATCGATCTTGAGCACCCGCACGTCCTTCGTATGCAGGTTGACCGCCAGCCAGAACGGCGCGGACTCGCTGTACCCGCCGAGCACGTGCATCCAGCCCTCCCACTCGATCGCGGACGCCACCCGGCCGTCGTATCGCGAGCCGCTGCCACCGTTGTACCGCACCCAGCCGAGATCGGCGAACAGCACTGGGTCCTCATGCGGGCCGGCCACCTCGAGAATGGCACGCGATCGCCGGGCGTCATCGCGATAGCCGCCGAAGAGATAGTACGAGTTGTTTACGCGAAAGCACGGTGCCAGATGCGGCCATCGATTTTCCGCCCGTGAGAACGTCCGCGTCTTCAGATCGAGGATCACCGGCCGCAGACTGCTGAAGAAAACAGTTCCGGCGTCAGGCGACTCGCCGGGCACGTAGAAACCGCCGTCTCGAAATCGCAGCGCAACAAGGTCTTTGTTGTTGCGCGTCTCGATCCCGAAGGTCCAGTTATCATCGTCGATCTGCACAAGCTCGGACTCGATTGCCCGCGGCGTCTGCCCGCGAAGAAGCCACAGCTCGTATGCCACGCGCTCGCCCCCCTGCTCGTTCCTGTCCGAGCGGGCGATGAGCGCGCGGCCCGGTCCCGCCGCGGTCAGGTACTTGTCACCTTGCTCGGTGCGCTGAGCCAGCAGATGGCCTTCGCCGTCGAACACCGCGACTTTGTCCGGGTTGCCGACCCACAGATACATTGAATCCCAGACCGCGCGCATGTATGGGCCGTCGAAGACGTGCTCAAACGTCCGTTCCGGTGTGACGCGGTACATTGCTTTGCGGGTGAATACGAATTCTGCGTCATCCGTGCAGACCCACCTGGATATGCCCTCGCGCGGTCCCTCGATGCGGGTCAATCGCGGCTCGGGGCCAAAGGCGCGCGGGACGCGAGCGATCGCCCGCGATTTCGTTCGATCGATTTCCGCTCTTCCCGTCTCGCGAATCTGCTCCGCGATCGCCGGCGAGAGCGACAACTGCCGGGCGGTCGATTGCAGGCGTGCTTCGAAACGCTGCTCGGCCTTATCAGGATCGTCAGCAAACAGCTCCTTAACCAACTCGGCCAGCGCCGCGAGGCGCGTCGAGCTGTCTGCGCAACATGCATCCCAGAAGCGGTCCGCGGCCTCGCGCTCGGACTTGGCGTATGCCCGCCCCGAGATAAGCAAGCGAACGATCTGGACCTCCCTACCGGGGGGCGATTCGGTTGCGCGCAGCCAGGTCAGCAACTCGTCATAGACCCGGTCCGTATCGTCGTAGAGATGGCAAGCGAAGAGAAATGCGAGAAGATCAAGAGCACGGTCAGATGTGCTGACATCAGGCGCCCCAAAATCGCCCTTGATGATTCGGCCGACCAAGTGCCGGAATCGCCTGGCGAACTCGATGTAGCGCTGCAGGGCAATGGGTTGCGTGCGTTTGAGCTCGGCGCCGCCGTTAAGGTGCGCGTACCCACTGAACTGCGACAAGGCCTGGACGTCGTCGCGCTGGATGGGGCGCCGGCGGACGATTTCCTCGAATGCATCGAGCGTATGCTCCATCAGCTCGACGCGATGCAGATGGTCATTCTTGGGCAGGCTCGAAGAGCTCGCCACCAGGCCGTTCCATGTCAACATGAGGTCGGTGTGAATGTCCAGCTCGTCCGGGCTGAGCAGCGCGGCCGTCTTGAGCAGCGGTACGGCGTCCTCCCATTCTCCGATGCGAATCAGGCCAATCGCGTGCTTGTGCAGAGCGTCGACCTCTTGCGTGGTGGACGTGCCGGCCGGCAGGTCCGCGTGCTTGGTGAGCAGTGTTTCGAGCACTTTCCGTATGGCCGCGGCCAGCGTCGCTTCGTCCATTTCCGGCAGGTGGCGCTCGCCGAGTGTGGCTGTCGCGGTGCGCAGCTCGACGTCCAGCGAAATTCTCAGGCCGTCGTCGGTGCGTTTGGTCGTGAATGAGCCGTTCACGAACAGCGGCGCCTTGTGCTCGACCGTCTTGCCCGTGAGCTTGTACTCGGACGTGAGCGCGTCCGCCTCGTTCAGCGCGACGACCAGCACGCCGGGCCTCTGCATCAAAAACTCTTCCGTCAGCTTCGCCAGCGCCTGCTGCATGCCACTGAACTCGAACGTCGGATCGCGGCAGACGAACAGCGGCACGCAGACCGGCTGCAACACCGGCGCCGCCCGCAGCGCGGCCGCCCGATCCACGCTCGCGGCCATGCTCGCCAGCATCGGCTCGGGATCCTGCTCGTTCCACAACGCTCCGCCGGCCGCAAAACGCAGACCCTCGGGCATGGCCGCCACCGTCCACTCGATGACCCGATTCTTGTCCTTCTCCCGGCTGGTCAGCAGCACGAGCAGATCGGCGCCGGCAATCTGGCCGGCCTGCCGCCGGGCGGCCGTGGCGCCTTGTGCGAACGCCTGTCCGAGCACTTGCTCGCCGAGCGTTTTGGCGAGGTTGGCGCGATCGACGGTCGGATAACCCGCCACTGACAGGCGCAGGGCCAGCAAATCCGCGAGCGCCGCGCACGTCAGATCGCCCTGCTGCGCCAACACCGCGCACCGCGGCTTGGCAGCAGCATTTGCCGTCACGGGTTGCTCGGCGATCGCCGTGCTGGCCAGAAGCACGGGGAGGAGCACGATTCTGAATGCGAAGCGGTGGAGCACGTGGCCGCCTCCTAATAAACCTCTGGACATCACAGGTATGCCATTCTACTGGCCTCGGGCGCTCGTCCGACATCCTCAGGGCGGCGCTTCTGCCTCCTTACTTGGGACAAGACGGAACGGATGAACCTCGCCATCGCGTCCAGGGATCGAACGAGCCCTCACCAGCGGAGATGCGAAGATGCGCCACGGCTGCGTCGTACGGTGCCCATGTTTCCTCCGGCGGCAGCTCGACTTGCTCAGCCTTTGCCCCGATCAGGATCAGGCCGAATCGGTCGGATACGACCAAGCGCGAGCGAAGCATGTAATAGGCTGGTGGATCGACGCAAATTACCCTTACGTCTTTGGTTGTTCTGTTGACCGCGAGCCAGAACGGCGGAGCCTCGGCGTATCCGGCCAGAACGTGGATCCAGTCGCCCCACGTAACGGCGCTTGATACGTGCCCGTCATATCGGGAGCCGGTACGGCTATCGCATACCCAACCCAGGTCGAGGATCAGGTGTGGGGCCTGCCGCAGACCTGCCGTTGACAGGATCGCCCGCGAGCGGCGCCCGTCGGCCTGATACGACCCGAAGAAATAGTACGTGCCGTCGAGCTCGAAGCAGTTGGTACCGCACGGCCAGCTCCTGTCCGCCAGGTCGAACAGCCGCGACTTCAGATCGAAACGAGTCGGCTGGTAGGTATTGAAGAAAAGTAGTGCGGCGTCTGCGTCGGAGGCGGCCACGTAAAAGCCGCATTCTTTGCGCGGCATGTAACGATCGAGAGCCGAGCCGGCGGGAAGATTATGCACCCAGTTGACGTTGTTTACGTGGAGCACTTCTCGCTGGAGCGCCGGCGACGGGTTTCTTCGAAGCGACCACATCTCGTAGGTCACACGCTCGCCGCCCTGCTCATTCATGTCTTCCAGGGAGATGAATACCCGCCCGGGACCAGCCGGAGTCAGGTACTTTGCACGCTCAACGGGTTGCTCGGCCACGACCGTTCCGGTCGAGTCAAGCACGACGACCTTGTCGGAATTCGCCAGCCACAGGGCGTTTGAATCCCACCGGGATTGCTCGTAATCGCCATCCAGGACGCGTTCGAATGCGCCTTCGGGTGTGAGGCGGTAGACAGCGCTGTAAGTAATGATGAACTCCACGCCCTCGTCGGCGTTGATCCAGTTACGCACGGCGTCTCGAGGAAGGCCGTCGATCGGGAGCAAGCGTGGCGCCGAGGGAAAAGCCTTATCGCGCTGCCGGGCCAGCCGCGCTCTGCCTAGTTCGATCGCTGTGTGGGCGATCTCGTGCATGAAGTCGGTCGTTGCAGGCGCCAGCGAAAGCTCCGCCGCAACCGTGGGGAGGCTGGCATCGAACTTCTGCTCTGCGACATCGAGATCTGCACTGGCGAGCACTTTGAGGAGGGAGGCCAAGGCCGCCAGATGCGACGATTCGGCACCGCAATCATCGAGCAGCCGCCTGAAGGCCTTGAGGTCGATGGTGTAGCGACGCAAGGGCGCGGTCAAGAGTTCAAACACGTACTTCTCGTTGCCTGGGGAGGTATCAAGCTCGCGAACGAGCGCGACCAGATCGGCAAAGAACACATCCTCGTCCGCGGTGCGATCAATCGCGAATCTCTGGGCGAGCAGGCGACAGGCAAGATCCCGCGTTCGGACCTCCGGCTGGCCGAATTCGCCGAGGAGAGTCCTGGCGTACAGCTTGCGGAAGCGCCGGGCGATTGCGTGGTACCGGGCCATCTCATCGGGATGATGCCTTGGCGACACACGGAGTTCCGCGTGGACTCGACAAAACGCCACGGCCATGACGTCTTCCCACCCGGGTGTGCGGCGGTGCAGAACGTCCTCGAGGGCATCGAGCGCGTGTTCCATCAGTTCGAGTCGCCGGGCGGGGTCAGGGCGGTCGACTTTGGCCGTACTGGACACCAGGGCGCTCCACGTACCTACGAGATCGTCGCGAGTCGCGAGATCATCCGGACGCAGGAGTGCGGCAGTCTTCAGGAGCGGGAGGGCATCCTTCCACTCGCCGATACGAGCGAGACCGAGGGCGTGCTGGCGGAGAGCGTGAACCTCGGCATCTGGCGTGGCGGACGGCGATGCAACGCCAAAGGTGGTGAGCAGGTCGTTCAGGGTCTTACGCAAACTCAGAGCCAGCGTGTCCTCGTCGAGGTCCGGTAGATGGTGCTGGCCGAGTGTGGCTGTCGCGGTGCGCAGCTCGACGTCCAGCGAAATTCTCAGGCCGTCGTCGGTGCGTTTGGTCGTGAATGAGCCGTTCACGAACAGCGGTGCCTTGTGCTCGACTGTCTTTCCCGTGAGCTTGTACTCGGTCGTGAGTGCATCGGCCTCGTCCAGCGCGACGACGAGCACGCCCGGCCTCTGCATCAAGAACTCCTCGGTCAGCTTGGCCAGGGCCTGCTGCATACCGCTGAACTCGAACGTCGGATCGCGGCAGACGAACAGCGGCACGCAGACCGGCTGCAAGACGGGTGCGGCTCGCAACGCGGCCGCCCGCTCGACGCTCGCGACCATGCTCGCCAACATCGGCTCAGGATCCTGCTCGTTCCACAACGCTCCGCCGGCCGCAAAACGCAGACCCTCGGGCATGGCCGCCACTGTCCACTCGATCACTCGGTTCTTGTCCTTCTCCCTGCTGGTCAGCAGCACGAGCAGATCGGCGCCGGCAATCTGGCCGGCCTGCCGCCGGGCGGCGGTGGCGCCTTGTGCGAATGCCTGGCCGAGTACGTGCTCGTCGAGCGTTTTAGCGAGATTGGCCCGATCGACGGTCGCATAGCCGGCCCCGGAAAGCCGGACGGCCAACAAATCCGCGAGCGCCGCGCAGGTCGCATCGCCCTGCTGCGCCAACACCGCACACCGCGGTTTGGGAGCTTCGCTCTGGTGGGCGGGTCCTTCGCCAGCCTGGACGATGCAGGCGAGAACGAGCACGACGAGGCCGAATGCAGGTCGATTGCACATTCTGTGGTTTCCGAAGTTAGCGCGTAGACGTACCATTCATGCTATCTGATTGGACGGCCGAGGTCGCAGGAGGTTTCACGGGCGGAAGACGTTCGAGTGTCTATCGCGCTCGAAACCGCTACCCGGCCTCCCTCCGCCCCGGCGGATCTTCGACGCTGCCAGGGGGTGGGGCGGCAGCAGCGCCGCTTTGAGCCCCATTGACGACGGCGGCCAGGGTCCGATTACTGCAAGCGTCGGTGCGACAGTATGTTACGGCGTCGGCGAAACATGACCCGGCCGCCCCCGTCTAATCAACTGAGGCTGCGAGAACGCTCAATCGGGGTAGACATGCCGGCGCAATCGATCGACTTGGCAGTTCACGTTCCGCGGATGCGCCGCGTCGCCCTGCGCGTGCTGGGCAACCTCGATGAGGCCGACGACGCCGTGCAGGAGGCCTGCTTGAAAGCCGTGCGATCCATCGCGTCGTTCGATGGCCGGTCGCAAGTGTCGACCTGGCTTCACCAGATCGTGACGCGCTGCGCAATCGACCGCATGCGCCGCCGCTCGCGCGACCAGCGCCTGGGCCAGTCCTCGACGGACGGCCTTCTGGCGGGCGCGACCGTGTACACCGCGGAAGGCCCGTTCGAAGAAGCCCACCGCAACGAGCTGCGCCTGATCGTCAGCACGGCGGTGTCGGCGTTGCCCGACGAATGCCGCGAGGCCTTCGTCCTTACGCAGCTCGACGGCTACTCGTACGACGAGGCGGCGCAGATCCAAGGCCAGCCGCGCGGCACGATTGCCTCACGCGTGCACCGCGCGAAGAAGATCCTGCTCGAACGCTTGCAGGGGGAATTGGGGGTGTGATCCGTGATGACTGAAATCGATCGAGAATCCATGCTGTCGGCGCTCGTCGATGGCGAACTGGACTCCGACGAGCTGAACGAAGTGCTGCTGGCCGCACTGCGCGATGAGCGGCAGCGCGGCCAACTCGAGCGTTTGCTGGAATTGCGCTGCGCCTTGGCGCCGTGGCGTAAGCAGGGCGACGGCGCCGATGCGCCGAGTCTTGCGATGACGCGGGCGTCGCGGCATCGTTTTGCCGGTCGCGGAGTTTTGGCGCTGGCGGCCGTTCTGGCTGTGACCTTCACCGCCTGGCTGCTTCTGCCGGCGTACTTCCGTCCGGCTACGCATTCGAAAGTCGCCACAGTGGAGCACGCGGCCGATGACGCCGCGACCATAACTCCCGAAGATGCCGCCCGCGTGTTCGACCTGCACGAATCGATGGCCGGACCGCTGGCCTGGTTGGCGGTCACTTCCGGCAAGGTGGAGATGCGCAGTGCCCCGCAGGACGCGCGCGACGTGCCCGCGGTCGCGTGCTTTCTGCGTCTCGAGCCGCGAGCAAAGGACGCGTTCCCGCAGGCGCCGGACCTGGTCATCTGCCGGCCGGACGAGAAGGTCGTGCTCAACGTTCCCGCGACGGCCGGCCAGACGAAGGACATGCAGATCGAGCTCGTCGCGGTGCGCCGCGGCGGCGAACTCGGCGTGCAATACGCGATCAGCCTGGAAGCCCGGAGCGACCCCGGCGCTTCGACCACATTTACGGGATTCCTTCCGCTTCGCGGTTCGGCGCAGGCCGAAGGAAGGCTGGCCCAAGCGGGGATGCACGTGGAGGTCGCCCTGCACGCTTCGGTTCTAAACGAAGAGGTTCGTGGATGATGTCGTTGCTTGGCCAACTCGTGATGTACGCGGCAGCAGCGACGGCCGAGCCGGCCACGCCCATCCGCTATGCCGTCAGCGGCACGGAACTGACCGTACCGGTGGCGGCCAAGTCCGGCGACGAGGTCCTTTTGTTCGCGTTCGGACAGGAGCTCGAAAAGCGCTGGCGTGTCGAGGACGGTCGCGTCACTCTGCGCCTCCCTGAGGTTCGCGTGCTGGTCGCAGTCGAGCTGCGCCGCGCGGAGCCGCCGTCATCCACGCTGGCCCGCATCGCTGTTTATCCAACCGGCATGAGAGTATTCGGCGACGTCGACGTGGATGTTGCCGCGCTCGCCGCGCCGCCTTGGTTCCTCGAATGGGCTGCGGCGGTGGGCATACCCGTGCGTGCGCTCCCGACCGAGCTGGCCGTGCGGCAGAACGTCCGGCCGACCGCGGAGCATCGGCTGCTGATTGTCGGCCGCGAGTCGGGCCTCGCTGATCCGCGGAGCGTGTTGGAGCTTGCCCGGGCGTGCAACGCCGACGTCGTCGTCCTGGACGCCGACTGGTACGGCGAGCGAATCGCCGAACCGGTCGCGCTGCACCTGAAGGAAGAGGACAATCCGATCCGCCGATTGAACGGTCCACAGCGGCCCGGCCCACCGTCGTTCACGTGGTTCCGCGGGACGGCCCCTACGTGCATCAATCGTGAGGCCGCCGCATTCGACGACGCGCACACCTTGATCGAAGTCATGCGCTCGCTTGAAGGCCCGGAACTTCTGGTGGCGAGCTACGTTCCGTGGCAAGAGCAGCTCGGCGTCAACGATGCTGCTGACGGTATCTTTTTCCGGCTGCTTGCGGCGACCGCAATCACCGGACCGCCCGAGCCACTCGATCGGGCCGTCATCGTGTACGGCGGGCCGCAGACCTGGCCGGACGACGTTCGGCCGGTGCTCTCTCGCGCTGCACGCGCTACCGAGACACAGAAGGAAACAGCGGCGCTGCGCGTGATCGATCTGCGCGGTGATGCTGCGAGCGGTCTCACTGTTCGCTCGATTCAGCCGCTCATTGATGCAGCCGATAGCCGGCCCGTGCTGATTCTCGGCGATGACCCCGTATTGGGTTCCGTTCGCGGCCTGCCGCCGCGCGATGTCGATAAGCTGAAAACCGACGGCATTCTGTGGCGAAGCGCCGACGACTTGCCGTCGTCCAATGAGGGGCAGGAGGAGCTGATGCGGCTGCTCACCCGGTTTCGTGTCCCGCTGATTCCGCTTGCGGAGGATGATCGATGAATACGTCAATGAAATGGATGCTGATTGCAGTGCTGGTCGCCGCGCCGATGGCGCTGGCTCGAGAGGCAACCGAATCCCCGGCCCCGGCCGCCAAGGGCGTTCGCCTGGCCGTCTTCGACCTTGCCGTCGAGAAGAACGCGCCGCTGACCGCCGAGGCGCTGACCGACAGCATCCTGGCCATCTGCGGCACGATGGAGGACGTCACGCTTGTCGATCGCGCCGAGTTGTCGCGCGTCGCGCAGGAGCAGAAGATGTCGCTCTCCGGCCTGGCCGACCCCGGCGCGGGCGTGAAACTCGGCCGCCTGGTCGCGGCGACGCACATCCTTGTCGGGCGGCTCAGCAAGATCGGGCAGTCGTACTACCTGGTGCTGAAGGTCGTGGATGTCGAGACCACGGAGCAGCGGCTGGTTTCCGTCCGCGCGCCGGTCACGGACGACGTGGGCAGCATGATCGATCGGGCCGCCGACGAACTGGCCAAGGTGCTGGCGCCGCAGGCGCCGCCCGCGCCGGAGAACGGATCGCTGGAGAAGCTGGCGAAGAAGGCCGCGTGGCTGCGCGGCAAGACGGTGGTCATCGACATCACCGAGACGCACGTGTCTCGCCCGCTGGTCGATCCGGCTGCCGCGACGGCCGCCTTCCATCTGCTCCGCAATCTAAGCGTGAACGCCGTGCTGCCGAATGCTCCGCCCGAGGGCTGGCAGGAGGCGCTGCGTTCCACCGGCAAATTCCTGGACCAGCCGGCGGATTACCTGCTGGAGGGCGAGGGCGTCAGCAGTTTCGCGGCCGAGATGCAGGGGATGACCAGTTGCCGGGCGCGGGTCGAGCTGCGCCTGGTGCCGGTGCCGGGTCGCGACGTGCTGGTAGCGGAGCGGGGCGTAGGCGCGAAGGTCGATCTCGTCGAAGCCCTGGCAGCCAAGGCCGCGCTCGAAGATGCGGCGGAGGAAGCGTTGAAGCTGCTGATCGAATCCGGCGGGAAGGTGCACGAATAGCGTCAAGAGCTGCATACACTTGGATAGTAATCGAGCGTTCGGGACAATGTAGACGCCGATTGGAGACTACATAATGGACCGTCGCCTCGCCCCCGCTGCTGGCTTTCGCAGTTGTCCTGTGCACTGCAAACGCGGAGGGTCAACAAGCTACGCGCCCAGCGGTCCCTCCTGCACACGTGGCATGGGAAGAGTACGCGTTCCGGGCGTACGAGCTGACCCTGTTGTGGGATGAGGATCGAGACGCGACGATAAGATCATTCCTCAAGAATCGCGACGTGCCTGTCGACGAGTTGAGCGCGGATGACATTCGCCGGATGGCCGAACACTACGTGGATAGGCGGCTGACCACAATTCGAGAAGAGCGGCGGCAGGAGGCGGCCGCGAATGGCGCCGGCTTGACCGAAACATGGCGGCACACCACCGACGAGGAGCGCAAGCTCCTGACGGTCGCGAGGAAGGCGCACCTGGAGGTCCGGCCGTGGCGCGTGCCGGAGGCGGCCGTCGAACAGGCCAGGAAACTCCTCCGCGGTGCGCCGCAAGATGCGGGCGACGGCCAGCGGCGGCTGATGCTCTCGCTGCTGCTCGGGGCAGACTGGGCCCTGAAGGACGAGCTCGTCGATTTCGCCCTGCGCATGGGCGGCGCCGATGAGGATCGCCCTGTGCGGACGCATGCTGAGCGTCGCTTCGATCATTGGCAGTGGATATTCATGTCGGCCAACCCCGAACTGTCCCGAGTGGCGTGGTCACGCGTCTGCTCGGGAGAGGCCGCAGCGCAGGCGCCAAGCATGATGTACTGGCTGATCAAGTCGCCGTCCGCCAGTATGTACGAGGATGCCTGGCCGGAAGGGCTCGCATCGGTGCTGGACTGCATGACGCCCGAGCAGGTCCTGGCACTGATAAGCCGAACCCGCAATCGGCTGGCGCAGGTTGCGCCGCAACTGCGTGAGAGCATCTTTGATCCTGCCGTCGCGTGGGAAATGCGGCTCGCGCTGCTACAGGTCTTTCGCTACGATTTCGAGACGGTGAAGCGCATTTTCAAAGAGGGCGACAATCCGGAGCTTCGACTTGCGTACCTGGAGGCGAACCTGAAGCCCGGCCGCGATTTCCAGCCGGCGATACTCAACTATTTGCAGATGGCCAAAAACACGTCGCTGCCCATCGAAGAGCGCCGGGCGGCGGTCCGTCTGATGCGAAAGAACCAGGAGGGTGCGTGGCTGAAGAAGGTGGCCCAAGACGACGAACTCGAAGACGAATTGCGGGACCAGGCGGCCGGGGCTCTCCAAGATCTGCAGGAGAAGGATCTGGCGCGCGAAGCAGAAAGGAAACGCCAGGAGGAGGAGAGGTTCCGCGTCGACCCGGAAATGGGGTGGGAAATGGTGCTGGGCTCGGACCAGAGTGTTCGCAGCGCCGTTGAGAATCCGAGACTGGCCACCGAAGGCCGTTTCACGTACGCAAATCTCTTCCGAGGTCAATTCGCAGGCTTGGGCGCTCACTGTATTTACAGGCGCTGGCGGGCGCAGCGAAACGGCGAGGAACCGCCGCCACGCCCTTCCTGGACAGATGACGCATCTCAGCAGCAGCTTCGGTATCGAATCGCGACGATACCTCTGGCAATCTCGGGGGAGCTCAAGTCCGCGTCGGACCTTGTTGTTGCCGTGGGCATGTGGCCCATGATTGATGCACGGGAAGGCAAGGTGACGTATTGGCCGACGTGGATAGTCATCTTCGCCGACGGAGGGTATCAACAGTGTTTCGGCACCGACCTGGCCGATCAATGGCCGAGATTCAACGCGGCGCGAATCGCGAACGCCCTCCCGCCGGTGCCCATGCCGGATTTCCCGGCCGAGGCTCTGTTGGAAGGCTTGGGCATCGACACAACACCAGCCGCCGGCTCGCCCGCATCCACCCAGCCGGCGACACCGGAGCATTGAAGCCCGACATCGCGCCAGCGCGCAGGATGACCAGCCGAACATCCGAACACTTGCCCCGACCGCGGTGACGACGTGGCGCGATCGCCCTTTTCGTTTAAGCGAAGGAACGGCCGCAGGTCTTGCAGCTCTCGGCTGGTCAAACCGACCTGGCCGCGACTACACTTCTGTCCCGGCCCTGACGGGGCGCCGGCCCCGCAGCCGGAGGCAACTGAAGGGGGTGGAGAGGCCGCTATCTGCTTTTCATGCAAGCTCAAAGCCAGTATTATCGGACTAGACAGCGGGACGTGATCGGGTGCCGCGGCGGACTCACAGACGTCCGCTCCATCAGGGTCGCGGCCCTGACAGCGATACGTACCGGCGCACGGATACTTGGTACCCTGCGGTGGCCGGCTCTGCGAGAAGCGTATGCGAATCCGAAGGCTCGCGACGACGGTTCTTTTCGTCGGATCTGCACATGCGGATGCCGTTTCCAGAGATGTGTATTCGCTTCTTCCTTGATTCGCCGGCTGCGGTCCGCGTCGGTATTCCGTGGCGGGCAGAGCCCGCCCTACAGGGGACGGCATGCAGGTTTCTTGAAGCGGCACTAGGATGCAAGGCGCCGCCGGTCATGATGGCGGCGCACGGGATCGCACCGAGCCGATCCTATCTGAATCGGGACAGAACAGGAACAAGCCATGAATGACCTCACGTACAAGCCGGGGCTGCATCGATTCGCCTGGGTCGTGACCGTGGCCATGTGGGTGATGATCGTCGCGGGGGGAATGGTGA
>JBECKQ010000301.1:0-9699 GCA_040235375.1 Phycisphaerae bacterium | reverse complement strand
CTCCGCTGAAAGGAGAGCCCGGGTGAGGGTTTGTCACGGCGGCGCAAGCCGCCGCTCTCCTGCTCACCTGTTCAACTGCTCTCCTGCTCCGCGGCCGAAGGCCGCTTGTCCTTCCTTCCCCGCCGCCGCCTTTTCAGCACTATGCGCAAGGGTCCGCAAATGCTCGGCTTACGCGCTCCGCCCAGCTTGGTCAGCGCCGGCAAGATATAGAGGCTGGCGGATGTTTCACAGCCGACATGTAGTGCGATTTTCCCGGATTCGAGGTCCCTTAGTAGATTTCTTTCAAGCAAATCGAACGCCGCTGACGATACTAGAAACGTGGCCTGAGCGTTTGGCGTATCGATTCGATGGACCGAGTTCAACGCCACTCACTCCTGACCGTGCTCGCTGCGATTCACGGACGAATCCGATAACAGCGGGGTTGACGAGGGGGATTCCGGCACGCGGGTTTGCCGCGTACGGTATCCGCGACAGGCGGCAGCGGCAGCCGTGCGTGGGCAGGGCTGCGCAAAAGACGGAAGCCGGCTGGGGTTTATGCCATGAACGTGATTCGCAGCTCGAACGAAGGCTGGAAGGGCATCTCTCCCCGTATTGACTACCCGCATTCCGCGCGCCGCCCGGATCGGCAGGAGCCGTACTCTCGCGGGGCGACGGCCGACGCCGTGCAGCTCTCGGCAGACGACGACGCGACAGCCGGGAGCACGCCCGGGATCCGCTTCGAGAAGGTCGCGCGCATCCGCTCCGACATACGCAACGGCACATACGATGTTCAAGGTAAGTTGCAGGTGGCGCTTGATCGACTGCTCGACGATCTGATGTAGCTCGATACGCCTCCCCTGTGTGCGCCGGGCCTGGTTCACCAGCGCCCGGCATTTTTGTGCGCCGATACGGGAGCGCGTGCCAGACCGTGTCACTCGACGCGGTGTCAATGCCGAGCGGGCCTGCGAGGCGAGCGCGCGCGAAGAGCCGGGCAGGCACGCGCCCACTCGGCTCTTGCGGATTCTTGTTTGATCTGCTGTTGACTGTCGCGGCGAGCGACTAGTCCGCGAACAGATCGAAGACGCCGTCGTTGTCGGTGACGAACTCCAGGATGCCGTACGTGACCGAAGTCGACAGGACATTCTGGAAGATCCGGCCGACGCAGCCACCGAACTGCAGTACGGTGCCCAGAATCACGGCCATCGCCGCAACCTTCATGGTCTTCTTGCCCATCTTTGGACCTCCAATTGGAAAAGAAACACTCACGCTAGTCGGTCCAAGCGCCTGCCGGACCGGTCAAACCCCTTTTATCTCCCTCGGCCCCGGCGACAACGCATCGCCTTTGAGGCCGAACACTTCCAACGCCGGCGAGCTGCATCCTGCCAGATGCCCGCCACTGAACCTTTCAATGGCGCGCCAGGTTGTTGCTGTCGCTGGCGAACAGATCGAGAACCGCCTCCGTGTCCCAGATATAGTCGTATCCGACGGACAGCGTCGCAGCGGACAGCAATTGCCCGAACCACGAGTCGCCATAGCACCCGCCGAACTGCAACAGGCAGCCCGTCAGGGCCGCGATCGCCGTCGCCTTAACGGTTCTCTTCCCCATTGCTCGCGGCGACCTCCCGCCGCCCTGCCTTTCGACTTCGCCTCCCCCTCCCACGGCAACGCGCCCGTTGCGGCGTCGGGGGCACCCGGCTCTGTCGCCTCGCGACCTCGAACTCGATTCTTCCTACCGGCTACGACGACCGTTCTCTCACTCCTTCAAGAGAACACCGACGCCAGGCTCGCCAGTTCCGCGCCGCACTAGGTCGCGGGCCCGTCGTCAAACAGGTCGAACACGGCGTTGCTGTCCAAGACGTATTCGAGCGCCGTGTAGCCGGCTGCGGTCCACACGGCGTTCTTCCACGACCCAAAGCCCAGGCAGCCGCCGAAGGCCAGAATCGTTCCCAGAATCGTCGATAGGGCCATAGCTTTAAGAGCGCTCTTATTCATCTTTCATCCTCCTTTCGCACACCTGGCTCGTAAGGGGCTTTCGAGTTTCGCCCCAAACCCGACCGCAGAAGCCGCCGGTTGCCAGGGGGGAGGCACATTCAATATCCGGGCCGCAGCGAGGCAAACCCGGGCGTGGTTCATCGATTCCTGCTGCTCTGTCTTCGGGTCCGGCGCACCTGACCGCTTTACGAAGCTCGCGTTAACTGGTCCTGGTTAGATCGCTGGTGCGCCGACTCCCTCGCCGTCCGCGCCTGCAAGGAGATTCTGCGCTTCCTGTTTGTACTTGCTTGATCTGGACTGCTTCGCTCGGCTGCTCCCAAAAACGCAGCGGCGATTCTTCGTCACTCCTTCACGGCGAAACGGGCAGTTTTCCGCGCCTCAATCGAAGCTGCCCGGCCAGTAACCGCGACGAACATGGGCGACCATTATGGCGATCGGATTTCGGGAGGCAACCCCCGGCCGATCAACAACCCTTTTTTTTCGCAGGGTCCGCGCGTGCTGCGGCACCGTCCTGCAATGGTTTCGTACGGTTGCCAGATATCGGCCGTCAGACGGCCGAAACATTAAGAATTCAGCGGTCTTTGCCCACTAAATTCTGCAAAACGCCGGCCCAAGACGCTGTTTCCAGGCGCTCCAGGCGGCCAAATGAGTGGGGTGATATCCCAAAATCGGCCCACTCTGTCAATAGACGCAATGACCTCATTACCCATCGGTCAGAAAACCTCAACCGGGATCGGCGATACACGCGCTGCGCTGCTGACAACTTCTAACCATCTGTCATTTAATTGGTTATGTACGAACCGTATCGGCGGAACGCAGGTCGGGATTAGGTGTCACCCGACTGCGGGCGGTCGAGCCACGCGTAGGCACGGGCCAGAATTGATGGGGGATAACCTTCCCGTTCGAGAATTCGCAGGGCGTTGCGATCCCGGGCCGGGCCCGATCGGAGGCGGTAGTCGAATACCGGCCCGGATTCCGTGAGATCCTCGCGGAAGTGATGGTTGCTCGCCGCGGCGCCGTCGGCCAGGGCGGTGAACTGGTGCTCGTGCGTGGCGACGAGGAAGAAGTTCTGCGAGCGAATGAGATGGCCAAGCACGGCCAGGCCCGCGGCGATGCGGTCCTGCGAGTTCGTCCCCCGCAGCGGCTCGTCGATGAGCCCGAACACCGGAGCGGCATCGACCGCCGGCTCCAGCATGCGGTGGAGCTGACGCACTTCGGCGAGAAAGTAGCTCTCGTTTTTCGCCAGGTCATCGCGCGCCCGCAGGTCGGTCACCAGCTTGACGGGCACCATGCGCATCTCGCGGGCGACGACAAACGATCCAATCTGCGCCAGCAGGACGTTCACGCCGATCATGCGGAGGTACGTGCTCTTGCCCGCCATGTTCGAGCCGGTGATGATCCACAACGCGTCCGACGGTGTCAGCGTCACGTCGTTCGTAATGACATCGCCAGGATCGATCAGCGGGTGGGCGCCGCCGCGAATACTCAGCGTCCGATCCTGCACGAACTCCGGCCTGCAAACGTGTGGCTGCTCCCAGGCAAAGCACGCCAGTGACGTGAGCGCCTCGAGTTCCACCAGCGCGCCCGCCGCTCGCGTAATCTCCTCGCGATGATTCAGCACGCAATGAAGGATCGCCCGGGCAACGTGGACGTCGTAGAAGAAAACGTAGTTCGACAGGTCGTGCATCATGCCGCCGGCTTCCGTCCAGGCGATCCGGCCATACAGGCTGCGCAGCGAGCCGGACTCGACCGTTGCCGCGAACGCGGCGCGGACGCGTGCGAGGTCGCCATCTTCCGGCAGATCTTCGGTCGCTTCCTCAGCCGTCTCCGCGAACCCGAGCAGCATGGGGCGCAGGTTGCGCCAGGGCTCGATGGCGGAGCGCAGCGCCCGCCGAATGCCCGTGGACATGGCCCAGTTCACCGCGAATAGCACCAGCAGAACTACGATCGCCCGGTAGTTGCCGAGAAAAACGTACCAGAGAGCGGCCAGAAAGATGACCAGGCTCGGCAGCGACCACGCCACGAGAGCGAGCACGAGGCCGGGGCTCGGCAACGGCCGGGCATCGTGGACCGCGGACAGGAATCCATCCCCCTGCTGGTCGTAGCTGCGAAGCGCAGCGGCCGCCCCCATCAGCCGTGTCCGCTCGATGGGATGATCGACGAACCATTCGACGCTCGCCCGCCGCGCCGCGATTCGCTCCGCCGAAAGGCAGGGAGACTCCAGCCAGTCGCGGAGCCGCCTCGCCCCGAGCACGCTGGACGTGCGATTGAGCAGGCCAAAGACGCCGACCGGGGAGGCATAGAAGTCCAGGTCGTCGCGCTCCTGCGCGGTGAGGGCGAACGTCGGCCCGGCGTCGGTGACGGTTGGCACCGTGACGTCGTCGCGCGTCGAGTCGAGCGGACGACCGAACGGTCGAATGAGCACAACCCGGCCGCCGCACCGCTTCAGCGATTCGCTCGCGATCTCGAGCGATCGAACGGTGAGAAACCGGCGGCGCCGCGCGATGCCATGACGCCACACGGACAACCCAAAAAGAACCAGGCAGCCGACCGGTGCGAGCACCGCCTCCATGAGATCGCCGCGAAGCGGATACCAGATGACGGCGGCCGCCAGGAAGGTCACCAGGCGAGCCCATGACCAATACCTCTCGCGGGCACGCAGCACGCGATGTCGGTCGTCGAGCGCGGCGCGGTGCGACGTCATCCACTCCTTCGGATTAATCCTCGGCGGGTTCGCGGGCAAAGGGAGTCTCCTCAGGTCGTCTTCGCGAATGACAGCACGTTCGGACCGGCCAGTCTCAGGTAATCGTCAACGGCCATGACGATGGAGTCGGTCAGGCTCCCGGCATTGAAGGCGATGCGCTCGTTGACCACGATCGACTCGTCCACGTACAGATCGAACGGCAAGATGGGCCGGCCGAACGGGGGAACCGCGCCCGGCACGAGCCCGGTCGACTCGTGCAACTCCTCTCGCGATGCAAACCGCACGGACTTGACCGCAAAGTGCTTGCGAACGGCCGCCGAGTCAAACCGGCAGGCGGCGCTGAGCACGAAGAGGCGAAAGTCATCCCCGCACTTGACGAGCAGTGCCTTGCCGCCGATGCGGATGTCCTCACCACGCACGCGGGCGGATTCCTCCGACGTGTATGTGGCTTCATGGTGGATGAGCCGGTAGTTGACCGGGCTCGCGTCCAGCAGTTCGCGAATGGCTTGCAGCACGGGTGAATTCATGGCTCCCTCGCAGAATCGCTTCCGGAACCGCTGGCCAAAAGGTACGCCCATCGGGGACGGAAACCAAGGCCGGAAGGGGAATCGCATAGCCGCGGGCCAAAAACGCGCCTAGGCTGTACCGAAGGGACGCGAAAACTCACCGCCACAAAAACGCGAGGAATCCGACCATGAAATTCCACGCTCACGTCGAGCAAAGTGACTCCGGAGATTACATCGCGTCCGCGGAAGGGCAGCCCGGCATCTTCGGGCGCGGGCTGAGCCCCGCCTCGGCGCTGGACCAGCTTCGCGCGGAGCTCCGCTACCGCCTGGAATACTGCCCGTGCACGAGCGTGGGCGATGATTTCGTGCAGTTCGACGGCCTGTAGCCGCGGCGATGGGCGGCGCCGAGGTGACGAGCTTGGCCGACTTCGCTCAACCGCTTATGCTTCGCGCATTACTGACGAGAAGCTGATGAGCACCCGCGATAACGGTCAGAAGAAACGTCGCAAGAGCAAGGAAAAGTGGTACGCCGGCGGCCTGGCCTTCGAGTGCCAGCAGAGCGGCAACTGCTGCAGCGGCGCGCCCGGATACGTGTGGGTGACGAAGGCGGAGATCAAGGCGATCGCCAGGTATCTCGGCCGCGGCGACGACTGGCTCGACAAGACGCAGCTTCGCCGCGTGGGCCTGCGCTACAGCCTGACGGAGATGCCGGACGGGGACTGCATTTTCCTCGAGCGGCGCGACGGGCGGACGTTCTGCAAGATTCACGGCGTCAAGCCGACGCAGTGCCGGACGTGGCCGTTCTGGTCCATCAACCTCGAGTCGCCGGAGAGGTGGAACGAGGCGGCGATGGGTTGCCCGGGCATGAATCGCGGCCGCCGCCATGATTTCGTGCAGATCGAGGAGCTTCGCCTCAAGAGGCCCCCGAAATGATCAGCGTGCCGCTGCCGGTCGAGAGAATTCGCCGCACCGCGGGTGATCCGCGGTTCGCGGCGGCGATGCGGGCGTTCTACGACGAGCTGGATGCGGATGTCGCCAGCCGCCAGCCGGTGTGCGTGAATCGCGGCGCGTGCTGCCGTTTCGAGTCCTTCGGCCACAACCTGTTCGTCACCTCGGCGGAACTGGCGTATTTCCTCAGCGGCGCCGGCGATCCGCTCCTGGCCCCTCCCGATCGTTCGTCATGTCCGTATCAGCAGGGGGGCAAGTGCACGGTGCGCCACCTACGCCCGGCCGGCTGTCGGATCTTCTTTTGCGATCCCGCGCAACAGGAATGGCAGCCGGCCGTAACGGAAGCGGCCCTCCACCGCCTGACCGCGATCGGCGAACAATTCGGCCTCCCCTGCGCCTACGTCGAATGGACCGACGGCCTGCGAGCGATGAAACAATAACGGGCGCACGTGACAATCTGGGGGCTGGGCTCCTCGCGGAATGGGCATCCGAATGTGCTCAAGCTCATTACCGCACTTGGCGAAGGCTCAATCTCACAGCTTGTGCCATCTCGAAATATCACAGATTCGCCTGCGAAAACGGAAAGCCGGGAGCGTCAAAATCGGTTGCGAACGCACAAACCGGACGTATAACTGGCCCTGAGCTTCATGACGATCTCTGACGCCCAATCACCGGTGAATGGAGTCGCCGACCGATGAGGGGAAACGCCGCGACCACGCCTGCAAAGTTCGTCCACCTCCATCTGCACACGCACTACAGCCTGCTCGACGGGGCGACGCGACTCAAACCGCTGATGGAGCGCGTCAAGGAAAACGGCATGCCCGCCGTCGCCATCACCGACCACGGCAACCTCTTCGGAGCGATCGAGTTCTATCGCGCCGCGACCGCCGCAGGCGTCAAGCCGATCATCGGCTGCGAAGCCTACATGTCGCCCGGCGACCGCCGCTCGCGCATCGCCACGCGCATCAAGGAAGCCAGTTATCACCTGCTGCTGCTCGCCATGAACCTGACGGGCTACCGCAACCTGCTGAAGCTGGCCAGCATCGCCTACCAGGAAGGGTTCTACTATCGCCCGCGGATCGACGCCGAAGTGCTGCGCGAGCTCAGCGACGGCCTCATCTGCACCAGCACCTGCCTCGGCGGTGAAATCCCTCAGGCCCTGATGACGCACAACCGCGCCAAGGCCGAGGAGATCGCGAAAAAGTACCTCGAAATCTTCGGGCCCGATCGCTACTTCATCGAGCTTCAGGACCACGGGCTCGAAGAGCAGCGGACAATCAACCCGGAGTTGGTGGACATCGCCCGCCGGCTCGGCGTCGGCACGATCGCCTCGAACGACGTGCATTACCTCGACAAGACGGACGTCGAGGCCCACGACATCCTCTGCTGCATCAGCACGGGCAAGCTGGTCACCGATGAAGATCGCTTCCGCTTCCCCAACGGCGAGTTCTATCTCAAGACGCCGCAGGAGATGGCGGAGCTGTTCGCCGACTTCCCCGACGCACTCGAGAACACCCTGCGCGTCGCGGACATGTGCAACGTCGAGCTCGACTTCGGCAAGCGCTACGCCCCCGTCTACCACGTCGAAGAGAAGACCACGCCCGAGGCTGAGCTCCGCCGCCTTGTCTACGCCGGCGCCGAGCGCAAGTACGGCCGGATCTCGACCGAGCTCCGCGAGCGCATCGACTACGAGCTCGAGGTCATCACGAGCAAGGGCTTCGCCAGCTACTTCCTGATCGTCTGGGACTTCGTGCAGTACGCCCGCCGCAACGACATTCCCTGCGGGGCGCGCGGCAGCGGGTGCAGCTCCGTCGTCAGCTACTGCCTGGACATCTCCGCGCCGGACCCGATGAAGTACGGCCTGTACTTCGAACGTTTTATGGACCCCGACCGCGACGAAATGCCCGACATCGACGTGGATATCTGCCAGAACGGCCGGGCCCAAGTCATCGACTACGTCCGCAACAAGTACGGCCACGTCGCCCAGATCATCACCTTCGGAACGCTCAAGGCCCGCGCTGCGGTCAAGGATGTGTGCCGCGTGCTCGGCGTGGACTTCAACGAGGCCAACAAGCTCAGCGCCCTCATCCCCGTCGAGCTGAAGATGACCATCGACAAGGCGCTCAAGCAGGAGCCGGAGCTGAAGCGGCGGTACGACGAGGATCCCATGGTCCGCAAGGTGATCGACATCAGCCGCCGGCTCGAGGGCCTGGCCCGGCACGCGGGCGTGCACGCGGCCGGCGTCGTCGTGGCCGACAAGCCCCTCGATCACTTCCTGCCGCTGTACAAGTCGCCGAATGACGAAACCATCGTGACGCAGTTCGACGGCCCCACGGTCGAAACCGTCGGCCTGCTGAAGATGGACTTTCTCGGCCTGCGCACGCTCACCACCCTTCAGCGGGCCCGCGACCTAGTGAACGCGCGAACGGGCCAGGACGTCGATATCGAAAAGCTCGATCTCACCGACCCGCGCGTCTACGCCATCTTCGCCACGGGCCAGACCAAGGGCATATTCCAGTTCGAATCAGCCGGCATGCGCGACGTGATCATGCGCATGCGCCCCAACCGCATCCAAGACCTGATCGCGGCCAACGCCCTCTACCGCCCCGGCCCGATGAAGTACATCGACGACTACATCGCCCGCAAGCACGGCCAGCCTTGGACGACGCCGCACCCCATCATGACCGCCGAGCTCGAAGAGACCTACGGCATCATGGTCTACCAGGAGCAGGTGTCGCGACTGGTGAACCGCCTGGGCGGTCTCGAGCTCAAGCGGGCGTTCCGCCTGGCCAAGCTCATCAGCAAGAAGATGACCGAGAAGATCGCCGCCGAGCGCGGCGCGTTCCTCGACGGCTGCGAGGCGAACGGCCTCGATCGCTCGACCGCGGAGAAGATCTTCGAGGACATTCTCGAATTCGGCGGCTACGCCTTCAACAAGGCACACTCGACCGGATACGCCATCGTCGCGTTCCAGACCGCGTACATGAAGGCGTACCACCCGCTCGAGTTCATGGCCGCGCTGCTCACGTTCGAAATGGGCTCGACGCCGAAGGTGCAGGAGTACATCGACGAGTGCCGGCGCATGGGCATCGACGTGCTGCCGCCGGACGTCAACGCCAGCGAGAAAGACTTCGCGCCCGACCACCGTGACTCGTCGCGGCGTGTGATACGGTTCGGCCTCGGCGCAATCAAGGGGGTCGGGGAGAAAGCCGTCGAGGCCATTACCGCGGCTCGACGCGAGGGCGGCCCGTTCGAGAACATCTTCGATTTCTGCGAGCGCGTGGACCTCGCCTCCGTCAACCGCGCGGTGATCGAGGCCTTGATCTGCTGCGGCGCGTTCGACACCACCGGGGCGATGCGCAAAGCGATGATGACTGTGCTCGACGACGCCATCCAGGCGGGGCAGACCGCGCAAAGCGATCGACGCAGCGGGCAGATGAGCTTCTTCGGCGACATGCTCGGCCCGCCGTCGGCGACAGCCGTGCCGCGACTGAGTCTCGAGGAATGGGACGAGGCGGAGATGCTCGCCCGGGAGAAGGCGGCGCTCGGCTTCTATGTCACGCGGCATCC
>JBECKQ010000256.1:0-3700 GCA_040235375.1 Phycisphaerae bacterium | reverse complement strand
AGCCGCCGACGCATCTGGGCGTCCAGTCGCATGTCGATCACCTGATGCAGGTAGGCCCGGTGCTGGGCGAACAACTGCTCAAAAGCCTCGGCCTCGCCGGCCCGGAGACGTGCCAGCAACCGGCGCGTTTCCATCGAGTCGGTGACGGTTTCATCCACCACGTCGCTCCCTCCACTTACCTCCAAAAACCACCGGAGCTGTGACAACGACAATCAGAAAATCTGCAGGATTCCGGCCGAACTGATTGCCGGATGACGGGCACGGCGTTGGTGACCGCTGCACCGCCGTCTGGCGGGGATGACGCACCGGACCCACAGTGCAAGTGCGGCAGGCTGCGCGGCATCGTGGACATCACGGTCACTCCGTCGCCGGAACCGTCGCCGACCTTCCCTTCGACCCGTGATTCGTCTGGACCCGATTTACGCACAGTGTACCCGATCTCCGCGGCGAAGGCGCTACGCGAAATACCCGGATAGGGGAAAACCCGCCTGTGAGGCGATGCGGAGAGCGATCGTCAAGAGGCAGAGCCCCATGGAAATCCAGTGCGAATTGAATACGGCGCGGGCCGATTCCGCTTGCCGTGGTCGTGGAGCAGTGAAAGTCGATGGGACGTCGGCCAGCGACAGGATGGTCACCGAGACAGTGGATAGCCCGCCTCACCGAGGTCGCGCCCAGGGGGCAAGATCAGCCAAGTAATCCATCAGCACGATAAGTCTGAGGGCGGCTTACGGCATCTGCCCTTGGCGACAGGGGAGCGGATCGCACTGCAGATCGCGCACGTCGGAGAGTCCGTGGTCCTGCGCGGCTGGTAAGTCGGCCGCGCAAGTTGAAAGGCGGGTGGCGTCCGCTGGAGGACGCCACCCGCCAGTTGTACTCATGCCGGTTTGACGGTGTCGTCGCCGGCGGTGGGCGCTATTTGCAGAAGCCGCGGTGACACCAGTTGGAGCAACACTCGCTGTCGAGCGTGCACTGCGCACTCTTGGGGAGGCAGGCGCAGGCGGGATCAGCGCCGCAGTCGGCGGTGTCATCGCAGTCGGTCAGGCCGTCGCAATCGTTGTCCATGCCATCGGTGCAGGCGGACTCGGCAGCGGGCGGCGTTCCGCAATCGGCGGCGCAGTTGCAAGAATCTTCGCCGGGGTCACAGAATGCATCGCCGCAATAGGGAGCTGCTCCGCAGTCGATTGCGCAGTTGAAGCTGTCTTCCTGACCTTCGCACAGCAAGTCGCCGCAGCAGTAGGGATCCGCCGGAGCGTCGCTGCACGAGAACAAGTCCTGATTACAGCGGGGGTCGGTGCAATCGACGGGGTTGGAGCCGTCGCCGTCGCCACAGCAGAAGTGGAGCTTGGCGGCGCCGGTCTGCTTTCCATTGCAATCGGCTGGGCAGGAGAGGCAGTCCTCACCGGTGGCCGGCTGGCAGATGCCGTCGCCGCAAAACGCGGTACCGCCGCCGCTGATGCAGTCGGCGGGACAATTGTTGCAGTCCTCACCGGGATCGCAGGTGCCATCGCCGTTGCAGGTGCTGGGATCGCAGGTATCGGCGTCCTCGTTGCAGGTTTCGCTACCGAGGCAGGGGTCGCCGGTGGAGGTGCAGCCGGCAAGTTCATCGCAGTATTCCAAGCCGCTGCAGAAGAGGCCGTCGTCGGGACAGTGCGCGTCGTTGGCGACGTTGTCGCACGAGTCGGTGGTCTCGTTGCAGGAGTCGTCCGTGCAGGAAATGCCGTCGTCGCAGTTCACGGACGTGCCGGCCACACAACCGACCGCGGGGCTGCACGTCTCCGCACCATTGCAGAACAGGCCATCGTCGCAGGCGGCGTCGTCGGCAACATAGTCGCACGAATCGGTGGTCTCGTTGCAGGAGTCGACCGTACAAGCGATGCCGTCATCGCAGTCAGGAGCGCTGCCGGGTTGGCATGACCCGGCCACGCAGGTTTCGACGCCATTGCAGTAGAGACCGTCATCACATTCGGCGTCGCCGGTGCACCCGCCGCACCCGTCGAGCGTTTGCCCGTTATTGGGAAGGCCTTCGGTGTGGGCCGCGGGAGACTGCCAGGTGAAGTTCGCTGCGGCCGAGCCGGTGCCGGCCAGTTGCAGAGAATATCCTACGGGGGTGGTGGACGACTCGCTGACGCCGATGTCGATGGAGGTCATTCCGAAGGCGGGGCCGTCGGCGGCGGTGATCACGCCCTCGTAGCTGATGAATTCGACGACGGCGCCGGTGTCGTCGATCAGGGCCAAGCCGTCGGGCGAGCCGTTCTGCATGCTGGGGAAGGCAAAGCTGAGCGTGCCCATGCAGCCCTGCTGTGTCGGGATCGTTCCCGAGAGTGCGATGGTGTCGTAGACGGTGCCGCCATTGCCGTTGTAACCGAGAACCTGCCAGCCGCTGAGGTCGACGCCGGCCGGCCCGGCGATCTCCACGAACTCGCCGGTGTCTGTACCGTCGTTGTCGTAGTGGAATTCGTTGATCCAGGGTGTGCCGCCAGAGCTGACGCACGTGTCGGTTACCTCGTCGCATGACTGCCCGGGACACGGATCGCTGCCGGGCTGGCAGGTTCCGCTGACGCATGTTTCCGCGCCGTTGCAGAACAAGCCGTCATCGCAGTCGGGGTTGCCGACGCACTCGACGGAGCCGCAGACTCCATTGAAGACGCAGTCAACCCATTCGGGGTGGTCGACGAAGGGATTGCGATTGCCCTGGTACGCGTAGACGACATCGTTGCGAATCTGCTCGTCGGCATCGACCGGATCCTCCTGATGCCATTGGAGCAGGACACTGAGCATGCCCATGTAGGCGATCGACTCGTTGCTGCCGGTGTTGCTGGCGTCGATGAGGGCCTCATTGTCGGTGAGGATCAGATCGGGCTCGGCCGCACCGGTGATCCCATGGGTGCCGCCCTCGTAGCGGACATCGAGGTAAAACAGGCTGCGGGCGACGTCGCCGCGTTTGCCGATCCAGGTTTCCCAGGTGCCGGTAGTGAAGGAGCCGGACGTCCAGTTGGAGTTTCCGGGATAGGCGCCGGTGCCGCCGCCCTGTCCGTTGTTGTATTCGGTGGGCAGTTCGCTGCACGAAGGGTCGCAGTTGCGATAGGGCTTGTTGCTTCGGGTGGCGTTGTAGCTGCCGTCGCACAGGTGGAGATTGTGGCAGTCCGTGTAGGGATAGTTGCCGGCGTTGTCGTTGGGGAAGCCGTAGGACGAGGGCCAGACGTGTTCGCGCTGATAGTAGTCGTTGCCGCCGCCGAACTTGGGATAGCTCGCGTTTTTGTAGAGGTCGAGGATGTTGCCGGCGTTGTTGGGGTCCTCGTCGGCGTTTTCGAGGATGTCCCAGGTGTCGGTGGCGGTGGAGGTGTACGGGTACCGCGTGTGGTCATCAATGACGTCGTGAAGCGTTGTCCGCAAGGTGGTGGGGTCCGTCGTGTCGACCGTGTCGTAGTAGCCCGGTGGCGGGGCAGCAAAGGACGCCGTCGAAAGCAATACGAGCCCGGCAAGCAGCGCAACCGCCGCGCCGCACCGTCCCTGGCGTGAGCCGTTCATCGCGAGTTCTCCTTCTTTCCTGAACTGGACATGCGCGCCGAAATCTGGCACCGATGAGCAGGAGCGTACCGCGGCCGCTGGCGGAGCGACAAGAAAATAATGCGTTAATATTCCGTCAGTAACGGCCATATCCCTTCAGGGACACTCCAGAACGCGAGGAGACCGAAGAAAG
>JBECKQ010000226.1:0-3996 GCA_040235375.1 Phycisphaerae bacterium | reverse complement strand
GCGGCAGTGGGCGCTGGAGATGGCGATGCAGCACCGGCCGCTCTTCGACGCGTGGCTGGAGACGGCGCCGGTGGTGGTGGCGCTGGGGCGGTTGCAGCCGCCGCAGAACGGCGAACGCGGCACGGCGTCGCAGTCGGCGGCGATCGAGGCGCGGCAGGAGTACCGGTCGAACCGGCTGCTGCAAGCGCTGACAACGGAAGAGGCGTACGTGGCGCACGCAGTGTCCTGAGGGCGGGACGCGTCGAAGAATCGAGGGGAAATCAAGTCAACAGACAGGAGTGACACAGGATGGCATTAATGGCGAATCGGGAAGTGGATCGTTACGTGGACCAGGAGCTGCGGAGCTTCGGCGTCACCACGGGAGTCCACGTTTTCAAGGGCGCGTTCGTCGAGGTCGGCGAGAACGGCTACCTGCGTCCGGCGACAAGCGCCGGCGTGTTCGCCGGCCTCGCCTACGACGAGGCGGACAACACGGGGGGCGCCGACGGCGATGCGTCAGTGCGCGTGTACACGTACGGCGACTTCGGCCTGGCGCTGGCGGGTGCGGCGGTGGCGGACATCGGCCGGCGGGTCTACGCGACGGATGACGAGACGCTGACGTTCAGCGCCGCCGGCGCCACACCGGTGGGCTACGTGCAGGGTGTGCCGGCCAGCGGCTGGATCGTCCTGCGGATCGAGCCGGGCTGCCGGTCGGCGGTCGAGCGGATCGAGCACAAGAGCGCGTCGTTCGCGCCGAGCGCGCGGCAGTCGGGGACGACGTTCACGAATCTCGGCGCGACGGGCGCGGTGGTCGTCACGCTGCCGCAGAACCCGCCGGCGGGGACGAGCCTGCATTTCGTGTGCATGGCCGACCAGGCGATGCAGATCGATCCGGGCGCGGCGGGCGGCATCTACATCAAGGGCGCCAAGCAGGCGGACAACAAGTACGCGGCGATCGCGGACATCGGCGACTTCATGCACCTGGTCGCGGACGGCAACGGCGACTGGGTGGCGGTGGCATCGATCGGCGGCGCGGATGCGGACATCACGATTGAATCCTGACGGGTGACGGCGGGCGGTACGGATCAGCCTGTCGAAGACACGCGAGTGAAGGCACTCGCAATGAAGGGAGCTTGAATCATGGCGATTATCAATACGGGGCTGCTGACGAAGGGGCTGCGGAGCGAGTTCTTCAATCGCTTCGAGAACACGCCGACTTTTTTCCAGGACCTGGCGACGCGGATCGCCTCGAACGGACACTCCGAGGTGTACCGCTGGCTGGGAACCGTGCCGCACATGCGCGAATGGGGCACGGGCCGGATGGCGCGCGGGCTTCGTACGGAGACTTACTCGGTCGAGAACCTCAAGTACGAGGCGACGCTCGAGGTGGATCGCGACGAGCTGGCCGACGACCAGACCGGTCAGATCCGCGTGCGGGTCGGCGAGCTGGCCGAGCGGGCGGCGACGCACAAGGACTACCTGCTCGCGCAACTGCTGATGAACGGGGCGTCGGAGGGTCATCACAGCTATGACGGTGTGCCGTTCTTTGACACGGCGCACGAGTCGGGCGAGAGCGGCGTGCAGAACAACATGGCCGTCGCCAGCGCGGTGGTTCCGGAGTCTCCGTCGGTGGACGAGTTTCGGGCGCTGCTGAAGTTGGCCATCGGCCGGATGCTGGCGTTCAAGGACGACCAGGGACAGCCGATGCCCATCGCCGCAGACGGGTTGTGCTGCGTCGTGCCCCCGACGATGTACTTCACGGCGCTCGAGGCGGTGCACGCGACGGTGACGGCCGGGACGACGAACGCGTTGCAGGGCATCGCCCGGGTGATCGCGTTTCCGTGGCTGAGCGCCCCGCAGACGTGGTACCTGCTGAAGAACAACGGCGTGGTGCGGCCGTTCATTTTCCAGGATCGCGAGCCGATCGAATTCACCGCGATGACGAACGAAAGCGACGAAGGATTCCGGCGCGAGAAGTACCTGTTCGGCGTGCGGGCTCGTTACCGGATGACGTACGGCTATTGGCAGTACGCGATCCACGCTCATTTCGTGGAGGGGTAGCGGCGCGGCGTGCGGGTGGAACACGGCTTGATGCGGTGGCGTCAGGCCGTGCCACCCGCGGCCGGAAGAAGAGCGACGGCGGGACACTGAAAACTGAACACTGAAAACTACGCTGCGATTGCAGTGGCACACTTGATGGGCGACTCCGGTGAGGAACGGTTATGAGTTACGTGACAGATGATGACATTGCGAGGCGGTTGGGGCCGGCGGCGTACGTGCAGCTTACGGACGATGCGGGCGCGGGCGAAGCGGACTCGGCCGTCGTAGCAGAGGCGCGGCAGGGGGCGGAGGGTGAGGTCAACAGTTATCTCGCCCGGCGATATCGCGTGCCGATCGAATCCGCGGGTGGCGAAGTGGGCGCGGTGCTCGCCACGGTGACACTTGATGTCATTGAGTATCGGCTGCACGCGCGGCGGCCGCCGGTTCCCGACGACATCACGGCGCGGTACCGGGCGGCGCTGTCGTGGCTGGCGGCCGTGGCGTCGAGCGAAGTGGTGTTGCCGTCGGCGGCGGCGCTGCCGGGCAATCCGGCCACGGGAACGGTGGCGGTGGCGAGCGGAAACCCGGCCGTGTTATCGCGCGAAGAGTTGAAGGACCTGTGATCGGTTGGGAACACGAATGGCTGGAAAGGTGAAGCGTGTCGGAACTCGGTGACATTGAAGCGGCGGTGGTTTCGCTGATCGAGGGGATCGAAGCGAACGAACAGGCTGTGTTCGCTCGAGTCGGCGGCGTTGCGGCCGCGGATCGGGCGTCGGCCGTCCGCGCGCTGGAGCGTTGGCCGCGGCCGGCGGCAGGCGTTGTCTATGGCGGGCGAGAGCGAGTTACGGGCGCGGTGAGCGCCATCGGCGACGTCCGCCTGACCGTGCTCGTCGCGGCGAGCGGGTTGCGGTCGGCCGATGCGGCGCGCGTGGGCGAGTTGGACACGGTCGGGGCGTTCGAACTGGCAAACCTGGTGACGTTGGCGCTCGAGGGCGCCGCAGTCGGCGGCGAACGGCGACTCGTGGGAATCGACGAGCAGATCGCGGCGGCGAACGAGCGCGGCGTGATCGTCGAGCAGCGCTGGCTGGCGGAGACGGTGGACGCGGCGCTGCCGACGTTCGGCGGTGCAGTCATCACCGGCAGCGAATCCATCGTGGCGGTGCACGTCGGCGAGCGGCGGGCGGCGTCCGTGTCGTTCGCGTTCCCCGGGATCGACGGCGTGTACCGGCACGGCCTCGGCGCACGCGGTCGGAGGATCCGCTGGTCGGGCCAACTGCGGGCGACGGGGCACGCGTCGTTGAACGAGATCGAGGCGGGCATCGACGAACTGGTGGGCGTGTGCCGGCCGCGGACGGTCGAGGATGCGCTCGGGCGAACGTTCGATCAGTGCGTGGTCGAACGGTTCGCGCGGAGTGGCCCGCGGCGCGTGCACCCGGGCGCGGGGCTGTACGTGCAGGCTTTCGAGATCGAGTTCGCGCAGTTGGGCGGCTGAACAGGCGTCGTAATGGTGACACAATGAGTCACTTGACGGGAAGTTCAAGAATCATCGTCGAAGTGGAAACGTCGCCGGGGTCGGGGACGTTCGCGGCGGACGGCCGGCTTCGCGCCGATCGCGTCGAGCTGTGCAGCGACGACGGCCTGGCAACAGCCCAGGTTGCGGTGCGGTTGGGCGACGACTTCGACGCGATCGACGCGGTGCAGCGCTATCACCCGGACTGCCGCATTGTCGTGCGGGCGGATGATACGGATGCCGGGCGTGCGCTATTCGACGGGTATCCGCTCGTTCGGCGATCGCTTCGCGACGGCAACCCCGATCGACCTCGAGACGAGTTCACGCTGTCGCTGACCAGCGTGTACGCCCGGCTGGCGACCGACGAGCGCCGCTGGGTTTACGGACGGCGTATGCGGAACGGCGCGATTCTGGACGGCTTGGCGACCAGTCCGCAGGAGTTTGCATCGAAATCCGTGCTGGTCGAG
>JBECKQ010000046.1:0-14548 GCA_040235375.1 Phycisphaerae bacterium | reverse complement strand
GATGCAGGATGGACGGACGCGGAACGAACTTCTGCCGTCGCGCGCGCGACAGGTGGCAATGTCTGCGGCACGCCGCCCATTGCTTCGAGAATCTGCGCCTGGTGCATCAGCGCCCGGCCGTATCCTTCGAGCGCCGTCTGCGAGAAGCGCAGGAACGTCTCATGCGCCGCCGCCGAGGCAACACCGGCCTCGGCCACCGCGATCGCCAGTGCACCGTTGTCGCTCTTCGACAGCCGCGGCGCGCCCTTCGTCGCGGTTGATACCGCTTCGACCGCGGATGTCGAGATCGGAGCGACGACGGGCACCGTAACCTCTTGCTTCACCTGCGGTTGCGGACGCGGAGCGGGCCCACCCAGTCGCACCGCAATCGTCGGGCGAGATGTCTTCGTCTTCTCTGCGGGTAGCTCCGGCGCGGCGGTATCGTCGCGATACAAACCGCCGAAGTCCGGTACGCAGCGCTCAGCCACCTGTGCCGCCAAGGCGTTCACAACGGTGGCGATGGCATCGGCTCCCGCCAGGCTGGCCGGCACCGCGAGATGTGGCCGGCCCTCGAGTATCCGGCCAATCATCCGGCAACACGAACCCTGCGGACCCGGCTCGACGAAGACGCGCACGCCGTCTGCGTATGCCTGCTCGATCGCCTTGCGATAGTCGAACCCCTCGAGCGCCTGGCGAACGATCGACTCGGCGCATGCGTCCTCGGAAACGTCGTACGCGCACGCGCCGGCCGCGCTGTAGATGCGCATGTGCGCCGGCTGCTGCGTTTGCATCCGATGGAACTGCCGGTACTCCACTTCGACCTGCTTCGCGATCGGGCAGTGCACTGTCGCCGCGCCACTGAGTTCGACGGCATCGCAGTCCAGTTGCGCGACCAGCGATTCGACCGCGTGCCGCTGCCCGCCGATCACGCACTCGCTCGGGGCATTGACGATCAGCAGGTAGACACGTGCTCGGCCGGATAGAGCGCGGCGCACTTCGTCCACCGGACGGTTGACGACGACGACGTGCCAGTCGACCGGTTCGTCGTCGGCCAGTTGCCACTCGCGGCGGGCGGCACGGCACGGCCCCATCAACTCGGTCTGAAACAGCGGCGAGGCCAGCATTCTGCGCAGCAGTTCGTCCCGGTCGGTCCACACGCGTGAGGCGACCAGCGCCGTTGTCTCGCCCAGGCTGTAGCCGATCGCGGCATGGGCACGCACGCCGAGCGAGGTCAGCGCGTCGGTCATGACGGCGCCGTGCGCCACCGGTCCCATGATCGTGGCGATCGGGTCGGACTCGATATCGCGAAGCGCCGCCTGCTCCCAGCCGCGCCGCCAGTCGAGTCGCCACGGGGTGAAGCGGTGCGGCGATAATTGCGACGCCAACCGCTCGTAAGTGCCGTCGAGGGAACGCAGCACGTCGGGCCAGGCGGCGCCGATCTCGCGTCCCATGCCGGCAAAGTGATTGCCCGAACCGGGATAAACGAGGGCGACTTGCCCCTCGCGGCCGAGCGGCTCCGGAGCGAAGTAGACGCCCTGCCTGCCGGCCAGGCGCTGCGGCGAACTACCGTCCAGATGCCGTTGGGCTATGTCGATCGCCTTGCGAATCTGATCGCGGTCGCTGCCGGTGATGCAGAGCGCCAGTTCGTCGCGAGATGCGGAAGCGGAGGAAAAATGCCATGCCCGCGCGGCTCGTTCGATCGAACCGCTATGACTATCGAGATGCTCGCGCAGTTTGGCCAAGCCGGCGTGAAGCGAGCCAATGTCAGCGGCATGTACGGCAAACGCCGCAATGCTTCGTTCGCCGAGCGGCTGCACGCGATCGGCCTGGACGAACGACGCCGCGCTCGCGGGCTCTTCGAGAATCACGTGCACGGCATCGCCGTCGGGTGTCACACGACTGACACTCCCACGGCGCGGTCCGTCGGCGCGGTTGCGAAGCCAGAACTGCGGCTCGTGCGGGATATGGAACCGATCGTCGATTCCGTCCGATGCCTGCCATTCATCTCCGCGCGACGCGGGCAACATCTGCTGATGCAGGCAAACCGCCACCTTCGCCAGCGACAGCAACCCTGCGCAAGCACCGGTGAAACCCGCGTTCGGCTCGGTCGAACCGACGGCGCACTTGCCGATGGGATCCGTGTGCGCCGCCGGCCTTATTGCCGAAATCGTCTCGAAACAATCGCCGCCGCCAAGCTCGACGTAGCTCACGTCCGCGGGACGCAGGCCGCCGTCGGCCAGGGCGCGCTCAATCGCCCCATCGCGCCCCGCGCCGATCCCACGAACGACGGCGTACACCTTGTCCCCGTCTCGCTGGGCGTCGGACAGTCGCTTGAGCACGATCGCCACGCCCGCATCGCTCACCATCGCGTCGCGCCGGTCGCGCAGCAATGCGTCCGCGATCACGCTGCGCACATCGCCGCGCAGATCGACCGCGCCGACCACGACGGCGTCCATCTCGCCCTGCTGAAGCGCCCGCGTGGCGATCTCCAGCGCCCGCAGCCCGGACGCCTCCTCGGATGAAACCGCGAAGCTCGGACCGCCGAACCCGAACTCGCGAGCGACGCGGCCGGCAATGATCGGCGCCAGCGCCCCCACCACGCGCGCGGCGGTCAGCGGCGGACCGGCCTCGTCCGCCAAGCCGCGCGACCCGGCCAAAACGCTCCAGCGGTGGTAATAGTTGCAGGTGTTCGGGTCGAGCGACATGCCGATGATGACGCCGTGCCGCGTCCGCCGCTCGCGTCCGTCGATGCCGGCGTCGCGAACGGCCTGGGCCGCCACCTTCAGCATGATCAGTTGCTGCGGCAGCGTTTCGGGTATTTCGTTTGGCGGCAGGCGGAACTCGCCGACCTCCACGTCGACTTCATCGATGTACGCGCCGCGCGGCCGCCCACCGAGCACGCGTTCGACAAGTTCGTTGCAGCCGCGCCAGCGATCGTGTGGCCTGTCGTTGGCTGCGCATCGCCCGTTGAGCACGAGTTGCTGAAAGGCGCGCAGCGTGTCAACGTCGCCCACGCGAACGGCCATGCCGACAATCGCCACCGGCTCGTTCCGCCCCGCCGCCGCTTCCCGGATAAGGGGGTCAGGCTTACTTCTTTGTAAGCTGACATGCGTCCCCGCCGGGTTCCACTCTTCCAGCAGGATGTGCCCGTTGATCCCGCCGAAACCGAATGCGCTCACCGCCGCCCGCCGCGGCCCGTCATCGCTCCGCCGGTCCCACGGCTCGGCCTCTGTCTGCACGCGGAAGGGGCTGCGGTCCAATCCCATGTCGGCGGCGGCCTCGCGGAAATTCGCCGACGGCGGCAACTGCCGATGGGTCAGCGCTTGCAGTGTCTTGATCAGTCCGGCCGCTCCCGCGCCGGTCAGCAGGTGGCCGATCATCGATTTGACCGACCCGATCGCGCACTGCCCCGTGCGCCAGCCGGTCTCGCCCCAGAGCTGCCGCAGGCTCCGCACTTCGACCGCGTCGCCGAGAGGAGTGCCAGTACCGTGACACTCGATGAGATCGACGTCCGCCGGGGACCAGCCGGTCTGGGCGTACGCGGCGCGCATGGCCCGCACCTGGCCTTCGGCGTCGGCGGCGAGCAGGCTCCCGGCGATGTCGTTGGAAAGCCCCGCGCCGCGCACGAGGCCGTAGATGCGGTCGCCGTCGCGCACTGCGTCGGCCAGTCGCTTGAGAAGAAGGACCCCCGCCCCCTCCCCGACCACGAGCCCGTCAGCCGCGGCGTCGAACGGCCGGCAGCAACCCGTCGGCGACAGCGCCCGGAGTTGGCCGAACCCCATCTGCGTGTACAGCGAGTCCGCCCGCGACACGCCACCGGCCAGCACCGCATCGACGCGCCCGGCGCGGAGCTCGTCGCACGCCAATTTCACGGCGAACAGGCTCGAGGCGCACGCGGCATCCAGCGTGAACGTCCCACCGCCGAGTCCCAGCGCCCGGGCGAGCAGCGCCGCGGGCAATCCCACCACGCGGCTGTTCAGCGGGTTCGTTCGCAATCGCCACGGCGCGGATTCGTCAAAGCGATCGCCGTGCAGCGCCCGCTTGAACGACCAGCCGAGTATCTCCTGCGTGATGGCCGACGATGCCGCAGTCGGCAGGGCGATCGCCGCGAGGATTACGCTGACGCGTTCGCGATCCAGCCGGTCGGTCACGCCGTCGGCGAAAGCCTGCCGGCCGGCGTGCAGCACAAGGTGATACAGCGAGTCAAGCTCCGCGAGCAGCGATGGATCGATCGCCAGGCCGGCCGGATCGAGAGAGAAGCCTTCGACAAAGCAGGCCCGCCGGCTGGGCACGGTGTCCGGTCCGTAGCTCGGATCGTGAATCTCGTCGGGATCGAGCAGCCAGCGGCCGGGGGGGACCTCGCGGCAGGCATCGAACTTGTTGCAGATGTTGAGCCAGAAACGCTGCGGATCGTCCGCGCCGGGAAAGACGTTTCCCATGCCGACGACCGCGATCGGGGCTGGATCTCGCTTCGACACGCCCGCCTACCTTCCGGCCCCGGCCACGACCTCGCGCCCCGCCGCCACCCGAAGAGAAGGATCGATCGTCCACTCGAAGCCTTCGAGCATGGCGATCAGGTTGCCGTTGTCGTTCAGCAGGGCAACGTCGGCGATCAGCTTGCGCGGCTCCGCGGATCGCACTTGGAGCACGGCGCTGGTGCCACCGGGCGGAAACGCGCCGTACTGTCGATAGCTGCGGCCGAAGCTCGGCAACGCGGGAGCATCCATCTGCTCGGCGCTCCACAGCCAACCGAGTTGCAGCGCGCCGTCAACGATCAAGGGATCGGCCAACCACGACGTGCGATGCGGCCGCTGCATCCATTCCGCCGGCGGCGGTGCCATTCTCAGCATCGCCGTCATGCCCTCCCGCGAATAGCCGTCGATGCGTTCGATCGCATGAAAGTGCGGGCCGTGGAAGAGAACGTCGCGATATGCGGCTGCTACGTCGCGCGGATATGGTTGTGTGCCGATCTCGCGCGACGCCTGCCAGCGCGGCGCCGCCGGCATCGAAGCAGCGAGCAGCACGCGCCCGCCGGAATGCAGCGTCTCTTTCGAGCCCGAAGGCCCGCCGCGCAGCTCGGCATCGAGAACGTACACTCCGTCGCGTTTGGTCAGCGGCGGGACAAGCACGCGGATCGGGTAGGGCGCTTCGGCCAGAATCACGCCTTTGAATACGCGGAAATCTTCGAAACCGTGCAGCGTCAGGCCGGGGTTCGCGTGCATCGCCCCATGGCCGAGCCACTCGAGCATCATCGCCGCGGGCAGCACGGCCTTACCCGCCAGGACATGCGAGCGGAGAAACGCGTGACTTTCGACGTCGAGCGAACGTTCGCAGGCGACATCGAGGTCTGCTCGCAGCATGGCCGGCAGCTTGCTCACTTTGGGCGCGGCGACTTCGGCAGCCGGCAACGAGGCGCCGATCACGACTTCTGCCCCACCGCCTGCGCCGCGGAGTTCGTTAACGAGACACTGGGCGCCGGCGTCCAGCGGAATCACGTCTACGCCGATGCGCTCGAACTCGCGTTTCAGCGCCGGCGTGACCATGCCGCCGTCCCACGGCCCCCAGTTGATCGACACGACGCGCCACGCCGGGTGCTCTTTCGCCAGCCGCTGCGCCGCCTTGTTCAACACCTCGTTCGCCATGGCGTAGTCGACCTGGCCCTGCCGGCCGAACCGGCCGCTGACCGATGAGAACAGCGCGAGGCATATCAGCTCGTCATGGTCAACCGCGTCGAGCAGATTGCGCAGTCCGGCCACCTTGGTGTTGAAGACAGCGTCACACTGTGACACTTGTTTGTCGTCGATGAGCCGATCCTCGATGACGCCCGCGCCGTGAATGATGCCGCGGATCGGCCCGAGCGAGGCTTGCGTCTCGCGGACCAGTTCGCGCACCGCCTTTGCGTCGGTCACGTCGACGCAGCGATACGCGACGCGCGCCCCCGCAGCCTTCACACGAGAAAGTGTGCCGCTGATCTCGCGTGCCGACATGACTCGACGAAACGCAGTTTCCAACTGAGTGGGCTTCGGCTTCTTGCCGCTGAATTCGTTGGCCAGCAGTGCCTTCTTGATCGCCGCGGCGTCGTGCAGCCCTGCCAGCCACGACGGCTCGTCCGCCGGCGCCGGTGAACGCCCCACGAGAACCAGCACCGGCCGCACCTCCCTGGCCAGCGCGACAGCCGCTTCGGCCGTCACGCCTTTCGCCCCACCGGTCACGAGGACGACGTCGCCCGCGGACAGCACCGAATCGCCGATTGGCGCTGGCTGCTCCCCGAGTTCGAGCCCCCAGCGCTCGCCCCTGTCGAGCCCCACTTCGATCGGCCCGTCGGCCGCCAGGTCCGCAAAAACCGCTTCCGCGGCGGCGCTCGCGTCATTCCAATCCACCGGCAGATCGAGCGCCCGGCAGCGCACCTGCGGCCACTCCTGCGCCGCGGTCTTGACCAGTCCGGCCAGCCCGCCGTGCAGTGGATTGAACGCGCCGCCGCGCAGCCCGAACGCGCCATCCAGCCGGGAAACCGAAGCGAGCAGCGCCCCGCCGGCCTCCGCAGCATTTCGCAGCGCCGTCCCAACGCTTTTCGCCAGCAAGAACGCGTTGCGCAGCCGCACCTCCGACTCCGCCGACCAGCACGCGGACGTTAACGGATCCGGCGGCGACAGCATCACCAGGCCGCCGACCTGGCCCTTCGGCGGATTGCGATGCGCCGTGCTCGGCGCAACGACGCGCGCGGGCACGCCGGTTTCGCGGACGCGATCCGCAAGCGCGGTCGCCAGATCGGCATCGTCGTCGGTGATCCAGACCTCTCGGCCCGTAGCGATGTGCAATCCGCTCGGCGTTGCCGCGGGAAGCTCGACCGCGGTCAGCACGGAGCGCGCCAACGGCACAGGCGCCTCGCCCGCAGCTACTTCGTCACGCTCTCGCTTCGGTGCGGCGTTTTTTTTTAAGTCCGCCTCGCCGGGCTCGTCGCCGTCGCCCTCGCTCATGTAGCTGATGATGCTGCGCAGCGTCCGCAGGCTGCCGGCGTACGATGAATTGACCGCCTTCAGATTCGGGAACCGCTCCTGCACCGCGGCGAGAACCTCGACGCGCTTGATCGAGTCGATGCCGAGGTCGGCCTCCATGTCCATGTCCAGCTCGAGCATCTCGACCGGGTAGCCGGTCAGCTCGGAGACGATCCGCAGCAGACCCTCTTCGAAATGACCCGCACCGCCGACCGCCTGCGCCGGCTCTTGTGCCACCGGCTGAACCGGCGTCGCCGGCGCTTCCGCCCGGGCCTTACCGTTCGATCCGCCGTGTACCGCCCGCTCGACGATCTCGCGCAGCGTGCGAAACGCGCGGGCCTCGTCCTGCGAAACGGGTGACAACGACGGCACACGCTGGGCAAGTCGCGAGACAACCTCGACGCGACGAACGGCGTCGATGCCCAGATCGTCCTCGAGGTCCATGTCCAGGTGGATCATCTCGTAGGGATAGCCGGTGTTATCGCTGACCGTCTTGATCAGCGCCGCTTCCACGGCGTGCCAGTCGCCATTGCCCGAGGTCTCGCGCGGGGCGCTCGGGGCGGTCGCCTCGACAACCTTTGGCTCGACGATCACCGGGCGGTGCACTTGCGTTGGCGGCGTCACGGGCAACGCCCCCGCCGGGAGTCCACCCAGCCGGGCGATCATGAGCTGCTGCGTTTCGAGCACCTGCTGAAACGTCTTGTGCGCCAGCTCCTGCCCCTCGAGAAATCGCTGATGCGCCGCCGCGGTCTGCTGCTGCAAGGCCTGCATCGCCCGCAGGCCCTCTTGCACCACCTCAAGTGTGCCCCGCAGATGATCGGCGCTGACAGCTCCCGCTTGCCCGGCAGGTTGGCTTCGCGCTACGTCGGTCGACTTCGGAGCATTCGTATTGTCGCCAGGTTTCATCTCAGTTCTTCCGCTTGCACGATTCGCGTCCGCCGGCTTGATTGCCGGCCGCGCCGCCTTGCCGTTGGGTCGATAGTTCGCGCCGTGAATCGGTACGATCATGCGGCGCGGTCGCGCCGGCGGCACCGGCCTTTCCCACTCCGAGAGGTTCACACCGTGGCCCAGCGCCGCCAATTCCGCCAGCGCCCGAGCCAGATCGAGCACGCCGGATCGCCGGCCGGCCGACGCATCCACCGCCAGCACGCGCCCCGTTCGCTCGCCGAGCACGGCGCGGACCAGCCCGCAAAGCTTGCTCATCGGGCCGACCTCGACCCAGGTGCGCGCGCCGGCCTCGTGCATGTTCTCGACCAGGCGGTCGAACAGCACCGGCCGGGTCAGTTGCGACGCCAGGAGGTCCTTGGCCTGCCGCACGTCGTCCGGATACTGCTGCGCCGTGACGTTCGCGCACACGGGTAATTCCGCGCGGCGCCACGTGACCTTGGCGAGCGTATCGGCGAACGCTTCGCCTGCGTCTTTCATCAATTCGCTATGAAAAGCGCCCGAGACCGCCAACGGCGTCACCCGCCAGCCGCGATCGCGGCATTGCTCGGCAACCTGCTCGACTGCCGCCCGCGCACCGGAGATCACGCCCTGTGAAGGCGCGTTGCGATTCGCGACGACCACGGGTAGCCCGCTCGCGGCGACAAGCTGCTCGAGATCATCGAGCGGCGCCTGCACGGCCGCCATTGTGCCCCGATCGCCGGAGCCCGCGGCCATCAGCCGCCCGCGCGCCCGTGCCAAGTGCCGCACCGTGGCATCATCGATGCAGCCGGCCGCGTGCAGCGCCACCAGCTCGCCGAAACTGTGCCCCGCCACCACGTCCGGCCGGACGCCGAAACGCTGAAGCACGCGCAGCAGCGCGACGCTCACCGCGCCGATCGCCGGCTGCGCCACTTGCGTCTGCGTCAGCGCCTGCTGCTGTTTCTCCTTCTCCTCCGGCGAGAACGTCGGCGGCGGGAAGATCAGATCGGCAAGGCGAGCATCGTTGTCGGAGTCGGCATTGGCCGCCTCGATCGCCGCCAGCGCCTCGGGAAACAGGCACACCAGGTCGGTGCCCATGGCGACGTACTGGCTGGCCTGCCCGGGGAAGAGAAACGCCAGCTTTCCCGGAGAATCCGGCCCGCCGAAATACACGTTGGGCAACGACCACGCGTGGTCGTCATCCTGCTGATTCATCCGCTCTCGCGCCTGGCGAAGCAGCGCTGCCACGTCTGCGCCGCGCTCGACAACGAGGACAAGGCGGTACGCATCGCCGCTTGAGAAGCTCGCCCGAGTTCCGGCCGCCCAAGCCGCCAGCTCACCCGCGGCGTGATTCTTCGACGCCCACTGGCAGCACTCTTCCAGACGATCCGCCAGCGCCTGCCGGCTCGGCGCCGACAGCGCGACGACCTGCACCGATCCATCCCACGCCGGCTCGGCAACCGCCGCGCGATGCTCCTCGAGCACCACGTGAAAGTTGCTGCCGCCGAATCCGAACGAGCTGACGCCGGCGCGCCGCGGGTGATCGCCGCCGGGCACCCACGGCCGGACCTGCGTGCTCAGGTGGAACGGGCTCGTGCCGAGCTCGAGCCGTGCGTTCGGCTGGCTGATCTTGATCGTCGGCGGAATGACCCGATGGTGCAGGGCCAGCACGGTCTTGATCAGGCTCGCCGCGCCCGCGGCCGCCTTGGTATGCCCAATCTGCGACTTCACTGAGCCGACTGAGCACCACCGCCCCTCGGCCCGCGACTCGCGGAACACGCTGCGCAGGGCATCGAACTCGACCACGTCGCCTACCTTCGTGCCCGTACCGTGCGCTTCGACCAGTTCGACCGTCGCCGGCTCCACGCCCGCCTGGCAATACGCGTTGCGCAGCGCCTCCGCCTGCCCTTCCGACCGCGGGGCGTAAATGCTCTGCGACCGACCGTCGCTCGAGCTGCCGATGCCGCGTATGACCGCGTAGATGCGATCGCCGTCGCGCCCGGCGTCGGCCAGACGCTTCAGCACGAGCATCCCGACGCCTTCGCCCAGCACCGTCCCGTCGGCATCCGCGGAGAACGGCTTGGCGTCGCCGCTGTGTGATATCGCCTGTGTCTTGCTGAAACACATGAACATGAACACGTCGTTGAACGTGTCCACGCCGCCGGTGAGCACGATGTCGCTCTTGCCCGCGGCCAGCTCGAGTGTTGCCAGGTGCAAGGCGCTGAGCGAACTCGCACACGCCGCGTCGACCACGCAATTCGTGCCACGCAGGTTGAACCGGTTGGCAATCCGCCCCGCGACGACGTTGCCCAGCAGGCCGGGGAACGAATTCTCCTGCCAGCCGACGTACGACTCGCCGATCCGCCGGACCACGTCCTCAGCCACCTGTGGATCGACGCCTGCATCCTGAAGCGAGCGCTTCCACACCGGCCCACCCAGCCGCGCCCCCAGCGGAATCACCAACTCCAGCGTTCCCGTGACGCCGAGGATCACCGACGCCCGCGACCGATCGAACTCGCGGCTCTCGCCGTATCCCGCGTCCTCGAGTGCCCCCTTGGCGACAACGAGCCCCAGCAACTGCGACGTATCGACGGCCTCGAGGATCGCCGGCGGAATGCCGAACTCCGTGGGATCGAAATCGTACGCGGAAAGGAATGCTCCCCGGCGGCAGCACACCCGGTCCGCCGCCGCAGGATCGTCGCTGTAATAATCATCGACCGGCCAGTGTGTCGCCGGCACCTCGCGCACGGCGTCCTCGCCCCAGCGGATCAGGCGCCAGTATTCGTGCAGACCGGCCGCGTTGGGGAACAGGCAAGACATGCCCACCACCGCGATCGGCGACGAAGATGTGCCGCCTGGCTGATCGCTCAAAGCGCCTCTCCTTCCGGCAGGCCGTCCACCAGAGCGCGAAGCTCCGACAGCGGCCTTGGCGAAAAGCGCTCCGTCGCCGAATCAAGCGGAACTCCCTGTCCGCGTAGCCACGCCGCCCGCGTCAGCGCCGCCGCCCCCACCAGCAGATTCATCGCCACCGTCGCCGCCTCGCGGTTCTCCGGCTTCACGAGCAGCGATCCGCGCGCCCACTCGTTGAACGCCCCCATGGCCGGACCGCACCAGATCTGATAGTCGGCCTTGCGCGTCGGCTCGCCCGCGTTCGCCCAGTTCGACGACTGGCCCAAATACCAGCGGAAGACGAGGGCCATCTTGTGCTTGGCATCCCGCTGGGCCCGGACGATCTGCCCCGGATCGCGCTGCTCGAAGAAGCGCACCGTCTCAGCCCAGACCTCGTCAATCGGCTTGCGGAAATAGTCTCGCTCGAGCGCGGCGCGCGTGGCCGCAGGAATCTCCTCGAGCCGGTTGTACGCCCGGTAAAGCTCGTACAGCTTTCGCGCCCGCACGGCGAACATCGTGCCCCACTTGAGCACTTGCACCTTCACGCCCATCTCGAACATGTCGGCCGCCGGCGCCATCGTCACGTCCGCCTGACTCGCCTCCGCCAGCATCTGCCGAACCGCGGGAGACGTGCCTGCCTCGACGCACGCCTGGTTGATGCTGCCGGTCAGGACGTATGCGGCCCCCATCGCAAACGCCGCCGCGGCCGACGCCGGCGTGGCGATACCGCCCGCTGCCCCGACTCGCAGGCGCGAGGCATACTGGAAGCGCTCCTGCATCTGATCGCGGAGAGCGGTCATGGTCGGCAGGAGCGAGATGGCCGGGCGGTTGTCCGTATGGCCGCCGGAGTCCGCTTCGGCCGTCAGGTCCTGGGCGACGGGAATCTTCGCGGCCAGTTCGCCCTGCTCGGCGGTGAGTTTGCCCGTCGCAACCAACTCGCGGAGCATCGCGTCCGGTGGCGGGCTGAAGAACTTCGCGGCCACCTCCGTCCGCGACACCTTCGCAATGACGCGGTTCGGCGCAACGATACGGCCGTCTTTCGCACGATGAATGCCCGCCGTTCGATAACACACCAATGGCAGAGTCAGATCGAGATACGCCGACGCGCTCGCCAGGTGCACGCCCCGCTCGAGATACAAATCCACCGTCGCCGATTCGAGCTGCGGATCGTACGGACTGTGAATCAGATTGAACCCGAACGGCCGATCGCCCAGCGCCGCCCGCACGTGCTGAATCGCCGCGTCGATTCGATCGATGGGCAACCCCGCCGCGCCGAAGAAGCCGATCATCCCCGCCTTGCCCATCGCCTCGACGAGTCGCTCGGAGGCGATGCCGTTTGCCATCGCGCCCGCGATGTAGGCATAGCGCAGGCCGTGCGTCTCCCGGAACTCGGCGTCTCCCAGGTCCTCGGGGCGAATGGCCGGCGCAAAGGCCGTAAGCGGCAATCCGTCGGATGCGGCGCGATCCGGCCCGGCAACGGCCAGACCGATCTGCGCCGTGCCGGACATGACGGCCGCAAGTTCACCGGCACGATCCACCAGGTAGACCGGCCGGCCTACATTATGAATAGCCCGCCGCAGCGCCTCGAGACCCGTCTGGGGAGGCGCACCGTCGGCGAGCCACCACCCGAGGCGGCCGGCTTGAACCGTGGACGGCTGCTTCGCGGATATCTCAGTAATCAACCGGGATCATTCCTGACGCAGTCGATCAGCGACGGCTGCTTCCGATTATCGCTGTATCGGCTTCCGCCTTGTGGCAAGCTCGCGCCGGCCTGCCTTTCTCGCGCCCCTGGGATGGCCACGCTCGCTTCGCCGCGCCTAGCGTGTCGATCCCACCGACGATGACAATTCCACCTGCCGCAACTGCACCGGCAACTGAAAAACGGTATCCTCCTCCGCGGTGACGCACAGCTCCACCCGTGTCGCCCCCAGCTCTTTCAGTCGAGCAATCACGCCCTGAACCACTTCATCGGGCGTGCTGGCCCCTCCGGTCACGCCGATTCGCTTCACGCCGCCGAGCCACGCCGGATCGAGCTCGTCAGCGTTATCTACGAGGTATCCCTTGACGCCACGAACCTCGCCCACCTCTTTCAGGCGGGCCGCATTGCTCGAGTTCGGCGAGCCGATCACCAGCAGGCACTCGATGCCCTGCTCGCACATGGCCTTCACCGTGTTCTGCCGGTTCTGCGTCGCATAGCAGATGTCCTCCTTGCCAGGCAGCTCCAGGTACGGGAAACGCTCCCGCAAGGCATCAAGCACCGTGCGCGTATCATCAACGCTGAGCGTGGTTTGCGTCAGAACCATCAGCTTCTCATGCCGGGGAATCGGGTTGGTCCGCGCCTGTTCGACGTTCTCCACCAGCGTGATGTTCGCCGCCGAATGTCCGAGCGTTCCCTCGACCTCGTCGTGCCCCTCGCGACCGATGAGCACGATATGGTAGCCCGCCTCGACGAACCGCAGCACCTCGAGATGCACCTTGCTGACCAGCGGACAGGTCGCGTCGATGACGCGCAGATCCCGGTCCTGGGCCTCCTCGTGCACGGACGGCGCCACGCCGTGAGCGCTGAAGATCACCAGGGCGCCGGCCGGAACCTCGTCCAGCTCGCTCACCATGATCGCCCCTTTTTCCTTCAGAGCCCCGACCACGTGGCTGTTGTGGACGATCTCCTTCCGCACGTACACCGGCGGCCCGAACCGCTGGAGGGCAAGCTCCACGATCTGGACCGCCCGGTCCACGCCGGCGCAGTAACACCGTGGATTGGCCAGCAGAACTTCCATCTCGATCCGTATGCGCTGTCACAGGCGCGCACACCCTGCGAGCCGCAGGCCTTCCGACGCCCGCAACCGCCCGGCCGCATTGCCGAAACTTGCATTGTCAGGTCACGGACTACCCTGTCAAGACCGCCCGATTTATCCCCCAACATGCCCCCGACATGGTAGCCACCCGACGTGCCGCCGCTCCTGGCCCGTGCATTCCTCCGACACACGGCCGGCCCGCGATCGCTGCTTCAGTGCGCCTCTGCTCCTGCGGTGTTTCGCCTGACCCGCAGGGTCAGTCAGTGGACATCCGGCAAACGCACGTCCACTTCGTTCACCAAGCCCACTCTGTCCACTCCGTGATTGTCGATTTGCCCAACGCGCCCCGCCGCGGCACCATACGCTGGCCGGAGCGGAGGGCGACCTGTGGACAGGCAGCGGAAGGAAAACGCTTCGGATTCCGCATCTCGTGCGCTGCTTCCCATTGTGATGCCGGCCATTGTGCCGTGGGTAACCGGGCTCGCGCTGGGCATTCTCATCGAAAGCCGGTGCCCGATCGCCGGCGTCGTCAGCGTCGCGATCATCGCCGCAGCCGGCGCCTTGTTGCTCGTGCCGCCGCTGCGGCTGCGATTCGGAATCGTGTTGGCCCTCACGGCCGGCGTCGGGCTGGGGGCGTTCGTTCACCATCGCGCGTTTCGCGAGATTCCCTCCGACCATATCAGCCTTTACTGCGCCACGGATCGCTCCCTGGCCCGCATCACCGGCCGCGTGGCGAACGAGCCGAAGCTCGACCGCCTGGGCTACGCGCCTTTCGAGCGTTGGATCTTCGACCGCGAGCGCACGACCTTCATCCTCGACGCCGAACAGGTCGAAACCGTCGACGGCCCGCAACCGGTCAGCGGACTCGTGCACGTTCGCGTGAAAGCGTTCGTGGACACGTTGCGGCAAAGCGATCGCGTCGAAGCCTTCGGCTGGCTTCGGCGCCTGAAGCCGCCACAAAACCCCGGTCAGTACGATTGGGCC
>JBECKQ010000399.1:0-28618 GCA_040235375.1 Phycisphaerae bacterium | reverse complement strand
TTGCATGGCGGCGTAATCCTGCAAATCCACGTCGCAGTCGCCGTCGGCGTCGCCCACCGTTGTCGCGCAGAGACTCTCGCACTCATCGAGTACGCCGTTGGAGTTCAGGTCGTGTCCTGCTCCGCTCTCCAGATCGCACTCGTCAGGGGCGCCGTTGGTGTTGCAGTCACGGCTTGTGCCGCCGGCGATGTCGGCGATATCGTCGACGCCGTTCGAGTTGCAGTCCAGCAGGCCGGTCGCCGGGCCGATTGTTTCCGCGAGCACATAGGCCGGCACGCCGGGCTTGAAAAGATCGAGACTAATGAGCGTCTGCTGTGGCGGCCGGTCCGCCTGGAAGCGGAAGTTGTACAGCGTTCCCCAGCGCAGCGCGTTCGCATTCGGATTGCCGGTGTAGAGGTCCGTGCCCCACTTCACGTCACCGCCGCCGAACTTTCCGGGCCAGTCGGTGCCGTCGAAGGGTTCGCCGCTGTGGTAAGAGACATCGTGAAAGCCGATGTTGCTGACGTTGCCTGTCGGGTCCATGGGAACGCGCACGCCGCCGACGGCCCGATCGCTGTTGAGGTTCTGCACGGCGTACTCGTATTGGTACAAGCCGCCGCCGAGGTCCGTCGCCTTCGCGGCGAGAAGCACGAGGCCCTCGCCGGTGATGCGCACGTCGGTCCCGACGACGCCGGCGTCGGTCGCCGCCCAGGCGCGGATTGCGGGCGCCTCGCGCTGCGTGGGCGGCATGCCGGTGACGCTGGCGGTCCACGATGTTCCGCCGCCGGTGATGGATACCTGGCGGTACGACGCGTTGTTGTCCTGGTTGCCGGCCAGGGCGTCGTCCGGCGTGACGTACTGACCTTCGATGAAATAGAGACCGCCGCCGTCGATTGCGGGATCGAGATCGGCGATGGCCACTTGCAACCGTTTGTAGATCGAGTCGCCGGTCTGGTTCTGCCCGGTGAAGGGATAGGGGAAGAACCCCGTGTGCGGGTTGACTTCGAAGCGCGGGCCGAGCCGCGATTGCTGCCCGTTCAGGGAGGCGGAGTACGTGTCGGAACAGCCGACGCCGAGCAGCGAACTCGTGCCGGGGGCCTGGCAACCGCAGCCGCAGAGGTTCTCGGTCAGCGCGGCGAATCCGTGCTTCAGCCAGCTCATGCCGACCTGCTCGAACCGGCCGTCCTTCAACCGGTACATGTTCTGGCCGATCACCGGGTGCTGGTTGGTGCTCGACACCCAGTTCAGCGGCGTGTCGCCGATGTTGCAGGAGTCGGTGGACAGGGAGAAAGCCGCGATGCCGCCGACGCTGGCGTAGCTCGCGACATTGGCCAGATCACCGACGATGACGTCCGGGCCGGTGCCGCCGCAGGTCGTGCGCAGGCCGGCTGTCTGGTTGGCGTCGAAGAGTTCGGCCGCCGTCGGCACCTCGTCGCCGCCTTCCCACGTAAGCGTAGCGCTGAGGGTGAGTGATCCGATGCTTTCACCCGCGAGCTTCGCGTCACCCAGCGAGTCTGCGAGTTTGGCACTCACGATGAGCCCACCCGCTTCGAGGAGGAACAGTTTGCCCGGCCGGTCAAGACCCGACTTTACGTCGCGCAATGCGAACACGATTCCGCCGTTGTCGGCGACGGCCCATGTCACGCCGCCAGGCGCATGTTGCAGGACGATGGCGAGGCGGCCGGTGGCGTGATGGCCGGTAGCGCATGTCAGGTGGAGGCCGTCGGTCAGCAGGATCTGCCCGGCAGTCGACGCGCTGATAACGCCGTGATCTTCGGTCAGCAGGAGTGTCGAGTCGCCGCCGATGTTGTAGTGAATCTGCGGCGAAGCGCTGCGGCCGGATGAGGAACGCACATCCAGTTCCAGCATGTGCAATTGCTGTTCGTCGAAGGCGATCAGCGCCGATCCACGGTGCACCGACCAATCCGTTTCGGCGTGCGCGGGCAACGTGTGAACCGCGAGCGCAGCAACTACAGTCGCCAGCGCGTGCCGGTGAGCAGCCGCCATCGTCGTCTCCTTATTGCATGCCTTCCCGACGCGCCGCGACCGCGCACGGCGATAGGATTTCGTGCTCCGAATCGCCCTGCGTCCGGCAGGAAGAGAGTATCGTTACGTGAGGCCCGAATCTTCAGTCGATACGAAGGAAGCTAGGGGATACGCCGCCGCCAAACAAGCGCGGCGCGAAATCGGCAGGACGGATGCAGTTTGGAAACAGGTGGTTGCGGTCCGCGATGCCGCCGTTCTGATCGTGCGGCCGGCAGACTTACCGATCCAGGGGCCAGGGACTTGTGTGCAAGGGCGGTCGAGCGAAGACGGCGATCGCGCGCGATGCGATAAGCCATCCGAGTAGCGCGAACAGCGGGTCGCTCACGCTTGCGTTCTGCCCCAGCAGTGCCGCCACCGGCTGCGCGGCGAGCATCGGACCAAGAACGAGCACCAACGACATCCATGCCCGGGCACCCTGCATGCGACGGCAGACCATCGTCGCGGCAACGCTCAGCAGGGCAACCGTGATCATCAATTTGCCGAGATCGATCATGGCAACCAGGAACGGCTGCGTGAGATAGTCCTGGAAGGCGATCCAGTTCATGTGGCCGGACGAGCGGGTTGCCCCGCCGGTTGCCGCCCTGAGCAGCGGTTTGCCGACCACGGTTGCCACGATGGCCAGCCAGAACATCACGACCGACCAGGTGGGTGCCGGTCGCGGAGCCTCGCCCCGGCGGGCACTCGCTCGTCGCCAGGAGCGGAGCGCCACCAATGCGGCGCCGAGCGTTGCCGCCGTTCCGTTCACCGCGATTGCCGCCAGTTCGTACGCGTGCATCCGGTCGAAGAGCTGCATGGTCTCGATGATGACGGCCAGCAGCCAGCCGGCGCCAAGCGCCTCGAGAAACGCGGCGCCCGGCTTGGTGCCGTATCGTGTTGCCGTCGATGCGTGAACGCAACCAAGCGCGGCGAAGACGACGGCGAGGATCGCGTTCATGTCGACGAACGTCTCCTGCCATGCGGCGTGATTGGGCGGACCTGCGGGCACAAGGCGGCCGGCAAGCGCCGTTGCCACGAGGGGGATGTGCGCGTCTCGAAACCGCGCGTGTAGTTCCGGCGTGTCCCAGACCAGCCAAACCGGCAGCAGCCCTGCGCATAGCACGAGCCCCGTCACAGCGGGTGCGAGCACCCGCTTCGGATTTCGGCGGCAGAAATCGTGAAACGCCAGCAGCCGCCGGCCCAACGCGCCGGCGAGCAATGCCGCAGCAATCGCGCCACCGCAGCCGCCCAGGACGTTCAGCTCTACGTCGAACCAGGACGGGTACCGTCCTGCGATGGCCGTCTGCATCGTTTCGACGAAGAGGCTCAGGCTGGCGGAGCCGAGTACTGCAATCAACACGGCAACGCCGGCCGACGTTCGTGCGCGGGCCGCCAGGACAAGGCTCGCACCGACCGGCAGATAGATCGCGAGGTTGACGAGCACGTCGGCGACGTTCGGTCGCGGCCAGCCGATCGCCGACGCGTGGAACGCACCGGGTCGGCCGGCGTCCATCGAGAACGGCGTAAGCGAGCCGAGCAGCACCAGGATGATCACGACGCTTGCGAGCGGTACCTCTAGGCCGGACCGCCACGGGCGGGATTGGGATTGTCCAGGCGAGCTTTTCATTGCCAGCATCTGGCGCTGGCGGTTTGGTTTGGTTGCGGGCCAGCGTCCGTTGTACAACCGGCAGAATCGCGGCCGCTGCGGTCGGAGGCGCTGGTGCTGGAGACTTGCCGGCTCGCGTCCCATAATCTGGCGATTCATGAACGAGGCCGGGCCGGAAGGGGTCGCGCAACCTGCGGATGCCGGTTCTGCCGGTTGGGCGAGTTATGCGGGGCGCAAGAACATTCGCGACGACAACCGCGGAATCGATGCGGAGGAGCAGCATGGAGCGGCGGCGGGGCGGGTGAACGGTCAGCCTCTTGGCAGGGAGTCACGACATGAAGGCAGCAGTGATTCACGAGTTCGGTGGCTACGACGTGTTCAAGTACGAGGACATCGCCGATCCGCAGCCGGAGGACGGCTACACGATCGTCAAGGTTCTCGCCTGCGGCATCAACCACTATGACCTGTTCCTGCGGGTGGGTGGCATCCGGAAGCCGACGCCGCTGCCGCACGTGATGGGGGCGGACATCGCCGGCGAGGTGAAGGAAATCACCGGCGAGTCGCACGGGCTGTCCGCCGGGCAGCGGGTGATCGTCGCGCCGGGTTACCCGCTGGATCCGGCCCATTGGGACATCGTGCCGGACAATCACGCGCCCAGCTACAGTGTGACAGGCACATCGACGTGGGGCGGATACGCGCAGTACATGAAAGTGCCGACGCGTTTTGTCCTGCCGGATGAGACCGGCTTGCCGCCGGAACAGGTGGCGGCCGCTCCGCTCGTTACGGTGACCGCCGTGCACGCCGTCAAGACGCTGGGCGAGGTGCACGCCGGCCAGAAAGTGCTTGTCCAGGCGGGGGCGTCCGGAAGCGGAAGCATGTGCATACAGATGGCCAGATATCTCGGCGCCCAGGTGGCCACGACAGTCGGTGCGGACGAGAAGTTCGACTTCGTGAGGCGATGCGGCGCCGACCTGGTCGTCAATTACAGCACGACGAGCTTTCGCGATGCCGTTCGAGAATGGACCGGCGGCACAGGGGTGGACGTGGTCATCGACAACATCGGCGGCGGGGTGTTCCGCGACAACCTGGCGTCGCTCAGGACGGCGGGGATCTTCGTCAATTTCGGGCTGGTCGGCGGCGTGAAGGCGGAGCTCAACTTCGCTGCGCTGATCTTCAGCCAGCACCAGATTCGCGGGTCGATGATGGGCAGCCGCGAGGAATTGGAGGAGGGATTCCGCCTGATTGCATCAGGAGCCATCCATCCGACACTGGACCGCACGTTTCCACTGAGTCAGGCGGCGGCTGCGCACGAGTACGTCGATTCGCGCAAAGTGCAGGGCAACGTGGTGCTGCTTCCGTGGGAGTGATCGGCTTGGTTGAAGTGGTAACTGACGGTTGGCGGCGCGGCCGCAATAACTGCACTGGGGTGCACGTACGGCATGGAGGACTTGTGTTTTCCTGAGGACGGTCTACAATAATCCCCTACCCTTTCAGTGCTTGCGTATCCGGGCCCTTGGAGTGGGCCAACCCGGATATCGTCGGAGGGCCGCGATTGGAGTCCAAACCGGTTGTATACATAGTCGGCTTCAAGTCGGAAACGGCGAAGGCGATTGGGCGGCTGGTGCAGAGCGTGGGGCTTGTCTGGTCGCCGTGTGCGTCGGCGACGCAATTCTTTGAAAATCTCGATGAAAACTGCGCGGGATGTGCGATCACCAGATTGTCTTCGTCTCCCGATGACGCCCTTTCCATTCAAGTGGAGCTGAACCGGCGAGACCTGCCGCTCTCCGTGGTTGTCCTTACTGACAGTGGGGATATCTCCGGTGTTGTGGCAGTTATGAAACTGGGGGCCGTCGACGTACTGACAATGCCGTACAACGAGCAGGAGTTGTTGGAAGCCACGCAGCATGCGATCCGACGAAGCCGCACGCGCAAGCAAGAAGGCATTGCGACCGCGGAAGCACGCACGAGAATCGCGAAACTCTCGCCCCGCGAGCGCGACGTTCTTCATCTGATCGCCGGCGGTTACCGAACCCCGGCTATCGCCGAAAAGCTTCGCCTCAAGCCGAAAACGGTCGAGTCCTATCGCGCGAGCATCGTGGCGAAGACGGCCACATCATCCATTGCCGAGCTTGTCCGCCTGGCCTTGCTGGCTGATGAAAGCCAATTCCGCGCAGGCCGGAATCCCCATGCGTGAGTCCCCATCTGGAACGGGGAACCACGTCACTGCTGCGGTACAACTCCTACTCAACAGAGGGTAAACACTTAGCGCGGGATCCATGGTCATCCAGTGGGGGCAGGGGCAACGAAACAGGCAATTGTCGCGGACGAATATCTCTGTTGTTGTTTATCAACGCGCGGTGACAGACTGTGTCACGATCATCGCGCCTAAGTTGTGTTTTTTCATTGACTGTTGTCGGATGCCGTGGTACGGTGTCATCGAGTAACCAGTGAGAGGAATGAGAATCCTACGCTTGCTTTGAACTCTGCCTCATGCTTCTTCCCCGGAGCGGAGCGCGCGGGCAATTACGCCTGGGAGCGGAGGAGAGGCTTTTGAAGGCGAGTCACATCCAGCGATCGACGACGGCAATAAGGGCAACGGCCCGAAATGGATATTCGCCTCGATCGTCGCGTACCTGTCCTTTGAGTCCCGTCCATGTGCCCTTCGGCGGGTGGCGCCGTTTCCATTTGCTCGAACGGCGGCCCGCACGGCGGAATCTTTAAAGACAACCGCATGACAAGCCAAGCTCGGCGGTATTTCTGAACGACGCCGGCGATGACATCACCGTTGTCGATCCCGACGAGTCCGCCGCGGTTTCGGCGCACCCGGTGCGATGGTGTTTCGGCCCGCGGTGTTCACCTGTCCGGTCCGCTCGCGTCTTCTGCGCGAATGTCGATGTCTCTCGATTCCGATGCAGACCTTGTCGGTTTGTCGGGCCGGCGCTGCCGGCAGGGAAAAGCAGGGGCCGGCCTCCGGCCGCAGAAGGGGGCGTCGCGCGTGACCCGCTGGCCTGAGGAGAAAAAAACAGCCGGCGGCGTCGATGCTCAGGTCGTCGGATCCTTCAGGAAGAGGATCCGCCCGCAGGAGTTGCACAACTGCAGGTCGTCAAGGCTGCGGAGCTGGTTGACGACTTCGAGCGTCAGCGACATGTTGCAGCCGCTGCAAACGTACTCGTCGCGGCGGGTGGAGACGCGAACGGCCTCGGCCAGGCCTTCGCCCTCGTGCTTGTCGGCCACTCTTTTGAACGTGGCGAGGGCCGATGGCGGGACGTCGGCAGCGGCCTCGTCGCAGGCCTTCGTCAGCCGTTCGTACTCCGGCCGGACGTTGTCGAGGTATTGGGCCAGGTCCGCCTCGATCCGCTTAAGGCGAGTGTTGATCCGCTGGCGCTCGTCGACGAAGGTTTTCGAGCCGGCCTCAAGCTGCTCCTTCTCGGACATCAGGCCGAGCATGCGGTTCTCGAGCTTGGCGGTATCGGCTTTTTCGGTATTGATGGCCGTCAGGATGGCGGCATACTCCTTGTTGGATTTGGCGGCGTTAAGTGCCTGGCGATGCTTGCTCAGCGCGTCCTCAGCGGACTTGAGGTCCAGCTCGATGATGTTGATGTCATGCTGGCACTTGGTGATGCTCTGTCGATGTGCGTCGTATTCGGATTCGTTGCTGGCAAGCTGGCGCTTGCACGCTCGAATCTGCCGTTGTATGGACTCCTCCTTGCCACGGAGGATGTCAAGGTCGCGTTGAATGGTCTGAAGACGATGCAGCGCCTCGATAATGGCTCCCATGCGTTCTTGTCACCGTTTACGCGTGATCACTTTGATTCCCCATTACCCGAACCAAGGGATTATCTCATCGATACACGGGTTTGGCAAGGCGGGCCCGCAAGTTGCTCCGGCCATCGGTCTTCACGGCCCGCACGCGGCGGAGTTGTCGCCTGTTTCCTGCGGGCGACGATTGTCGTTTACCTGGCGGCCATCGTGAGTCTGTCGGGGGCGTGCAATCCGGATTCCCCACCGGTCATGCAAGAACCGAAGACCGGCTTCATCGCCGTTGTCGGGCTGTCGGAGGATGATCCGGTGTGGAACGTGCTGGCGGCGACCGCTCTGCGCCAGCGGGAGACGCTGGAGGGGATCGAAGTGAAGCCGGCTGCGCCGCGGCGGCGCAGCGCTTCCGCTCAGATTCAGCTCCTGAAGGACCTGTATTCCCGGCGAATGCTCGGCCTGTGCATCGAACCGGCCGACCCGGAGGAACTCGTCGCCCCCCTCGAGGAACTGCGGTCGAAAGGAGTCGTCGTCGTTACGCTGCTGAGACCCGTGCCGGCCAAGCTGCCGTTTTTCCACTCGGGTGCGGACGAACTGGCGGTCGGGCGGGCACTGGCGGACGCGATCGATCAGGTGCTGGACGGGAAGGGCATCATCGCCGTCGTCGACGACGAGGGGCGGCACGACCAGCGTACGAACCGCTACCTCGGCTTTCACGGGCGGATCGGGGCGTATCCCGGCATCCGCGTACTGCGCGAGCTCGACTGCAACGGAATCCCGCAGGTGGCGCGCCGCATCATGTCGGAGTACATGCAGCGCTATCCGCGGCTGGAAGGGTGGGTCGCAACCCATGACTGGCCGATACGCGGTCTGCCATCGAAGGAGCGCTTGCTCCCGGAAGGTTGCAGGCTCGTTACATTCGGGCCCATACCGGAATACTGGCCGAGGATCGCCGACGGCTCGTGCCCAACGATGGTGGGCGTCAATTACAGCCTCGTTGCGGAATACGCCATCCGCATGTGCCGTGCGGCGATAAAGGGAGAACCGAGCAGCATGGGCACGTACCTGTCGCCGCCGATCGTCGTCACGCAGGAGAACCTGAACGAGTTCAAGGCGACGTGGATGAGGTGGGCCGAACGGCCGCCGGGGGCCTCAATCGGCGCGACGCGATTGCCCGACCATGGTGGTCCATAATAGGATCGATTGTGTTGTGCGCGCGGAGCGATCTGATTATTCTCTCGCTCCCCGATGGCGGGCTCTTGTGGGGCGATGTTGAGCATGCATGAGGCGATGAGAGGTTGGCCTGAATGAAGAAGGCGGGATTTGTCGTGGCCGCCCTCGTGCTGCTCTCTCTCGGCGGGTGCTGGATCAATATGCACCTGACCGAGAAGCACACGTCCAACGCGAAAGGGCCCGGGTTTTTCGCGTCGATCTGCGCGCCGGAGCAGAACCCCACCTTCAACTGCGACGAGGTCCTGAAGACCAGGTGGTCGGTGTTCTCCTTCCAGACGTTCTCATTCGTCGAACCGGACTCGGTGACGGGAGCGCAGCCGGGGACGCCGATTGCCCTGCTGGGCTGGTTTTACTTCACGGCGCTGGCCGTCTGGTTCGCGTTTGTGGGCCGGCCGAGCCCCGACCGGTGGTACTGGCATCTGCTGCCGACCTTTACGGTCATGGCGGGCTGCGTTGTATCCGCGTTCTTCATATATGTGCTTTTCTCCGAGATGGACGTGAAGTGCACCTGGTGCCTCGCGTCGCACGCCATCAATTTCCTGCTGCTCATCGGGGTGCTGGTGCTCCTGCCGCGCAAGCAACTGGGCAAAGCGCCGGCGACGCCTGCCTTGGCGACGCCTCCGGCATCGGGCGATGAACATGATAACGCTGCTTCCGCACCAGACGGCACGCTACCGTCGGCCGCAGAGTCGATAACGCCCGTCAAACGAGAGCGGCGCGGTTATCCGTCGGTGAGATTGGCCCTCGTGACGATCGCGTGCGCGCTGGCCCTGATCTTCGCCGAGTACAGCCTGGCACGGGCGGATTTCATGAACCACCAGAACGCGGCTTACCGCGGGCAGCTCGCCGAGATCGCCAAAGACACGAACGGCCTCGTGGCGCGTTACTGGGCGCACGAGCATTTCGACATCAAGCTTCGTGCGGACGACCCGATCCGCAACCGGGGCCCACTGAAGCTGATGATGGTCGTGTTCAGCGATTTCCAGTGTCCGGCGTGCAGGGTGTTCAACAAGGAGCTCGAGGACCGCATTGCCCCGATCTTCGGCGATATCCTCGAGATCGCCTGGAAGCACTACCCGCTCAGCAAAGAGTGCAATCCGTACTCGGCCATCAATCTTCATCCTCAGGCGTGCGAGGCGGCCTGCGCCTCCGAAGCGGCGCGATTGCAGGGTGGGACGGACGCCTTCTGGAAAGCTCACGATTACCTCTTCGAACACCAGGACATGTTCAAAGGGAAGGTCAACTGGCACGACGTGGCAGCCGCGCTGAATCTCGACCCGGACCGTTTCCTCGCGGACATGCGTTCCGACGACGTCAAGAAGCGCGTCCATGAGGACATCGAGCTGGGCAAGTCACTCGGAGTGATCGGCACGCCTTCGGTTTACATCGCCGGACGCAAGGTCGATCGCTGGATGCTCGACAACCAGCAGTTCCTCGAGAAGGTCAAGGAAGCGGCGGAGCGCAGCATGATGAACACACGGGCCGGCAGGATGCGGGCCCGCCAACGCGCGGAAGCGGCACGGCGCCGCGTCGCGTCGCAGCCGGCGGCTACTCAAGGTACCCCAGGTCGATCAGACGCTCCGTAAGACGGGCCATTTCCTCCTGCGTATACACCTCGCCTGCTTGCTGCTGCGGCGCTGCCTCTGCGCTGCTGGAAGACTCGTCAATCTCGAATGTCAGCTTCGGATCGAAGGCTTCGGCGATCGGCGCGCCTTCCATTTCGGCAGGCACGGGGACGCCGACCATGGCGAGCACGGTCGGGGCAATATGAATGATCTGTGAATCGACGCGCTTGCCCGCCGCCACGCCGGGGCCGCGAACCGCCCAGACGCCTTCCGGCCGGTGCGTTCCTTCGAGCCGCGCCAGCGGGACCCAGGTTACGTCGCTGCTGCCGCGAATCTTGCGCACGACGGCGAACCCCGGCCGCGGGCAGAGAAGCAAATCCGGCAGCCACTCGCGCCCTTTACGCGTGCAGCCGTACAACTCCTCCGGCTTGTGCACCGCCTCGAAGATCGGGACGGTCCGGCCGTCTCGATCCTGGCACGTCGCGTCCTCGAAACGGCTCTTGAGCTCGTCGCGCAGGCGTTCGTAATCCGACGGCGGGACGATGCCCGTCTCCTGCCGGCCCTCAAGGTTGACGTACAGGAATCCGGCCATGCCGGCATGCATCACCGCGGCCTGCGTACGGGCAAAATCGACCGCCAGGTCCTCGCTGATGCTGAAGTTGCCCGCGGCGAAGCGGCCCTTCTTGCGAAAGAGTTTGCCGACCGAGTGCCGGGCTCGCGTCTGGGCCTGGGCGCCGCCCTCACGCAGCTTGAGGTATCCCCAATGCTTCAGCATGAGGTTGGGCTGGACCTTGGCGTCCAGCGAGCCGTGGCCGTGGTCGGACAGCATGAGAACGTGCGCGCCGTTCGCGGACGCGTAGCTGAGGATGCGGCCGATGACCACGTCGAGCTCGGCGAAGCAGTCTTCGGCCATGCGACAACGCTTCGCGAAGCGCTCGCGGTTGCGCGAGTCGATGTAGCGCCAGATCTTGTGCTGGAGGTTGTCCACCAGCTTGAAGACGATCATCAGGACGTCCCAGCCGAAGCGATCGCCGCAATACTCCATCACTTCCGCACCCTGGTAAAAGCTCCGGCTTATGTCGGCGAGGTTGCGGGCGTAGAGGGAATCGCCGCCGAACGTCTTTCGCCGCCACGTGTTCTTGAAGGTGTAGTCCGGCCAGCGCTGGAGGATCTCCTGCTTGAGTTCGGGCGGGTAGGCGAACTCCGCGGCCGTGCTCACCGCTTCGAAGCCGCTGATGAGAAAGCCGTTGACCTTCACGGGCGGATAGGTCATCGGGATGTTGATGCAGCCGACGCGCAGCCCGCGGTCGCCCAGCGTCCGCCAGATGGTGCGGACGCGCTGAAGAGCGTTCGTCGTGTTGAACGTGAGGTGGTTGGTGTGGACGTCGTATCGTTCGAAGTCGATGATGCCGTGGTTGCCGGGGCTGCGCCCGGTCATCATGGTCGTCCAGGCCGACGGGGTGATGGGCGGGACGGTGGAGAGCAGCGTGCCGCGCGTGCCGCCGTCGACCAGGCGTTTGAGGTTCGGCATTCGCCCGGTGTCCATCAGCGGGTCGAGCACGTCCCAGGTGGCGCCGTCGAGGCCGAGGATGAGCAGCTTCTCGGCGACGCCGGATCGGTCGCCGCTCGGGTGGTTTCCGTTTTTCTGATCGGGCATGGGATAAATGCCGGGCCTGTTGATAAAGTCGGCTGCCGCTCGCTACCGCCCGAGCGTCAAATGCTTGCGGCCGCGTTCACCGTTTGGGCATGCTATCCACTTGCGAAAGCGATGCAATGCGGAGCGCGGCGCAGTTTGCATCCGCATGCCGCGTGGGCTATGTACGCCCATCAGGGCGGCGGCTTGCCTTGAGCGGCCTGATACCGTGTTGATTGAAGGTTTCCACCAGCAACGGGTGCCCGATATTCCATGAACATCATTCGCGAACCGCACGTTTACCTGGTCGGCCGGCAGGTGCTCGACGACGGCGAGATTGATCGATTCCTGGAAGATCATGGCGTCAGCACATGGTCGACGGACACGTCGATCGCCGGCGAGAAGCTCGTCGAGCTTGCCGGGCGGGTGTGCTACATGAGCTTCGCCAAGCCGCGGCCGGGCGGCAACCAGGCGTACATCGAACGGCTACTTTCCGTCGGCCATGGCAGCGTGCTCGAGCATGCGGTGTGGAACCTGATCGTGACCGGCGTGTCGCGGTCGTTCACGCACGAGCTGGTCCGGCACCGGGCCGGCTTCGGGTACTCGCAGCTTTCCCAGCGCTACGTGGACGAGTCCACGGCCGACTTCGTCGAGCCGGATTGCATCGCCGAGGACGCCGAGTTGCACGAGATATGGCGCCAATCGATCGGGCAATGCCAGGAGGCGTACGTCCGCCTGGTGGAGGGGCTGGAGCGGTATTTTGCGGCCGAGCCGGACAAGACGCTGCGGCGGAAGCTCGCCCGGCAGGCGGCGCGGTCGGTGCTGCCCAACGCGACCGAGACGAAGATCTTCATCACGGGCAACGCCCGGGCGCTGCGGCACTTTATCGAGATGCGGGCCAACGTCCACGCGGAGACGGAGATTCGCAAGGTGGCGTCGATGGTCTGCGACGTGCTGCGCAAGGACGCGCCGCACGTCTTCGGTGACTACACGCTGACCGAACTGCCCGACGGCACGAAGGCCGCCGACACGCAATGGCGCAAGGTGTGACAATCTGTGTCACACTTTGCACTGTTCTTCCGCCGCAACGCACGCATACCGCGGTGTCGATGGGATCGGCGAATGCTCGTCCGAGCCGCGACCGTGAGGGAGCGGAGGAGGCGACAACCTTTCCTCGGCCGTCAACGTTTCGCGGTGAATTCCGGCGTCACGAAGCAGGATGCGAGAGTGTCTGCTCGGCGGGGCCTTTACGTTGTATCCGCTCCCTGACGGTCGCGGCTCGGACGGGGTTGCCGGCGCTGCGAGGACATCTGCGTACGAATCGGTGTGGCCGGTGCGGCATTGCGCAATTAGGCCGGTTGCAACATCACGGGAGGCTGGTAGCGCAGCACCAGGATCGGGCCGACCCGATCGATCAGGACGAAGCCGGCGGCCTCAGCTATCTCAACGTAACGCTCGCCTTCGCCGGCGGCGATGACCGGGTCCCACCGGTCCGCCGTGTCGATGATGAGAATCTGCGTGCGTCGGCTCGGCGCGGGCAGCGCGACATTGCCCAAGGTGTACACCATGCGGTAGTCGATGAAGTGCGCCGCCAGTCGCTGCGTGGCGATGACGACCGTCGAGTTCGGCGCGTACCCGGCGCGAATCTTTTCCACGACGACGTGCCGCGGATCGCTGCGGCTCACTGGCGGCTGGTTCGCGAAAAGCTGGTACGCCCGGCTCACCGGAGACAGGCCGAGCAGTTGCTGGAACATCAGCACGCTGGCCAGCAGGACAATGCTCGCGCCAAGTCTGTTACGGCTGGGAAGCTTCTCGAGATTCGCGCTCGCTCGATGATTCGCGATACCCGTGGCGGCCGCCAGAAACAGCACCGGCAGCACCGTTGCCTGATGCCAGTACTTGATGTTCAGGTAGTCCGCCTGCTGGAGCAGCACGATCAGGGCGAGCGTGGGCACGGCGGCGATCAGCACGCCGGCGCCGCGCACAAGTCGAGGCAGCAGGGGGAACACCAAAACGCCGAGATAGAGCCACACCCGCCCTCTGCTGAGTCGATCCAGGATGCTGGCGGCGGTCAGGTCACCGAAGAGGCTCAGGCGCTCGTAGGAGCCGCCGCCGGCGAAGGCCGGGATGATGACCAGCGTGCACAGCGCGAGATAACCCAGCGCGGCGAGAGCGGTGACGGCTCCCTCACGGCGGTTCCCGCGGATCAGCAGGTAGCAGCCCCAGCCGAAGATTACGCCGCACACCGTTTCCTGGCAGAGCGCCGCGGCGGCCAGCAGCAGCCACGAGGCTCGCCGCTTACCGTCGAGCCGCAGCGTCATGGCGAAGGCCAGCAGCGGCACCGCCAGGTAGGGCGTCTGAAAGCCGTACGTGTTCGAATAGGGCAGGCGCGTGACGGAAGGCAGCGCGATCCACGCGAGAGCGACGAGCAGCCCGGTCAAGCGCGAGCCGCTTGTCTTCGAGCAGTACCGGTAAAAGGCGACGGCAGCCACGTTCAGAACCAATGGCCCGACGACCATCAGGAACGCCGGCGAACGAAAGACGGCGTACAGCGGCACGAGCGCGTAGAACAGCGGCACGAAGTGCGTCGCCATCAGGGGATGGGAGAAACGCGCGGGGCCGACGTCCTTCCAGGGCAGGCAGTTTTCGAGCGCGGTCGTGAAGCGGCCGAAGTCTGCGTAACCGAGCATGAAGTGCCGCCACAGGCTGATCTGCTCGGCAGCGTGCCAGGCTGTGGCGCCGACGATGGCAATCGCCAGGATCCAGGGGGCCGCCCGTTCGAGGCCGAGCGGCGCGCCGGCGACTTTCGCCCTCTGCCAGAGGCGATCCGCCGCCCAGGCAAATGTGGCGATGGCGATGCCGGCGACGACGACCGTCGGTCGAAGGCCGGCCAGCCAGAGAATCGCGATGGCAATCGTGATCAGGGCGGGCGCGGCGGCCAAAGGGGGGCTGACAGGAGTATGCGCTGAAGCACTGCTCGAGAGCAGGGGCACACCGGGGGGAGATTGGCGGCGTGCAAGGAGGGCTGGGCAGATGATGATGAAAGCGCCGAGGGCAGGGGGCCAGTAGGTCAGCCACGCGGGGGCGGGTGGCGTTTGCGCAAGCTCGTAGGTTACGACGTTGACCACCTCGCTGCGGAGAAAACCGAAGACGACGAACAGCGCCGCCGCCGCGACCAGTGACGTTTCCAGGGCGAACGCCCGGCTGGTTTGGTTTTCCTGCGGGTTCTGATCGATCACGGCGGCTCCTTGGCTGCGGCGCACCGCTGCGCCGGCGCTCGCGAGTGCTTCTATTACCGCATCCGGCCGGCAATCGCACGCAGTCGCTTGCTAACGGGCGGGCGGCGCGCAATCATCCCGGACCGTGCAGCCTGATGTTCAGGGCCGGCATTGGCCGTCACACTGCGAGATAAAGGAGGACCGCGATGGAAGAACGTAAGGGCGTCATCACGTTCAAGGGCAACCCCATGACCCTGGTCGGCAAGGAGGTCAAGCCGGGCGACCGCCTGCCGAGCTTCAAGGTCACCGGGCAGGACCTGGGCGACATCACGGACAAGGATTTTGCGGGGAATGTGCTCGTTCTCAGCGTGGTGCCCAGCGTGGATACACCGGTCTGCGCGACGCAGACCCGCAGGTTCAACGAGAAGGCCGCTGACCTGTCTGACGACGTGGTCATTCTGACGGTGAGCATGGACCTGCCGTTCGCCGCCAAGCGGTTCTGCGCCGCCGAAGGGATCGAGGCGGTCAAAACCGGCAGCGATTACAAGTACCAGTCATTCGGCGACGCCTTCGGCGTGCACATCAAGGAACTCGGTCTGCTGTCGAGGGCCGTATTCGTCGCCGACAAGAACGGGAAGATCACGCACGCCCAGTACGTCGGCGAAGTGACTAACGAGCCGGATTACGAACCGGCGCTGAAGGCCGCCAAAGCGGCGGTGTAGCCTTGTGTGGCACGGGCTTCCAGCCCGTGATTCATGGGCAGGATGCACATGCCACAAGCGCGAGTGGCATCGCCTGCGTGACCTTGCCAGCGAGTGGCACGGTCTGACGGAGCGAAGCGCGGTCAGGCCGTGGCGAAAGTCGACAAGCATCCAGTGTGGCACGGCTCTTGAGCAGTGCGATTGGCGATGGCCAAGCTTCGCCCGCGGCTCCCCGACTTCCGGTTTCTGATCTCTGACCTCGTGGCGCTACTGACGCGGATACGGTGGGGGGCCTTCGAGCGCCGCGGCCAGCTCTTGCGCGTCCAGGTCAAACACGAGGATCGTGTGATGGACCAGGTGGTCGGGCTCACGCGTGCGAAGGTACGCGCATAGTCGCGCGAACCGGCGACGCTGAAATTGATCGAACGCCTTCCGGAACTTCTCCGCCGTGAACGGCTGGCGAGCCGTGTCCGTGTTCGCGGTGGTCGCTAACTTCTCGAACGCCGGCCGGAACTGCTGATACGCATCCTCGAGCTTCTTCGTCCAGACGTTGCTGCGATCGCTGTTGTACACCTGCTGGAGGTTGGTTGCGCTGATGATGTAGAGGCCCGGACGATAGGCGTAGTCGCCCGTGGCATCGGCGCTGAGGCGCAAGGGCAGCATGGTCGCCTCGATGCCGAAGTGTTCGACCGCCCGCTCTTTTCCACTGCCGAAGTACGACACATAGACGTTGCCCGTCTGGCCGTCGCGCTTTCGGCGGTCGAGATACGCCGCCAGGCCGGGCAGGTCCTGTCCCCAGTCGAGCGAGCTGTCCACGAGATGGTAATAGGCTTTGTCCGGGCCGCCGATGGTCCAGTTGAAATACGCCAGGTAGTCCGGATAGATGGACAGCGACGCCAGGATGAACAGGCCGCACATCGCCGGCACGAGTCCGCGCACCCATCGCGACGACGCGCCGAGCCAGGCCGCGCACGCCCCGCAGAGGATGAACAGCACGGGGTAGGTCGGCATCACGTGCCGGTGGCCGATATTCAGATTGCTGCGCAGGGACGCGGCCCAGTAAACCACAAAGAAAACCAGCAGCGGCGAGCTGCGATAGAGAAATCGCAACACTCGATGGCCCCTGGATGCTTCACCGGGTTCCTGCCCCGCGGTGGTGCGCTTGCGCACGAACGGGGCCCCGGCGGCCAGTGCCAGCAACCCGAACAGGGGTAGCGGCGTCTTCACCAGGAACGTGTACGGGAAGTACCATCGAAATCCGGTGATGTTGATCTGGCCGTTCAGAAACGCGTTGCGGCCCCGCGCCGTCTGCGACGAGAACACGGCGCTGTAAATGTATGCCTCCGGAAAGACGCGATGCTCGCGGAGCCATCCGATGACGGGCTTCAAGTGATCGAGCCCGCGAAGCTGATGCTCCCAGATGGTCTTGCCCTCAGGTACGCCGTTGGGCGAGAAGAATCGGTCCTGGCCGGCCACCGCGTTGCGCATCGCGTCATATCGAAAGCCGTACGCTCCCCAGATAGCGGCGTACACGACGACGATCCAGATCGCCATGACGGCCGCGCAGCAGCCGGCCTTCCCCAGCCGCGAGCGAATCTCCCGCCGTAGACGCCCGAGAGAGACCACCAACGGCTCGCGATTCACCAGCCGGATCGCGAGCAGAACAATCCCCACGGGGATGATCAGCACGGCCGACATCTTGGCGAGGAACAGGCAGGCGAGCGAGGCGGCGCTCAACGCCACGGAGGCCGGCGAGATGCGGTGCAGCATCCACCAGATCGTCCCCAGCGAGCACAGGAAGAAGAGGGCGACGGCGCAGTCCGTTGTCACCAGCCGGCCGTGGGCGAGCATCGTCGGACTGAAGGCGAACAGCGTCAGCGACAGCAGGCCACCGGCCGTACCGAACAGCCGGCGCGACCAGAAGAACACCAGCAGGCCGAGTGCGACACTCCACAGGGCGATCATCGCCCGGCCGCTCCATAGAAGCGAATCGATGATCGCCGCATTGCCGAGGTTCTTGTAGTAGAAGAACTCTCGGCCGATGGTCCAGACGTCGGATTCGTGCCACGCTGGTTGATCCAGCCTGGGGAACTTGATGGCTTCGCCAGCCCCGGGCAGCGACGCCCAGTAATGCGCCAGCGGTGGGTGGGGCGGTCCGAGCCGGAAATCGTCCGTCAGGCGGTAGGAGTAGCCGCGCGTCAGGTGGGCGAGCTCGTCGTAGGTGTTGGACTTGTGCAGAACGCTCGTTACCGCGAGAACAAAGTGCACGACGCACAAGCCGGCGACGGCGCACGGCACGCGCCAATCGACACGCGGGCCGACTGACGGGGCGGGTTGTTTTCGCCTCTCCCGCTTGCTGCGCGGTTTCCTGCTCATGGGCTTCGATCGGCGGTGCCGCCGGCATTGGTGGCTGACTGGGGCGCTCGCCACAAGTCGTACACGCCGGCGCGAGCGATCCGCTGCCAGCCTTCCTGCTCGAGCGCCTTTTCCGAGTTCACCCTGTCCTTGACGTTGTACGTCACGATGTGATCGATGCCGGGATAGACCGACAGCAGCACCTCGAGCTGTTCGGGCGTAAGGGCGCCGCGGCTGAGTCGCTCCTGAACTCCCAGCGCCACATTGCGAGCGTTCGGTTCCTTGGCCGGGCGCATGAACTTGTCCCGGGAGAAGACGAGCCGGATGTTGGGCATCAACTGGGGCAGTTCGTGCTGGACGAGGAAGGGGCCGAACACGTAGGGGCTGGCGTCCGTCCCGCCGAGCAGGTCCACGAGTTCGTGAATGTCGTCACTGAACTTGCTGAGGTTCCGGGGCTTCTCACCGACTCTTACCGGCATGCTCGTCGTGTTGTAGAGCATGAGGCCGAATGCGCCGATGGCGACGAGCGACGCGGCAAACCGGCGGAACATCCCCGCGGAATGCTGCGGCGAGCGGATCAGTACGAGCACGGCCCAGTGGAGAACGGCGGCCACCACGGCCACGTTCACCAGCGCCGGCAAAAACCACCGCGCCCGCCACATGATCGACGTGGGCAACGCGAAATTGAGCAGGCGGCCCAACGGCTCGATGTTGAGCGTGAGAAGAACCGCGGCCCCGATCAGCCCGACCCAGACCAGTTCACGCCTCCAGACGCCGAACGCCAGCACCAGCGGGACGGCCAGCGCGCCGGCCAGAAACAGCGTGTTCGAGCCAAAGGCCCAGAACGGGTCGTGGCGAAGCACCGGCTGGCCGTGCCTCTGGTAGACGTCGAGGCGATCGGCCTTCTTGAGAACGCGGTAACCGTTGCCGTTGCCGATCGTCCAGCTTTCCTCTTCTTCGTCATAGGTGATGGCACTGTCGATGCGCAGCCGTGCGTCGTGCCGGTTGAACGCGCGAATCAGTTCGCGCGTGACCTTGCCGGCCTCGAGCGCACCCTTGAGACTCCGGTCGATGCTGAAAACGTACGAATCGACGCGCACGAGGTCGCGCGATTGAATCGGCGTGCCGGCCGTGCGCCCGCTCGCGGCCAGCGGATGCAGCTTCGGCCGCTTGGATTCGTGGTGATACAGCCCGCCCAGCCCGCAGTAGATGACCAGCAGCGCGGCGACGTAGGGCAGCGCCTTGCGCCGGCCGACGGCGGTGCCGACCAGCATGGCCGTCGCCCAGACCATTCCCAGAATCGCGGCGAGCGGATGAATGCCGTACCCCACGGTCGCCACGGCGGCCGTGGCGCCGAAATGACGCCGGCTGGGACGCTCGATCAGCAGGACGAGCGTCGCCAACTGGAGAGGGTGAGCCAGCAGCAAATGCAGTGACTTCGTCTGCATGGCCCGGTAGACGATCATCTCCACGACGCACCGCGCGTAGTCCCACGTCTTGAAGATCAGCATGACCGCCACGAGCACACCCAGCGGAACCGCCCAGCGATGGCAGCGCAGCACCGTCATCACGGCGGCGGCGAGGCAGCTCATCCCGACGAGGAAGACAAGCGGCGGCATGACGCTGTGGTGCAGCGCGGCGGGCGAGACGCCCGTCACCGCGGCGAACATCGCCACCAGCGGAGCGGTCAGCGGCGACATGCTGCTGCGAGCCAGATCGAACGTGCCGCCCAGCGACGGCTCGTACTTGCCCATCGGTTGACCGTCGAGGTAATCGAGCGCTTCGGAGACGTACGCGACGTCGTCCACGTTCCAGGGCAGCGCCCCACGGCGCAGGTCCTCCATGTTCGGCACCGAAACGGAGTACGCGGCCTGCATGATGTGAACCGTGAAACCGGCCGCAGCCAGCCAGATCAGTGCTATCAGGGCGACCGACCACTGTTCCCCAAGGCGCTCGTCGAACGTCTTGTCGGCCCCCTTGACGCGACGCCGGCCGCGCGCGTCCTGGCGACGAGTCGGCTCCAACTGCGGTTGCTCGTCCTGCTCACCCTTGACGAAAGTGCGCCGCGCCTTGCCCAGGGCGAAGGCCACGGCGCCCGCCGCGAGCAACGAACCAACGCCGCCCAGTACCGCCCCGTGCCACCACTCCGGGCGAAGGTCCCGGTCGAAGCGCTGGCCATCCGGGAGGTTGGCGGATGGCGGCGCCGACAGCACCACGCCCAACAGCACGAGGGCAATGCCCGCGATCGCCACACCGGCCAGCCAGCGCGGGGCGGACAGCGGGTAATCCTGCGCTTGCTCGCCGTCATCCTCCGTCGCCATGTTCCTGCCCCTGGCGAGCAGCACGACCAGCGCTACGCTGATCGCCACGTAAACGAGGCCGTAGAGAATGCCGAGAAACGGCAGCCGCCAGTGGAACGTGCACGCCAGCCACGCGAGGATGCCGAACGGGAACATGGCCAGCACGGAGGCGACCCCGAGCCGCGCCACGCCGCGGCCCAGCGGGTGCTTTGCGGGAAACCAGAGATTCACCGCCAGCAGTCCGGGGATCATGAAGAACGACCAGCACAGGGCCGTCTTCAATAGCTCCAGGCGAACGCCGCAGACGAGGATTAGAAATGGCGCAAAGAGCGGTCCCAGCGCACGCGCCCAGTCAGACAACGTCGGCCTGCCGTCTTCGCGATCAGGCATTCCGAGGATTCGAGCAACAGAAGTCTTCATGTAGATGCCGCCTGCGGGTCGAACAAGACGCACAGTTTAAGGGAAGCCGGGCAGTTCACAACTGCGTCACAACGTGCCGACCCAGCCTGTCAAACGGCTGTTACGCGGGCCTTGGCCACTCCCCGCCAATGGACGCTCCCGGCCCGACCCGTTAACCTTCGATCCCGGATCGCGAGGCTGAACGACCCACGCATGCCACCCAGGAAACGCCAAAGAGACCGACACCCCGCCCGCCAGCGTGCCGAATCGCCACGCGAGGCCGCGCCCCGGCTGGACAGGTCCTTCATCGAGGGGGGCCGGCCGGCGCCTTTGATGCTGCGCATCGGCCTGCCGGTCTTCGTGGCCCTGTGCGCGTTCCTTGTGTTTCTGCCGGCACTGGACGCGAAGTTCGTCAACTGGGATGACGACAAGGTCATTCTGAAGAACGCCAATCTCCGCGGGTTCAGCGAGGCGAACATCCGTTGGATGTTCACCCAGACCAAGATGGGTCACTATCACCCGCTGACCTGGGTGTCGTACGACCTGGACCACGCGATCGGCCAATCGCGTTTCGACTCGTTGCCCGAGCCGGTCCAGCAGCGGTACGACATGGGTTTCGACCCGAAGATCGTGCATTTGACCAACATGCTGTTGCACGCCGCGGTGGCCGTGCTTTTTTACTTTCTCGCCCGGCTCCTGTTGCGGCTGGTGCTGCCGCCGAAGGAGGGAGCGTCGGACTGGCCGGCCTGCGTGGCGGCGTTTGTCGCAGCGATCGTCTTCGCGTGTCACCCGCTGCGCGTCGAAACGGTGGCCTGGGCGACGGAGCGCCGCGACGTGCTGTCGTCGGTTTTTCTGATTCCCGCGCTGCTGTGCTACGTGCGCTATGCGATCAGCCCGAGCGCCGGGCGAAAGGTTGCGTTTTACGTGGCCTCGATCGGCCTGCTCCTGCTGTCGCTGCTGAGCAAGGCGTGGGGCATTACCCTGCCGGCCGTCATGCTCGTGCTGGACGTGTACCCGCTGCGGAGGATCGGCGGGCGTGCCGGCTGGACGACACCGCGGGCCGTGCTCGCCTACATCGACAAGGTTCCGTACCTGGCGCTCGCGGCGGTGTTTGCCGTCTGGGCGGGCAAGGCTCAGGAGACGCAGCTTGCGACCATGAAGTCGCTTGAGGAGTGGGGCGCTGCCGATCGCATCGCCCAGGCGTTCTACGGGCTGTTCTTCTATTCGTACAAGACGATCCTGCCGTTGCATCTGACGCCGCTCGTGCCTCTGCCGGTGCATAACGATCCGTTTGCTCTGCGCTACGTGGTCGCGGCGCTGGTGGTTCTAGCCGTCGCGGTATTGCTGCTCCTCCTGCGGAGGCGCTGGCCCGCCGGGCTGGTGCTCGGTATCTGCTACGCAGGGATTCTCAGCCCGGTTCTCGGCGTGGCCCAGAGCGGGCCGCAGCTTGTCGCCGACCGGTACTCGTATCTCGCCTGCCTGACGTGGGGGTTGCTGGCCGGTGCGGGTTTGCTGTGGCTCATGCGCCGCCGGGCGGAGGTGCGCTGGGTGCGCTACGCGCTGCCGGTCGTGGCCGTCGCGGCCGTGGCCGTGTGCGCGACGTTCGCGGCGCTTACCTGGCAGCAGACGAAGATCTGGCAGGACTCATGGGCGCTGTGGAGGCACGCGGTGAAGGTCGATCCGCAGTGTGCCACCGCCCGGCTGAACCTGGGCCTGCTGGAGCGCCAGGCGGGCAACGTTGATGAGGCGATCAAGAACTACAAGGCCGGGCTGGCCGTCGATCCGTCCGACGCGCTGCTCTGGAACAACCTGGCGGTGGCCGTCCGCGAGAATCCCGCCCGCCTCGATGAGGCGATCGCGATCTCGCGCAAGGCGGTCGGGCTGATGCCCGAGCATCCCGATCTGCACTTCATGCTGGCGTCCTCGCTGGAGCAGCGGGGCGATCACGAGGAAGCCCTCTCGGAATTCGCCCGGTGCATTCAGCTCAAACCGTCCGTGCCGAAGTATCACCGGGGCCGGGGCCGCGTTTTGATGAAGCTGCACCGCTGGGACGAAGCGGAGACGGCATACGAACGGGCGCTGGCGCTCGATCGCCGGCTCGATCCGCGAAGCGCGTACGTTATCTTCAACCTGGATCAGCTCGCGCGCATCAAGGAAGCGCAGGGCGACGTGGCCCGGGCGATCGAGTACTTCAAGCAGATCCTCGAGATCGACAAAGACAACGGTCCGGCCATCCGTGGAATCGCTCGCCTCCAGGCATCGAGTCGCTGAGCGTGGTCTGGGGCGTGCTTGCAATATTCGCGGACCGCGCATACTCTAGTATGTAAGCGCAAAGGAACGGCCTTGCCCTGCGGGGTCTGGCCGGCTCCCTTGCAGCCTCTCCTTGGCCGTAAGAGCAACCGTAGAAACCCGGTTCGGTCCAGCGGAAGCGCCCCGCTCGTCGCCAGTGCCGCAGGAGCCTGCCCCGTGGCCTGTCCGCACCGGACCATGGACGCAGTTGAAAATGACCGACACTGTTACCGGCACATTCGAGCCTCGAACCTGGAACGGGCGCGACCGCAGCCAAACCCCGAACAGCCCCGCGGGTCACCTGCGAGCGCCGGAGGCCAACTACCGCGTACGTGACAACGATGTGGCAGTGCCCATCGAACTTTCGCAGCGAATGCGGCTCCGCGGCGGGGAAACCGTCACGGGCCCGATGGTCAAGCGGCAGCGCAAAGGCAGGCCGCCGATCCGCGAGCTCCAGAGCGTCGAACGTATCAACGACCAGCCGGCCGAGGATTTTCTCGAGGCGACGCCGTTCGAGGAGCTGACCGCGATCGACCCGCGTGTGCCCGTGCGGTTCGAGACGAAGGGCAGCCCGCTCTCCATGCGTGTGATCGACCTGATGACGCCGATCGGCCTGGGCCAGCGCGGCCTCATCGTCGCACCGCCGCGCACCGGCAAGACCATTCTTCTTCAGCAGATGGCGCACGGCATCGCCACGAACCACCCCGACGTGTACATGATGGTGCTGCTCATCGACGAGAGGCCGGAAGAGGTCACCGAGATGCGCCGCACGGTCCACGGCGAGGTGATCGCGTCGAGCAACGATCAGGACGTGGCCAGCCACGTTCGCATCGCCCGTCTGATGATTGCCAAGGCCAAGCGGCACGTGGAGGCGGGCGAGAACGTGGTCGTGCTGCTCGATTCGCTCACGCGGCTGGGCCGGGCGTTCAACGTCGCCGAGCGGGCGAGCGGGCGAACGATGTCGGGCGGCATCACCGCGGGGGCGCTGAACGAGCCCAAGGCGATTTTCGGGGCGGCCCGCAACATCGAGCACGGCGGCTCGCTGACCATCATCGCCTCGGCCCTGATCGACACCGGCAGCCGGATGGACGAAGTGATCTTCAACGAGTTCAAGGGCACCGGGAACATGGAGATCATGCTCTCGCGCGAGCTGGCCAACCGCCGTGTGTGGCCGGCCATCGACCTCAACGAGTCGGGCACGCGCAAGGAGGAGCTGCTGCTGACACCGGAGGCGCTGGAGGCGGCCCGCAACATCCGCCGGACGCTGATGACCCGCGGCCCGCTCAAGGCCATGGAGGCGCTGCTGGAGGCCATGGGCCGGTTCGACGACAACGAGCGGTTCGTCGCCAACATCGCCGGCCGGTCGCGCCGGCTGTAGTTCGTGCTGGACGGCGGTTGGGTTTTGCGTTAACTATTGCCGCGGCCGCGATTCGATCCGCGACGAACAGTTGTTTGCGATCAACGGTGCAGGGATGAGCGATCAGCCGACCAAGGACGACAGGGCCCACGTACTCATTGTGGATGACAACGCCCAGAACCTCGAGCTGCTCGAGGTCTACCTGGAGGACATGCCCGAGGTGCGCACCACCGGGGCCACCAACGGCGTGGAAGCGCTCGAGATCGTCGCCCGCGACAAGCCCGACCTCATCCTGCTTGACATCATGATGCCGAAGATGTCCGGCTTCGAGCTCTGCAAGCAGCTCAAGACCAGCCCGAACACCCGCGATATCGTCATCATCATGGTCACTGCCCTGAACGAGACGGCCGATATCGAACGGGCCACCGAGTGCGGCACCGACGATTACCTCACGAAGCCGATCGACCGCAAGGCGCTGGTGGCCCTGGTCCGGGCGCACATCCAGGCCCGCCGCGTCCGGCAGTAATTGCACCGGCGCATTCACCAGCCGATCAGAAGCACTTCCTGCGACCTGCGATTCGTGCTCAACGCGTACTGATAATTGCCGTGGCGGTGCACTTCGACGCGCCGCTTGCAGCGGCGGAGCATGGCCTCCAGTTCTTCGATCGAAGGGATTCCGTCGCTGCGGTAAGAGACGGCCAGGATGGAGTCGCGGTAGCGCTCGAAGACGGCCTTGAAAGCCTCGTGGGTTTGAGCCGGCTGGCACCAGGGGTTGGGCGTGGCGGTCATCCGCCGATGCTTCGAGCGCCAGTCGATCCGCGCGGGCCAGCGGTCGTATTCGATCATGCCGTCGAGGAAGTGGTAGAAGTGGGCGTAATCGACTCCGACGCCACGGCCGTTGACGTACGGCGGGTCGAGGTAGACGAGATCGAACCGGCCGGGAACCTCGAGCACGTCCATTCTGATCGCCCGGCACGTGCCGTGGCCGTCGATGATCGCCGCGTTTGCCTTTTCCACGAAGCGCAGCCAGTGGTCGTCGAAGGGGCGGTCCCAGGTGCGCTTGTTCCCGAAGGTCCGCTTGACGTTCGCAGTGCGCATGTAGAGGTTCGCGCGGTGGAAGAGGTTGTACGGCCGCTTGGAGATGGCGGCCTGGCCGAGGGCGTACCAGGCGATGGCCCGCTTGCGGCGGTCGCGAATCCGCCGGATGCGGGCGCACATCTGATCGAGCCAGGCGTTCTCCTCGTCGGTGAAGTAGATGCCGCGGAAGGTCTCTTGAATGAACGCGCCGGCTTTCGGCGCCGGTTCGGCAAGCAACCGGCGCGCTTCGGCCGGTGAAAGCTGAACGCGGTCGTTTTCGATCAGGGCGATGCCGACCTGTTCGTTGAACGCGAGGCAGTCGTTGCAGGTGACGCGCTTGCCGTAGGCCTTGAGCGTGTACGCGACGCTGCCGGTTCCGCCGAAGGCGTCGAGCGCGGTCGTGAAATCATGTTCGGCGAGCCTGGACCAGATCCACGCCGCAAGCTTCCGCTTGCTGCCCTGGTACCGTGTCGCGGGCAGAGACGTTGCGCCGCTTTCGTGTCGTGTGGTGGTCTGCCTATCGTGCAGTGTGTGTGTCGCATCCATGCTCGATACCGGCGGCTGATCGCAGCCATTCCCTGGCGATCGCCATGACGAACGTGCCGCCCACCTCATTCTCGCGACTGGCGTGGAGAGTGCAACGGGTATTGACGCCACGGAGGCAGTGTGTGCCGGATGTGTACCACTGTTCTTGAGCGGTGCAATCGACGATGACGCCAGGGGCGGCAGTCGGGCTGCGGCCGGATGTCAGAGGAGCACAACCTGCGATTTCAGCCCGATTCATCCGGCGGCGAGCGGGCGCACTTGTGAGCCGCATCGCGGTGCAATAGGCTAGGCGACCCGCATTGCCCGGCCGGAGGTCGGTCGTGCCGAACCGGGCCGTGCGGATGCTTCCACACAACACGGGCTCGCGGCGGTCGGCGGGGCCGCCGTGGTTGGTCAGCCGGTTACCCGCCGCCGGGAGGATCCAATGAATCTGTCGAAGCTGCGCGTGCGATGGTGGCTCGTCGCCATCGCGATGCTGTCGTTCCTATCGCTCCCCGTGCTCGCCCAGGAACAGGCGGGACAGGAAGGAACGAAGAAGGTTCCGGAACGAAGCGAAATCGAGAAGAAATACACCTGGGCGGTGGAGAACATCTTCCCGAACAAGGAGGCTTGGGAAGTCGAGTACAACGAGGTCCAGAAGCTCGTCAATCAGGTTCCCGACCTGAAGGGCACGCTCGACAAGGGACCGGACCAGTTGCTGCACGCCCTGCAGTTCACCGACGATCTCGAACCGCGCCTCGATCGCGTCTACGTGTACACGTCGCTGCTGTCGGACGAGGACACGCGCAACACCGAACACCAGGCGATGAAGCAGCGAGCGTTCTCGCTGTACTCCGATTATTCGGAGAAGTCGTCGTGGATGTCGCCGGAGCTCGCCGCCATCCCGCAGGAGAAAGTCAAGGAGTGGATGAGCTCCAACGAGAAGCTGGCGGTGTACGCGCACTTCTTCGACAACCTGTGGCGATTGCGCAAGTACATCCTCTCACCGCGCGAGGAGCAACTGCTCGCCTTGACCAGCGAGGTCCGCCGGACGCCCTACGGGGCGTACAACCTGCTGACCAACGCCGACATCCACTTCCCCACGATCAAGAACGAGAAGGGCGAGAACATCGAGCTGAGCGACTCGGCCTTCTACATCCTCATGCGCAACCCGGACCGCAAGGTCCGCGAAGCGGCGTATCGGGGCATCGTGGGGACGTACAAGGAGTACGCCGCAACGAACTCGGCGCTGCTCAACGGCGTCGCCCAGAGCCACATCCTGACGGTCAAGGCCCGCGGCTACGACAGTTGCCTGCAGGCGGCGCTGGAAGGGAGCAACATCCCGGTCGAAGTGTACGACACGCTGGTCAAGACTGTGAACGACAATCTCGGGCTCCTGCACCGCTACGAGGAAATCCGCAAGCGGGCGCTGCATCTGGATGACGGCGTGCGTGCGTGGGACCTGTTCGCCCCGCTGATCACCGGCGAGACCTACCACGAGAGTTACGAGGACGCGGTCAAGACGATTCTCACGGCGCTCCAGCCGCTCGGGCCGCAGTATATCGGCATAATGACGAAGGGCTTCGAGTCGCGCTGGATCGACGTGTACCCGACGCGGGGCAAGCGCAGCGGGGCGTACTCGAGCGGGACGTACCTGACGCAGCCGTACATCCTGACGAACTTCCACGGCGGCTACGAGGACATGTCCACCATCGCCCACGAGATGGGTCACTCGATGCACTCGTACTTCTCGCGCAGCACGCAGCCGTACGTCTATTCCGAGTACGACATCTTCTGCGCCGAGGTGGCGTCGACGCTGAACGAGATACTGCTGCAGAACTACGTGCTCGAGCACACGACAGACCCGAAGCAGAAGCTCTACCTGATTGGCGAGTTCCTCGAGCAGATTCGCGGCACGGTGTTCCGCCAGACGATGTTCAGCGAGTTCGAGCACAAGTTCCACGAGATGGCCGAAGCGGACGTGCCGCTCACGCCGGCCAGCCTCGGTGACGAGTACCGCAAGATCATGGTCAAGTACTACGGCCCGGCGTACACCAACGACGAGCTGGTGGACAACTACTGGATCCGTATTCCGCACTTCTACTACAACTTCTACGTCTACAAGTACGCGACGAGCTATTGTGCGGCGAGCACGCTGGCCCGGCGGATCATGGAGGGCAACAAGCAGGCGGTCGATGACTATATCACGTTCCTAAAGAGCGGGTCGAGCGCCTATCCGATCGAGCTGCTCAAGCGGGCGGGCGTGGACATGACCACGCCGCAGCCGATCGAGGACGCGATGGCGATTTTCGACAAGCTGCTCACGCAGGCGGAGGATCTGCTCAAGGAGACGGGCCAGCTCGCCTCGAACGAGTAAGGCTGGTCTTCGGTCAGGTTTGCGAACACAGGGCCGGTCGGCGCGCTGCCGGCCGGCCCCTGTCATGCGCAGCGGGCGCGACGGCCCTCAAGCGCCGTCGCCGCTTCCAACGAATACGTCACCCAACGAATCGCCGGCAACGCCGTCCGAGCCGCGCCCGTCAGGAAGCGGATCCAACGTCAACCCCTCACGTGCCCCGCCGCGCACCCCTCCCCCTGGAAGGGGGAGG
>JBECKQ010000224.1:0-3089 GCA_040235375.1 Phycisphaerae bacterium | reverse complement strand
CCCTGGCTATCTTCACCGTTCTGTTCGCGGCGCTGTTCAAGATCCTGCCCGACGCCCACGTGCAGGGGCTGGTGGTCTGGGGCGGAGCGCTGCTGACGGCCGGCCTGTTCGAGCTGGGCAAGTACTTTATCGGGGTGTACCTGCACCATAGCCGGTTCGCCTCGTCGTACGGGGCCGCCGGCACAATGGTGGTGATGCTCATCTGGGTCTACTACAGTTGGATGATCGTCCTGTACGGCGCCGAGCTGACGCAGGTCTGGGCCAAGCGAAGCGGGCGCGCCATCGTGGCCCAACCGCACAACGGCCGCGGCAAGAACAACCGCAAAGCGGCTGCGGGCACGCAGCATTACGTCTCGGACGCGTAACCCGGGTTCGCAGCCAACCCGCATAATCACAGCCGTACCCGACAGCTACGCGCTGCTGTCAGAGCGGCGAGAGGGAGGGAGCGGATGTGTGCGAAGTTGGGCGACACTGTTTTGACGTGGGGACGCCGACACGCCAACACGTCGACCAGTGTCAGCCCTGCCGAGCATACCACATGCCGGTCGTCACGTCACTGACAAGGCCGATCGCCACGTGCGGACACCTCTGGTAATCGAACGACCGGTCCTCGAGCACGGAATCATCGATCACAAAGACAAGTTCGATGGCGATCTTGCGGACACCCGGCTGAATGAACTGGCCGACCCATCGATGCGTCATGAGCACGTGCGTGATCCTCCGCTCCTCGCCGTTCCAGTTCCAATGCAGTGGTCGATCAACGGCCCCCAGCCAGTGACTGTTGCCCTTGGGGTCGGGTATCTGGCGAATCAACCGGACATTAAAGGGAACCTGCGCGTACAGATCGTCCGGCGCGTAATCGACCATCAGAACTCGCAACATCACCGTCGGGCCGTCCGGTAGCACCGAGCGCGCTGCTTCGGACAATTCCTGAGACTTGGCAGGGAAAACGGAGAACCAGATCCGTTGCCAAAGTCGTCGTCCGGTTCGATCGTGGAAGGTGAACATCGCCTGGCCCGTAAGGTCGGCGGGCCAGAGTATCCGGCTGGCGTAGTCCGTGGAGTTGGCCAGGCCCATTTGCAGATGAGTCTGCAAACGATCGCTCAAACCGGTGAGGACTTCAGCAGCGCCGTGACTGTCGAAGGGCGCGCGCCACCAGCCGGCGGCATCGACCGCAAAGCAGAGGAAGTAATCATCCGCCAGGGGGCCGGACGTGTCGGTGTACTCACCGATGAGGCGTATGAACTTCACTGGAAGGCACCACGCCGCTTTTTCCTTGATTTCGTATCGGAGCAGATCGCCATCAAGTGATAGCCGGCAGGGATGGCACTCGAACTTGCTCCGTGCGCTCCCGAGTGCCGCCCGAAGGGTGAAATCCTCGCGGCGAACGTGAACGCCCACCGTCACAAGTGCGGCAATGACGACGACCATCGAAACCGAAAACTCGAGCGCGTAGACGACGAACCAGCGCGGAAAAAAGACGAGATGCATAACAGGGCACACACCGGCGGTCAGGAGAGATGCCCAGCACAACCAGGGTACGGTCTGAATGGCGCCGGGGAACCGCCGCAGTTGGCGCACGGCCATCAGCAGTGCGACGCCGGACGCCAAAAGCGCGATCCAGGTTAACGCGAAAAGAACGTCAACAGGCCCACACCAGCGCGGCAGGAGGGACCGGAGCCAGGGCGGCCATCCGCGTTCGCCCATCCGGTATCGCGTCAATCCGAGTATGTTGGTTATTTGCAGGCCAAGCGAGAACAGTGCCAAAGCATCGGCATGAATTAGTGGTCGCCGAAACTTCTCTGATGAAGTAGCCATGCAACCGGCGAATGTACGATCCCGACAAGGCCGCTGCAACAGGGCGTTCGACAAACGCAACGCTGTTCGTTCGCAGTAGCCTGTTCCGGCGGGGTGGGATCGGTGCAGAAGTTACGCAGAGTCAGATGTCGCGGGTGCGTGGCACGCGGAACATCGCTCTTACCAGCGCCGCGAGGACGACAACGATGGCGGCAACATATCCCGACGTGCATGGGAGATACCAAAGCGGGTAGAGTGCAGCCACGACGCAGGTCAGGAAGCCGAAAAGGAGAGATACCCAGCACAGTCGCGGTATCGCTCGCGCCGCTTTCGGACTGCGACGGCGCTGCCGCGCCCCGAGCCAGAGCGCAATCCCGGACATCAACAAAGCGATCCAAGGTAATGAGAAAAGAGCCTCTCCCGGGGAAAGGTGCTCGGGCAGAATGGAACCCAGCCAACCCGTCCACCAATTCGCCCGGTGGTCGAATCGAAAAAGTCCGATCACAAAGGATGATTGAAGACCAAGAGAAAAGAGCGCGACGGCATCGGCATGGATAACTGGATGGCCGTAGTGTCTGACTGAGACGGCCATGGCACAACGAGCATAAGTACAAGCTCATTGCCCCGCAAGCAAGGGGCCGAATCTGTGGACGGCGACCTGCGAGCCGGCGTTCCTGGCGTTATCGAAGGCCCCGGAGGGGCCAAGGAGTGTGGCCAGGGTGTAGCCCAGACGGAACCCGTGGTGGCTGTGCCGCAGCGAATCCCGCCCCGGCTATGCCTTTGCGTACGTAGATGCCCTTCGAGGCGCCGGCAACCCTGTCCGAGCCGCGACCGTAAGGGAGCGGATACAACGTAAACTCCGCGCCGAGCAGGCACGCTCGCATGCTACTCCGTGAAGAACGCCGGAATTTACCGTGAATTGTTGACGGCCAAGGACACGTTGTCGCCTCCTCCGCTCCCTTACGGTCGCGGCTCGGACCGGCATACGCCGATCCAATCAGCAACAATGTATGCATGCGTTACCGCCGATTTTCGGTTGTTGCGCGTAGCTCGTCGTTAGTTGACGCGGCCATTGATTGCGCACGGTCTTTTAGTACCCCGCGGCCTGGCCGTCTTTGCGGGATTCGGAGGCGCCGTAGTACACGTCGTTATCCGCGTCATAAAGAATCGCCTGGTAGCCGCCGTAGCCGCCGGAGGTGAACTCGAGGGTGTGGCCCATGCGGACCAGCTCGCGCTGGGTCTCCATGTCGATGCCGGACTCGAGGGCGACGCGGCCGCCGTCGGTCATGACC
>JBECKQ010000198.1:0-9402 GCA_040235375.1 Phycisphaerae bacterium | reverse complement strand
ATGAGCAAGAGCAAGGGCAACGGCGTCGATCCGCTGGACGTGGTCGAGGTGTACGGAGCGGATGCCCTGCGCTACACCATGGCCGACATGGCCACGGAGACGCAGGACGTGCGCATGCCCGTGGACTACGTGTGCCCGCATTGCAGTCAACTGACGCCGCAGGCGTCGGTCGTGCCGCACGGCAAGCAGCCGGCCGACGTGTTCCAGGTCACCTGCCAGGGCTGCAAGAAGAAGTTCGCCACGCAGTGGGCCAAGAGCGAGCAGAAGGACGTGCTCGGCGTCGCCAGGGAAACGTCGGAGAAGTTCGAGGTCGGCCGCAACTTCTGCAACAAGGTGTGGAACAGCGCCCGCTTCGCGTTCATGAATCTCGAAGGTGCGCCGTATGAGGCGTTGAACGTGGCCGACCTGCCGGTGGAGGACCGCTGGATACTGGCGAAGCTGTCGGAGACGATCCGCGCGTGCCACGGGGCGCTGTCGGGATACTACTTCTCGATCGCGATGAAGATCTTGCGCGACTTCTTCTGGGACTCCTTCTGCGATTGGTACATCGAGCTGAGCAAGCCGCGGCTGCGCGATCCGCAGCGGGCGGGCGTGGCCAAGCAGGTCCTGGCGTTCATGATGGATCAGAACCTGCGATTGCTGAGCCCGCTGCTGCCGTTCATCACCGAGCGGCTGTGGCAGCAGCTCAACAGGCTGGCGCCCAGGCGGGGGATTCCGGGCGTCGCCGAGCCGCAGATCAATGACATCCTCATGGTGTCGCAGTTCCCGCCGGCGGACGGCTGGCCGGCGTTCGACGACCCCGTCGTGCTCAACATGTTCGAGGACGTGCAGGCGGCAGTGCGCGGCGTGCGCGACCTGCGGAACAAGTGCAAGGTGCCGCTCAAGCAGAAGGTGCGGGTGACCATCAAGGCGACACAGGAGCACCTCGACCTGCTGAGCGATCAGCAGCACATCCTGCTGGAGGCGGCCGGCGTCGAATCACTGTCGCTGGTGACGGAGTCGGCGCGCCCGCGGAACGCGGGGACGACGGTGGTCGGGCCGTTGCAGCTCTTCGTACACGATATCAGCGACGACGAGGCGGAGCGCCGCCGGCTCGAGCAGGAGCTGGCGGCGGTCGAGAAGCGTCTGGCCGGCGTGCGGGCGAAGCTGGCGAACGAGAAGTTCGTGAACAACGCCAAGCCCGAAGTGGTCGAGGCGGAACGCAACCGCCTGATCGACCTCGAGAAATCGCTGGCCGCCGTGCAGGAGAGCCTCGCCGACCTGGCGGGCTGACGAAAAGCATCGTATTCCACGTGCAAACCTGTGCGATCACGGTTCGCGGCAGGGCTTGTGCTGCTCGTACAGGCTGAGCCGGGCGCGGATCGTGTCGGCCGCCGCCGATTGGCCGGCCGCCGCGGCGAGTTCGACCGCGCGGCGCGCCGTCGCGACGGCCTCGTCATACCGGCCCGCCTCCGCGAGAGCGGCGGCGAGCGTATCGAGCGTTGACGGATCGCTTCTGCCGGTTACATCGACCACATTCGAAGCCAGGCGAATCGCCTCCGCGCCATTGCGAACGTCAGGGTCCGGACAGGTCGCGAGCAGCCAGGCGAGGTTGTTCGACATGACGAGTTGGCCGGGTGTCAGCTTGAGACCTTCGCGAAGAAGATCCACCGCGGCGCTGTACCGGCCGCGTCGCACCCACTCCTGCTGAATGGCGATGCGCACGTCCACCTTGCGCGGCTGGTGCTCCAGTGCGACAAGGTTGTGGCGCAGCGCAGCGTCGTGATCGCCGGCGCGGGCGTACAGATCGCCGAGATTGCCCTGTGCGTCGGCGTCGTCGGGATCCAATTCGAGTACACGCCGAAAAGTGTCGATCGCTTCCGCCTTCCGATCCTCCTTGGACAAGACCGAACCGAGCAGACTCAACAGCGACGCGTTGTCCGGCATGCGCTCGGTCAATTCCCGAAACGCCGCCTCGGCTTCAGCGAGCCGGTTCTTCTTCATTGCGACGAGCCCCTGGCCCATGCGATCGATGTCGTCGATTCGCTCCTTTACGTCCGGGGCGTCGAGCGTAAGGAGATCCTGCTCGGTCTGCGCGAGTTGCGCCGATGAGCCCGCCACGTACCCCAGCGCCATCAGCCGTTCGGCAGCATCGTCCCGCACGCTGTTGTCTGCGTGCTCGGCTTCCTCGGGCGCGCCCGAAAGGACAAGGTTTTCCAGCTCCCGCCGCATCGACGCCACGCGCTCGGGATTGGACGCCGCGACGTTTGTCACTTCACGTGGATCGACCGCCACGTGATAGAGCTCCGCCTGTGGTGCGCGAATGTACTTCCAGCCGTCTGCCCGCAGGCATCGCGGCGCGGCGCAGCCCAGTACGTAATAGGGAACAAGCGTTTCACTGTAGGCGGGCAGACCAGGGCCGGCGTGCGCAAGGTACGGCCGCAGGCTCACACCGGCGATGCCCGGCATGGGCGGCAGCGCGAGCATGTCGAGAATGGTCGGCGCGATGTCGATGGTCCGCACCTGCGACTCGACGACGTGGCCCCGCGGCACCATGCCCGGCAGCCACATGATCAAAGGGACCCACTGCGTGGTGTCGTAGACGAAGTACGAATGCGACTTCTCGCCGTGCTGGCCCAGTCCCTCGCCGTGATCGGCCGCCAGCACGATCAGCGTACGCCGTTTGATCCCGAGATGGTCCAACTCGCGGAGCAGTCGGCCAAGCTGCTCGTCGACGAAGTCGATCTCGCCCAGGTAACGGTTCGGATTGCCGACGAGAAATCTCGTCGGCGGTTCGAACGGACCGTGGGGATCAAAGAAGTGCACCCACAGGAAGAAGCGGTCGTCCGTATGTCCGCGGAGCCAGCCGATCGCTCGCGCGCAAACCTCATCGGCGCGGCGCTCATGCTCGGATCGTGACAGGGCCGGGTCGAGCGTGCGTGCCAGATCGGCGGGCAGCGCGGCGCCGATCGCCTGCGCCGACTGCAGATCGTCGTAGCGCTCAAAGCCCTGATCGATGCCGGAGTCCGCGTCGAGCACCGCAGCGGCGATAACTGCGCCCGTCTTCAGGCCTGCGTTGCGAGCCGCTTCAGCGAGCGTGACGTTTTTCACCGCCAGAACGTGCTGGATGTTCGTGCGCGCCCCGTGCACGAAAGGATAGTTGCCCGTCATGATGCTCGAATGCGACGGAAGCGTCGTCGACGTAGCGGCGAAGCATTGCCGGAACAGCGTGCCCTCCCGCGCCAGACGATCAATGTTCGGCGTCCGCGCCTGCAGGTTCCCATAGCAGCCGAGGTGATCGGCTCGCGTGGTATCGAGCGTGATCAGGAGGACGTTAAGCTCATCGCTGGTCACACGTTTCGCGGATATCGACCAGATAACCCAGGCGACGCCGGCCACGATCACCACGGCCGCGACAACGGTGATCCTCCGCGGCCATCGGCGCACGGGCCTTGGCCCAGGCATCTCGTGGGTCATCTTCCTGGTATTGGCGCCTTGCTTGCGGGACATGATCTGCCATCAGTGTACATCGGCCATGCAGCCGTTTCGATTCTCCGGCCAGCGACTCAGGCGGATATACGGAAAACGGGCGGGATCGTGCCGCCATTGCTCGACCGGGACCGCCGTGACGCACGCGAAATACCCGTGCACGCGCTCGACGAACTCGACGAGGTCGAGCCCCATGTACAGGCGATCGGGGTGCCGCCGACGTGCGTCGGCCAGATGGCGCGTGCCGCGCAACAGGTAGTGCTCCACGCCGCGTGGTCGGCGCGCGTGCAGCTTCAAATGGCAGGCGGAGAACTGAATCAGGCCCTGAAGAAACCGCCCCTGGATGCTCTGCCGGCTCGTCGTGTGCCAGACCGCCTCGAAACTCTCGTGGGCCTCCCACCAGTAGCCGTGGTTGTACAGATCGCAGCCGAAGAGGTAATCCGGGCTCTCGCGCCACTGATCCTCGCCAATCGGCTCGGCAACGGGCTCCAGGCGGCCAGGCGGCAGATAGCTGTGGCCGGCAGGATCCGTCGTGGGGTGGGGCGTCCGGCCCTGCACGAACCGGTAGGGCGGAAATGCTCGTTCGCTGTAGCGATCAGCGGCCAGGGCGGCCAAAATCTCGTCTGCTCGGTCGGTCACGACTCGCAAGTATAGGAAGCCCGATACCCGCCGGCGCATCCGTAAGGCGGCATCCCCCGGTTCTCCAGATCGAAAAAAACGCGGCCGGCGGCTTTTTTTGCGCCATTCGTGACAGATTCTCGCACTTAACGGTGAACAGATAGTAGAGGCTGCTGCGCGCCGTGGGCAAAGTCGCGAGACGGAAGACGCGCCATGAAAGACCAATCCGATGCGATCGTATACGTGGTCGACGACGATCCGGCCGCCCGGAAGTCGCTGGCATTCCTTGTTGAGTCGGCGGGGTTCAAAGCCCGTCCGTGCGAGTCCGCCGCGGAATTCCTCAACGTGGTCAATCCGGCCGTTCCGGGCTGCGCCGTGCTCGACGTCCGCATGCCGGAACTCAGCGGGCTCGACCTTCAGTCGAAGATCGGGGCAAACGGGGAGGCGATGCCCATAATCTTCGTGACGGCGTACGGCGACATATCGACGGCCGTCCGGGCGATGAAGGGCGGCGCCTTCGATTTCCTGGAAAAGCCGGTCTCCGACGAGATGTTGATCAGCCGGATTACGGCGGCGGTCGATCGCCATCGTCGCGTCCGCGAATCGGTCGAGCGTCGCCGGAGCGTCAAGGGTCGCCTCGCCACGCTGTCGCCGCGAGAGCGCGAAGTAATGGACATGGTGGTGGACGGCCGCGCGACTCGAGGAATCGCCGACGCGCTGGGGCTCAGCGCGAAAACGGTAGAGGCCCACCGATCGCACCTGATGCACAAAATGAAGGCAGCTTCCATCGCCGAGTTGGTGCGGATGCGGTACGACGCCGACGATCCACCGGCAAGTCTGTAAACGGCAGGGCGGCGTCTCGTCCGGACAGCGCGCCGCTCCGCCGTTTTTATGCGCGGTCAATGCGAATGATCTTCAGGAGGGCGTCGACTGGGTGATTGGCCGCCGCCGCGGCAATCATGAATCCGTCGCGGCGCTCGGACTGCACTTCAATCACGTCGGAAGGGGCGCTGTGCGGGCAGCAGGACGGCCGCTGCTTGCGCGGGCCGTCCGTCGCCTCGCAGAGCTCGCAGACGGCCGAACCGCCGCACTTGCCAATGGCGACGATGACGGGGTGATGGCAGCAGTTCAGTCGCAGCTCGAGGTACTTCCGGCCCCCGGCGTCGGTGCCCTCGGATACGCCGATAATGTCGACCTGATGTCTCCCCAGATTGTTCAACTCGAGCGAGACGGTGACCCCCAGCACCTCGCGGCTGACTTCGCGGAGCCGCTCCAGGGCGTTCTCCGCGGCCGGATCGCGAAAGGCGACAAGCTGCGGGGCGGCGGCGGAGAGCAGTTCGGCCATCGTCTGCCTGCGCTCGCCGGCAATGCCCGCCTCATCGGAAGACGTGACGTACTGCCTGTACCCGACGGCGGCGACCACAAGCACGACGACCGCCGCAACGGCAACGAGTGAGCGAAACGAAGCCAGGCGCGAGCGCGCTGCAGGTTCGTGGACCTGCTCGCAAAGCTGCTGCCACATCTCCTCCGGCATGCCCCGTTCGGCCAGTTTCACCCGCATCCAGTCATCGAGGAACTTCTCGCGGGCGAAACAGTCGCGGCAGCGCTCGAACTTGCGAAGTCGCTCGCTGATTTCGAGGGAAGACTGCGGATCGAGCTCGGAGTCGAGATAAGCGCTGAGCAGCTCTCGGCAATTTCTGCACTCGTCGGTGTCGTCGCGGTCGAGCTCTTTGTTCGGCCGATTGCTCATTTCACGAGCCCTTCCTCAGCGGCCAGAGCGGCAAGTCTTTCGCGCAGCTTCAATCGCGCCCGGTAAACGTGGGACATGACCGTCCCTATCGGTATATTCAACTGGTCGGAGATTTCCTTGTAGGAAAAGTCTTCCAAAAGGCGGAGCAGAAAGCAGTGGCGCTCGGTGGGGGCGAGCGTTTCGAGGGCCGTGACGAGGCGATCGTCGAGGCCCTGCATGACGCGTTCCGGCTCCTGGAGGATGCTGGGCCAGGGGGGCGATTTTTCAGCGACGTTTTCGACGTTGAAAACTTCGTCCTCGAACGCGTGCTCCTTCGAGCGGCCGTGCTTGCGGTTGTACCGATAAATCGTGTTCAGGAGGATTTTGAATACCCACGCGCGGAAATTCGTCCCTTCCTCGAACCGCGGAAACTGCGTCCAGGCCGTCATCACCGCGTCCTGGAGGATGTCCGTTACCTGGTCCTTGTTCCACACGTTGCGCGCCGCAAACCGATACAGCGAATCGCGGTTCGGCTGAAGCAGGCTCAGGAATTTCGCCTTGTCGCGGCGACCTGCCAACGTATCGGCCTCCAGGGATCAGCGGACCCACGCGGAAATGAACGGACGGCATTCTCCGCCACGATTCAATTCGGCGTGAAACCATACCCCCGGAACCGGTCATTGACAAAAGAAGAGGGCCGTTCGCGACCGGCCGTCCACCAGCCTGCCGCGACCGCCGGCCCTTCTTGCGGGGCAGGTTTTCCGCACCCGCCACCGCCAATCCCTCTCGAGGCGTATGTCGCTGCGGCGCTGAATCCGCGAACGCGGACGGCCGCCCAAGTGTCTCTCCGTCAGGCCTCCAGACAAAGGGCCGTCCCATCGGCAGGATACTCCCGCCGATGGCAGCGGCCCCGTAAGCGGATCCTTCGCCGGGCAAACTTCGGATCCGCTCTCCCCACTAACATATTCGCGCCATTGGAAATTCATTGCATCGGATGGGTTTTTGCGCAAAACGCCCCCCGCCAACGCCACAAGCCAGGCAGGTAGCTCCAATGGCCCGCCGGCCGTGAATTGAAGCGAGGGGCGCGTCCGCTTCCGAATTGCCCTAGAATGGTGGCCTTTGCCAGGCAACAACGGCAGGATCGGCCGGCTGTCCGCGAGACGGCCATGCAACCGCTTGAACAGATGCGCCAATGACCAACGACAAGATACATGCTGATCCTCGCTCGCTCGTCCCGCGAGTCGCCCGGCTCAAGGCCGAAGGTCGGACGATCGTCTTCGGCAACGGATGCTTCGAACTGCTGCACGTCGGCCATCTCCGCTACCTGGAAGGGGCAAAGGCGCTCGGCGATGTGCTGGTCATTGCCGTCAACACGGATGAATCGATGGCCATGATCAAGCCGGGCCGCCCGCCGGTCGTTCCCGATTACGAGCGGATGGAAATGGTGGCCGCGCTCGAGATCGTCGATTTCGTCGTTCCGCTGACGGAGAGAAACCCGGTCGAGCTCATCAAGCTGCTCCGGCCGGACGTGCACACGAAGGGAACGGACTACGATCCGGAGACCATGCCGGAGACGCCGGTCGTGCGCGGCTACGGCGGGCGCGTCGCAATCGTGGGCGACCCCAAGGAGCACAGCACGACGGAAGTTCTCGCCGCGCTGCGCGAGCGCGACGGCGCGGGCGAACCATGATGCCCACAGGTTTCATCCCGCTTCCCTCTGCGGACCGTCAGATCGACGCCTGGTGACCCGGCTACTCGTTGACGTAGCCGAGGGCTTTCAGTTTCTCCAGCATATCGGGATCGACTTTGGCGACACCGGGCGCGGGCAACTCGCCGCGGTCGGCGTCCGCGGGGATGCCGTCGCGATCGGGATCGTTGGCGATGCGCTGCATGAGGGCCTTGCGCAAGGGATGGTCCTCGGCAACGCGCAGCGGGTTCTGCTCGCCGGGATCGGTGGCGAGGTTGAACCACATCTGTTCGCGAACGCGGTCGGTGCCGTAGGCGCGGATGGCGAGCTTCACGTCGCCGCGAATGGAGACGCGCCACAGGCCGTAGCGCTTGCCCCGGCCTTCCGCGTAGATGGTGCGGTCAGCTTTTGGCTGGAGGAGGGACTCGCCGTCAAGCCCATCGGGTGGACGAATGCCCACAAGTTCGAGCACGGTGGGCACGATGTCCACGTTGGAGACAGGCATTTCGACGCGGGCGATCGGCGCGCGCGAGGCGTGCAGGGCGAGCGGGATGCGCAGAGCGTCGTTGTAGATGTGGTATCCGTGCCCGAACCAGCGCTTGCGGCCCATCATGTATTCGCCGTGATCTGCGGTGAGAATGACGACGGCGTCGCGGGCGACGCCCAGTCGGCGATACGCGTCGAGCAGGCGCCCGACGTGCAGGTCCGTATAGCGAATCTCCTCGTCGTAACGATCGACGTACGCGAGCGCATCGGTGATGCCGGGCTCGCGGACATACTTGGGGATGCGGTCGATGGCAGCCGGCAGCGGCACGGCGTGCGTGTAACGGGCCGGTGCGTCCGGCGGCGGATTGTATGGTCCGTGCGGGTCGATGTAGTGGACCCAGAGAAAGTGCGGTCGCTCTGGGTCTCGATGTCGGCTCAGCCATTCGATCGCCGCGTCGGTGGTCCGGGCGGCGTTGCGTTCGAAGATGCGACTGCGGTGCTCTTCGGGTTCGTCCACGTGGTCGTCGTAGTAGTCGAAGCGGCTGCCGAGGCCGGAGGCGGAGTTGGCCAGGACGGCGTTGGAGACGACGGCCGCCGTCTGGTAGCCGGCTTCGCCGAGGTGACCCGCCAGCGTCGGCACCGCATTCTCGATCCGCTGGCAGAGGAGCCGAACGCCGTGCCGCGGCGGGTAGAGGCCGGTGAGCATGGAAACGACGCTCGGGTTCGTGTTCGGAGCGGTGGCGTAGGCGTGGTCGAAGATCGTCGCCTGGTCGAAGAAGGCGGCGATGGCGGGCGTGGTGTCGCGTTCATAGTGGTAGAGGCTGGTGTGGTCCGCGCGGAGGGCGTCGATGGTGATGAGCAGAACGTTCGGTCCGGCCACGGGCTTTACGGCCGTGTCGACCTTCGGAAGCGGGGGTGGCTCGACGATTGACGCTTGAGGCGCAGCCGTGATTCGCACGAGAATCGCCAGGCAGAGGCTGGCGACGAAGGTCGACCAGATCGCGAGTTGGCGTAATCGCGGGTGCATTTGCCTGCGGCGTGCTCGTCCACGAAACCGGCGGCGGGCCAACCTCGCCGCATTATCGCATTATTGTCCTCGATCCGACGGCAACGTGCGAATCGCAGTGCGAATGGCGCCGCGGAGCCGTCTGCCACGACGCGAACACGCCGCTCGAGCAGCCCGGCGCCTGCGGATGCCGACGATGACAGGTCGCCGCGCGTTCCACGGCGCCGCCGCCTGACGGATGATCTTGCCAGGCGTAAGAGGTTCGATTCTCCGGCGGTCGTGGCGGCCTCAGCCGCCCGAACCGGCTCCGGTCGCACAATTTCCGACGCGCCGGACGCGGCACCGGCCCGCCCGGCATGGTATACTATTTCAATGATCGTTGAACCATTGAAGGGCTCCCCCCATGCT
>JBECKQ010000194.1:0-5797 GCA_040235375.1 Phycisphaerae bacterium | reverse complement strand
GATCGCTGAATTGCGGCGTTGCCGGCGTTCGTCACCGGGCTTGCGCCCTGGTGCTCTGATCACGTTGGCGCCGCTCGGGTCGGGGCCGCGTCACCACACGGCGGGGAGAAGGCGGTAGCGGACGCGGTGGACGTAGTCGGCGTAGCCGGGCAGTTCGTCGTGCAGCATGCGGTCCTCCCAGACAATCCGCAGCACGAGCAGGGCGGCGGCCAGGCCGGCGGGGATCAGCGCCCACCAGGAGCCGAGGGCGAGGGCCATGCCGGCCATCAGCAGGAAGGCGGACGTGTAGCCAGGGTGGCGGACGATGGCGTAGGGGCCGGTGTCCACGACGTGGTGGCCGCGGTCGGTCTGCAGGCGGACGCCGGGCTCGAAGAACTTGTTGACGGCCTGGGCCCAGGTGGTGCCGAGCATGCCGGCCGTCAGCAGCACGTAGCCGAGGCCGACGTACCACCACGACATCCGCGACCAGCCGAATCGCCCGTCGTCCAGGCCGGCCACGGGCAGAATCGCCATCATGGCGCCCAGCAGAAAGATGAGCAGGATGCGGTCCCAGCGCTTGGTGCCCGGATGGATTCGCCGGCGGGCGATGAAGATCTCCGGATTCACCCGCCGCAGGTAGAGCGCGGAAGCCGTCACGAACGCGGCCAGGATGCCGAGGAAGAGCCAACCGCGGAGCCAGTCGATGCGCCCGGCCGGCACGAACAGGAGCACGACCACTATGAGCAGCGACGCGGCGGAACGGATGATGATGGTGGTCATTTGAGGACTTCGGGACGTGATCAAGTTGGAAAGCGGTCGAGAAACGTCGCCGCGCCCCCGTCTTTCCGGTTTTCACTGTGCGCCCGTTCCTGCCTTCAGCCTGAAATCAGCGATGTCCGCCTATCTGGTGGATCATCGGTTCGATTTCCTTCGCCGGCGCAGAAGTGCCAAAGCCGTGGCACCGACGTATGCAAAGGTGGCTGGTTCCGGGATGGGGTTGCCGTAGAATTCCCAGGTGAGCGTTGCTTCACTGTGTTGTCGGCCGTCGGTGTCGACGTAGAAGTCCATGGCATGCAACACCATCCGGATGCGTGTGATGTCGAAACCCACCAGATCCGAGGCGGTGCCGAACAGGTCGCTCTCCAGCAGGAACTCGTCTTTGTAAGCGAACAACGCTTCGTCGTCACCGGTGACCATGTGACGGAAATAGACGCCGCCGAGCTGCCCGTCAGTGATTCCAGAGGCGAACGCAGCGAAATTGGTTGCGGTTCCGGGTGTGAAGTCGAAGCTGCCGGTCTCGCCGTCGCGCCACCACGGAGCTTCCGGCCGACCCAAAGGCAAAGACGAGCCATAGCCTGGGGCAGTGTGCAGCAGGTGTGGTTTGGCCTTGGTATAGACGTAACCATTGGGATCCAGGAACGACCAGCCATCGCCCGTCACCAGGGAGTAGGAATGCAGCAGTGTCTCGGCGCGAGCGCTGAACGCCGGCGCGACAAGCGCGATGAGCATTGCGGGCAGGGTGGCACGATGGATATGACGTGTCTGGTTGGGTACAACGGTCATGCCTTCTCTCCCTCGGAAATGAACAGACTGCACCGGCCTCAGTGTGGCCGGGCTCTCCACCTCATGTGCGCATCTTACGAAAACGGCCGCATCCAGGTCAATGAGAAACCGGAGCACGGGCGTGGATTTTGATCGTGGCCCTGCCTCCACGCGAGATGGAGTTGCGATTGGGTTTTGAACACGACTTCAAGCTGGCCGTCGTGCAGCCGATCACCCTGGTGGAGGACCGCTTGGCCAACGGTCAGAGCAAGGCTTCCCCGCTGTTCCACAAGGATGAAGAGCCGCAACCGCAGAGTTTCGCGCTGCTGGAGAACGTGAAGTAGTCCGGCGATGCGGCGGCCGTATGTACGCGGACAGGGGCGGCGACAGGCAGGATCGCCATCATGGCGCCCAGCAGAAAGATGAGCAGGATGCGGTCCCAGCGCTTGGTGCCCGGCTGGATTCGCCGCCGGGCGATGAAGATTTCCGGATTCACTCGGCGGAGGTAGAGGGCGGTGGCCGTCACGAACGCGGCCAGGATGCCGAGGAAGAGCCAACCGCGGAGCCAGTCGATGCGCCCGGCCGGGATGAACAGGAGCACGAGCACTATGAGCAGGGAAGCGGCGGAACGGATGATGATGGTGGTCATTTGAGGACTTCGCGGGGGCGAGCCCCATCACGGTGCGTAGCCACGGGTCGCAAGTCACAGTCGATGATCGCTCGCGCACCCGAGCGCCTCGGGCTATCTCCCATTGCCGCGTGTAGTCGCGCACAAATGCCGATGGTCACTCATCGGAACCGTCGTCGCTCAGAGCCTTCAACCACTCGATGCGTGCGACGATCGCCGGGCCCCGGGCAAATGCGAAAATCGTTTCGCCTCGCTCCAGTCGATCGAGGCAACTGCGTGGCGATGTGAAGTTTCCAAACCATGGCAGAGCGTTTCTTACATCTCGCAAGACGCGTCTGGTCACTCGCCGCGTTTGGAGCGTCAACATTGCACCAACGCCCCGCCCGGTTCGGTATGTACCTGGCGAATACCCGTCGAACAGGTCCTCCGCGAGTTCCTCAAAACCGGGGAGCGGGGGCATATATATACCAACGCTGGTGTAGAACCATTGTTGCCAACGGACTTTGTAGACGAGGTCGATCGCTTCGGTTTTCCAACTCGCCTGCCGCGACCATCGATGGTAGCAGTGCCGAGCACGCACGAACTTCTTCGGCTCTTGCTGGAATCCGCTCTCGAGCGCAAGCGCGGATAGTTCTGCACGCAGGCGTTCGTGAAGATTTGTGAGGACGTCCATTCCTGGCGTTCCAGCCTCGTCAAATCAGGCCTTGTTGGCGCGCACCATCCACGTCCAGTACACATCGAAACGACATGACAGCCCCGGAGGGGCGGGGGAACGTCGCGGTTCTTATCTCTCCGTCAGTCGCATGTAACGCGCATTGGAATTCGCGTCGCCTCGACACCATCGCGGCTCCTTCGCCCCTGCCGGGGCGAGTGTTCGTACGGGACGGTTACCACGGGTTGCGTCCGGACTGGAAGTCCGGGCTCCACCCGTGGCTACATTCCCTGACCCCTCCGGGGTCTTTGTTGACGCGCGGTAGCCGCGGTTGCGCTGGTGATTCAGTACATTGTGGCCACACACACCCATCGAATGACTCCAGTCAGTCGCTTGTGTGTCTTTCCTCTTGCCTAATTCGCATGCGGGCCAACTCCGCCTCCAGTTCCTCTTTGGAAAGCAGCACCACACGGTCCGTGAAGAAATACAGCACCGCTATCTTGTCGCTTTCAGCAACGGGAGCATAGGCCAGTAAGGTGCGCGGGCTGCCCAAGAACTCCGGCGTGTAGATAATGTCGGCGAGGTTCACCTCTCTCGAGTTCAGCGGCGGCATACCTCTAATGTCGTCCAGCGATACGGGGGCGATGCCGTTTTCGAGCGAATACGCGCGCGTGGCCGCGGCCACCGCCAGGAGCCTGTGTCTAATCTCCGCCGGCGCGGCGTTCTTGGTCTCGTGATGCTTGTATTGGGACGGCAACAGGGCGGACAGGACGCAAAGACCAAACACGATTGCGAGTATTGCGTAGAGCTTCCTCCTTCTCGACCTGTAAATCTGTTCTGTCAACCCGATTCCTCCGGGCCGCGACAGCATCAAGCGGCAGGGCTGCGTCGGTCGATCATTCGACTCATGCTACCAGCACCGTCGGGCAAGACGCCAGACATGCCGGGGTGGGTGGGCGTCAAGATGGGGGGAGTGGGCAAAGTGTTGCTTGAAGCGGGGGGATTCGTGTGATTTTCGCTGGTTGTTTCGCGGGGCGCGCGCCGATTCCTTCGACCGGTGGAGGGAACCGGCCGGCAGCGTGCGGCCGGTCTCGTCACGCTGTGGCAAGGAGGCCTGCACGTGGGACGAATCAGAAGACACAAGTCGGAGTACGGCCGGGCGCGGGCGTCCCGCAGCCGCGACCGGGCACAACTCGAATTCGACGACATGCTCATCGAGCAGTTCTTCAGCGAGGGCGATCTGCGGGATGCACGCGAGCTGCGGAAAATCCCCGTCCGCTTCGGGTCGCCGCAACTGGCCGACCACCTGTCGGACTCGACGCTGGCCGCGGCGATCCTCGAAAGCGGCGACCTGGAGTCGGAGGCCGGCGAGCCGGTCGAGTGCGTCGAGGCGCCCATCGAGGAACTCGAGAAGCTGGTCGCACAGGAGGAGACGGCGCCGGTCGTTCCGCGCAACGGCACGAACGGCGATCAGGCGAAGCCGGTGCCGGTCGTGATGCGCGGCGTCAACGGGCGAAGCAACGGCAACGGGCATCGGACGATGCGGGCGCTGCCGGTGGTGCAGCGTCCGGATAGCGCGGAGCGCGGCGGCGAGCGGTTCTCGCCGTGGGGGGTGGTGAAAGGGTTCCTCATCGGGACAGCCGCAGCGGCCGCGGTGATGCTCGTAATTCGGGTGATCTGGTAGCGGGCGGGGAGCGGCGGAGAGAGGACTGAAGTCCCTGGCTACATTCGCGCGCCCTTCGGGCGGACATATCGCGGCGCGCGGTTTCGCCGTTCAAGAATGGTTGCGCGCGTGTAGACCGTCGCGTTTTCGAGAAACCCTCCCCCGGCCCCTCCCTGCGAGGGAGGGGGTTACGGGATTCGGCGCTGCTGGGCCGGCGGCGGCGCTCGAGGGCGGTTCGCCGCTTTGGCGCGGGGTTCCAACTTGCGAATCACGGGCAAGATGCCCGTGCCACTCGAGGCGCCGGTCAGACATCGCGAATCCGCAGCGCGGATTTTTCACTTTCGCACGTTCTCGATTTTCCCACGTTCACACTTTGGCGGAGCCTGCGATACACTGCACGTAAGGTGCAGTCGGAATCCTACGTGCAGGAGAATCAGAGCGCATGACGTCGCAGAATCAATCGCGGGAGTTGCTCGAGCGCATCACCGGAGCGGTGCAGGCCGGCAAGGCCAACGCGGATACGGATATTCCGCCGGGGTCGAAGGGGCAGGCTGGGGTGGTCGAGCTGGTGGCCGAGGCGATCGAGGCGGGAGTCGGGCCGCAGGAGATACTGGAAGCGGGGCTGATGGCGGGGATGCAGGTCATCGGCCGGCGGTTCGCGGCGAACGAGATCTACGTGCCGGAGGTGCTGATCGCGGCGCGGGCGATGAAGGCGGGCGTGGCCCGGCTGGGTCCGCTGCTGGCCGGCGAGGCGCGGCGGAAGCGCGGCGTGTTCATCATCGGGACGGTGGCGGGCGATCTGCACGACATCGGCAAGAACCTCGTCGGGATCGTGGTCGAGGGCGCGGGCTGGCAGGTGGTCGATCTCGGCGTCGATTGCCCGGCGGAGAAGTTTCTGGAGGCGCTTCAGACGCACGACGAGCCGCACGTCGTCGGGCTGTCCGCGCTGCTGACCACGACGATGATCAACATGGGCGAGATCATCGCCCGACTGCGCGAAGCGTATCCGGAGCTGATCGTGCTGATCGGCGGGGCGCCGGTTTCGCAGAGCTACGCGGACGAGATCGGGGCGAGCGGGTACGCTTCGAACCCGAGCGAGGCGGTCGAGCTGCTGGATCGGCTGGTGCCGGCGGGCGAGAGTGGGAAAGCGAGAAAGTGAGAATGTGCGAAAGTCATCCGGCGGATCGAATCGGGCTCGGTCGCTGGCGTATGAACGTTTGTCGCGCTTTTGAAACCCTCCCCCTGCCCCTCCCTGCGAGGGAGGGGGGTAGTGTCGCCGCTCAAGCGTCAAATGCCTGGGGACATAGGGGAATACGGGACGCGGGCGAATCAA
>JBECKQ010000093.1:0-3951 GCA_040235375.1 Phycisphaerae bacterium | reverse complement strand
TGTGGATTTGCGCACGGGCGCACCCTGGCGCGATCTTCCGGCCAGCTATGGTGACTGGAAGAACACGCACCGGCGGTTCTGCCGCTGGCGCGACCGCGGCATCTGGGAGAGGTTGCTCGAGCAGCTCATCGACGAGCCGGACATGGCATCGCTGATGATCGATGCCAGCCACTGCAAGGTGCATCCCCATGCGGCCGGAGCGCGCGGGGGAAACGCAGGGATGAGTCGCACAAAAGGGGGCTCAACACCAAGATACATCCGGCCGTTAATGCGCAGGGTATGCCAGTCAGAATCCTTGCTACAGAAGCTACCTGCGCGGACTGTAGCGTGGCTGGCGCACTCATCGCAGGGCTTGCCACCGGGCACCTGATCGCGGACAAGGGCTACGACAGCGATGCCATCGTCGAGCAGGCGCGACATCAGGGGATGCAGGCCGTCATCCCGCCGAGAAAGAACAGAAAGGCGCAACGTGGATACGACAAGCGCCTGTACCGCCAGCGGCACCTGGTCGAGAACGCATTCCTGCCGCTCAAGCAGTGGCGCGGCATCGCCACGCGCTACGCGAAACAGCTTTCATCCTTTCTGGCCGCCGCCCAGATTCGTTGCTTCGTCCTGTAGCCGCGCATCTCGTGACGACACCGTCTAGAAGCTCGGTTGTCCGCCGGCAAACTTGCCGGCGGACAGTAAGCGTCGCTCCAGTGAGACCCAAGGCGTCCATCGGTGCGGCTCGCTGAATTGTTGTAGCGTTGCTCGCGACACCATCTTTCGTGACAGTTGAAAAGAACAGTTATACTGTCCATAATAGCTGAGATGAGCGAACCCAAGACCTTCACCCTCGACGAGATTGCGGCTCTTGCCGAGCTGCCCCGTCGCACGGTCCGGTACTACATCCAGTCCGGCCTGATCGATCGTCCGCAGGGCGTGGGCAAGGGTGCGTACTACACCCAGCGCCACGTCGAGCAGCTCCTGCTCGTTCGGAAGTGGCAGCTCGCCGGGCTGTCCCTGGAGCGGATCGGCGAACTCCTCCGGCAGCAGGACACCGCCCCCCTGCCCCCGACGCCGCGGCGCCCCGGGACGGTGGAGGTCTGGAGCCACCTGGTCGTCGCCGACGGCGTCGAGCTCACCCTGGAGCCCAGCCGCGCCGGCCTGACGCCGGAGCAGGTGCGGGCCTTCTTCCGCGCGGTGACGCAGGCCTACGCGCAGATTCACGAAAGCGAGGAAAAAGAATGAACAAGCTGGCATCCGCCCTCACCGGCCTGGAGGGCGAACGCGTCGCCCTGTGCGACGTCGCCGTCTCCGCGGTTCTGCAGGATCTGCTCGCCGAGGTCACGGTCTCGCAGACCTACCGCAACGACGAGCGCACGAACATCGAGGCGGTCTACACGTTCCCGCTGCCGCTCGATGCGGTACTGCTCGATCTCGAAGTCGACATCGGCGGTCGGGTGCTCAAGGGCATCGTCGTCGAGAAGAAGGCAGCAGAGGAGAAGTACGAGGATGCCGTCGCGTCCGGCGACGCGGCCGTGATGCTGGAGGCCATCGAGCCAGGCCTCTACACGATGAACGTCGGCAATCTGCTCCCGCAGGAGACGGCGAAGATCACCTTCCGCTACGCGATCCTGTACCGGTGGGCCGGCGATCGGCTGCGGTTCTTCCTGCCGACCACGATCGCGCCGCGCTTCGGCGAATCGCGGCATCAGCCGCACCAAGCCCCGGAAGCCTCGCTCACGGTCGAGAACCAGTTCTCCCTGCGCGTAGAGGTGTTGGGTGCCCTGCGCGACGCGCAGTTCATTTGCCCGTCCCACGCCGTCGATCTGGTCAAGTCGCCGGAGAAGGCTGTGCTGTCGTTGCAGCAGCCGAAGGCCGTCATGGACCGCGACTTCGTCCTGAACGTGAAGGCGCCGCAGGCGACGCGCAGCTTCGTCCTGTGCGGCCAGGACGGCGAAGGCATGACGGCGATCGCGAGCTTCCAGCCGTTCTTCCCGGGCCTGCAGCAGCCGCGTCCGCTCTCGCTGGCCATCGTCATCGACTGCTCCGGATCGATGCAAGGCGACTCGATGGAGCAAGCGAAGCAGGCACTGGACGGCATCCTCGAAAGCCTGCAGCCGCAGGACCGAGTGACGCTGATCGCGTTCGGCAATTCGACCAACGCGTTGTCGAGTCACCTCCTCCCTTGCAACAAGACCAACCTCACCAAAGCCAGGCGGTTCGCGAAGTCCTTGGACGCCAACATGGGCGGCACCGAGATCGGCAATGCGCTGCGGGAGGCGTACGCCGCCCTCGGGCGCACCGAGGCGGCCGATCTCTTCCTCGTGACCGACGGCGAAGTCTCGGATTGGGAGGCCGTCGTCGATGAAGCGAAGAAGTCGGGGCATCGAATCTTCACGGTCGGCGTCGGCAGCGCCGTCTCCGAGGCGTTCGTGCGCGGGCTCGCAGCCGGCACAGGCGGCGAGTGCGAGCTCGTCTCGCCACGCGAGGGCATGGCCGACCGGGTCGTTCGCCACTTCGAGCGCATGCGGGCGCCGCGGGCCAAGCGCGTGGCGGTTCATTGGCCGGACGGCGCCACCAACATCCGCCCTTCACGCATCGGTGCGGTCTTTGAGGGCGACACGGTGGTCGCCTGTGCTTCGTTCGATCGCCCGCAGGCAGGCGGAAGCGCAGAACTGGAGGTCGAGACGGACAAGGGCGAGATCGTTCGTCAGGAGCTGGCGATTCCAGCTTCGGCGCCGGCCTCTTCCCCGGATGGCTTGTCCACCGTGGCTCGCGTCGCCGCTGCGGCCCGACTGAAGGAAGCGGATGACGGCATAGGCTTGCAGACAGCGCTCCGCTACCGGCTCATCAGCCCGTGGACCAACTGGCTGGTCGTCGCACCCCGGGCAGAAGAAGAGAAGGCGCTGGACATCCCGGCGCTGCGCAAGGTCCCGCAGACGCGGGCGGCAGGCTGGGGCGGCACAGGTAGCGTGGCCATGTCGCTCTGCGTGGATTCAGTGGCCATGTCGCTCTGCGTGGATTCATTCGCAGCGCCGAGAGCGCTCTACTCCCGCAGTGTCGACTTCGCGGCTATGGAAGACTTCGACCTCTCCGAGATCGAGCCCCCGCGGCGTGCCCTGCCCCTCGAACTGCCTGAGCCGTATCGGCGGCTGATCGAGCTCGTCGACGCCGATCCTTCGCGCCTCGACGCCGCCGGCGCCCTTGCGCTGTTGACGGAATCTGGCCTGGCTGCCGAGTTCGACGACCTATTCCGGCACACGGCCGACCTCGGGCTGAACGTCGATATCGTCGCCGCGATCGTGGCTGCCCGCCTGCTGGGCGGCCCACTGGGTGAGTTCGTGTCCGGGGATGCGCAGTCGGCGTTGGCCTCATTGCAGGAGCGTGCAAGGGAAGCGACAGAGGCTCTCCGGGAAATGGGGCGTCACGGTGTCGCACTCGCTCGGCTAACTCAAGAACCAGTCGCGCGCGAAGTGCTTCGGCAGCCGTCCGGCGATGACACGCTGGAACAGCTCGCTCGGATCCGAAAGCTACTTGACCATCTTGACGACGCGTTGCGACGGTCGAGTGACTCTTTGCGGCTGAAGCAAGTCCGTCGAGCCCAGCACCAAGGAGGAGAGATTGCGTAGCTGTCGGGTCCCAGATGATTCCTAACCTGTTTTGAGAATAGATGCGGATGCGAGCTGCGCCATCGTTTCATGGCCTGGAGGGGCGTGAGGTGTTCCAGAGCCTTCTGCGGCAGGTGCTCGTTGTACAACCACACGTAGCGGTGCAGCGTGGTGGCCAGGTCGTGGGCGCTGTTGAAGTGGTGGGAGCGCAGCACTTGCTCAAGGCGCCCATTGAATCGCTCGACCATGCCGTTGGTCTGCGGCGACTTCGGCCGGGTCAGCCGGTGCTCGATGCCCAGGGCTTCACACAGGGCGTCGAACGCATGCTGCCCCGAGGCGTCCTTGGCTTGGGAGCCGA
>JBECKQ010000043.1:0-4987 GCA_040235375.1 Phycisphaerae bacterium | reverse complement strand
GTTCCCTGGCCGTTCGTATCCTTCGGGCGCATCAGCACCCGGATATCCGGCTCGTCTCGTGGGGGCTTGAGCTTTCTTTCCGGATCCGGCATCGCTTGCTCCGTCGCTGGCGGCCGAAAACCTATGCGGATCGCAAGCGTAACGGCTCGCACGCCGCGACGCCAACGCCCTCTCGGAAACGCCCCCACCGCGGGCAAGGATGCGGCCGCCCGATCGACCCCGCCGCAACATAAGCAGTCTATACATGTATGAGATGTGCGCCGCGAGTTGTTAGAGCCTTCGGGGGGAGGTAGAATAGGTTACTCCGAGGCACTCGCTGGCAACCTGCGAACTTATCTCGTCTTCATTGGTGCCGAATTCCAGGGAACACGCCTGCTCGCAAGGGAGTGACCGGAGCCCATGATGAAACGGCAATCGGAGGGCTCGCTTACCAAGACCTGGCGCCGTCACGGACCGATCGCCGCAGGGGCCGTGTGCGCGCTGGCGATGGCGATTTCCTTGCCGGCGTCGCCCGCGAAGGCAGCCATCCGCGGAGACATCGTCCGGGTGGGCTATCCGGGGCTGAGCGGGCCGGCGATCAGGGCCGGCTGCTGGACGCCGGTCGTGGTCGACCTGGCCCTCGAAGGGCAGCCCTCGTTCACCGGCTGGCTCCGCGTTCGCCAGTCGGACCGCGATGGCGACCTCTACGATGATGTGCAGCCGGTCCAGCTCTTCGCCGACACGGGGGCCCAGCGCCGGTACACACTGTACACGGTCGCGAAGCCGCAGGTTCAGGGAACGAGCGACCTCGTCGTTGAGCTGCTCGCCTCTGAGGACGGTAGCGAGAGCAACGCCCGCCTCGTGGACGTGGTTACGGGAGGCGGTACGGCTCGGGAGCTGCGGCCATCCTCGCCGCCGGAGTTCCTGGAAGGCGACACGTACCTAGTCCTGCACGTCTACGACGGGCCCATGGGGAGAGTACGGGAGCTGCGCTCGACCGTTTCGAATTCCGGCGACTACGACCGGCCCGTGGAGGTCGCGCACATCGGGACAAATGACCTGCCGCCGCGCTGGCTGGGCTTCGCGATGGTTGACGCGATCGTCTGGGACGAGGCCGACCCGACGCAACTTTCGGAATCCCAGCAGCAGGCGCTGGTCGAGTGGGTCCATGAGGGTGGCCGGCTGGTGATCGCGGCGGCGCGGACGGCGGACGTGCTCGCCCAGTCCCCGCACTTCGCCCCGATCCTGCCCGTGAAGTTCGAGAAGGTCATATCGACTGACAAGTTGCCCGATACGAAGCTGCGCCTGCTTCGCATCGTTGACGATACGAAGGAGGACCTCGATCAGCCCATCCCTCTCGCACTGTGCAAGGTTGTTGATGATCCGGACGTACGGTCGATGCTGGACGAGCCAGCAATCGGCGGCACCGTGGTGGCGACGCGGCGCGTTGGACGAGGGGTCGTCGTTTACGTTGCGGCGTCGCTGACGGATCTGCTGCGCGGAGATGCGCCGGCGCGCGAGGCATACCAGCGGCTTCTCGAACTGAGGAGGAATCCACTCGGTGGCCAGACGGTGCAGACCCGCCCGCTTCCCTTGTTCCGGTTTCTGGAGCAGGCGACCGGCTTCTACAGCACGGGCAGCGCGTACCTGGCCATCGCCCTGCTTTTCGCCGTCGTTTACGTGCTGGTGGGCACGCTGGGAGCATGGAAGTACCTTTCGATAAAGAACCGGCTGAAACACAGCTGGACGGCCATGGCCGTCGTCGCGATCATCGGCAGCGTGGCGAGCATCATCGGCGTCCAGGCCATTCACGGCGTCGGGCGCAAGGTCCACGAGCTATCGATCGTTGACGGCACTGCGGGCAGCGTCGACGCCCGGGCGACGGTGTACTTCGGACTGACCACCGGCGTGCACAGCAAGATCGACGCGTGGATGCCGCAAGACCCTCTGCTCGCGGCAGAGCCCCAGGCGACGGCGTGCACCCTCAAGCCCCTCCTGGCACTCGGCGAGTTCGGTCGCGAAGAGCAGACCTTCACCGATCCCGCCCGCTATCGCCTCGAGCCGACCACGGCGCAGATGCTCGACATACCGGTGCGGGCAACGCTGAAGCAGTTCGAAGGCCGGTGGAGCGGCCAGTTGCGCGGCACGATATCGGCGTCGGTGGCACTGACCAGGATGAACCTTCCGCGGTCAAAGACGGACGCGTCAATGATCGAGAACACGGTGCTGACGCGAGATAGTTGGCTGCGCAACGACCTGGGGGTTGATCTGAACGGATGCTACCTGCTGATCGCGCAGAGCGATGTTTACACGCCCCAGACTTTCATGACCATCGCAGCGCAGCGGGCCAACGCGGGGCAGATCAGAGCGTACCCTATTGGAGAGATCAAGGATAGCGAACGAATAAACCTGTTCGACCGCGTTTTTCTCAGCGCGCTGGGCAACCTGATGACGGCGGAAGAGCATGCGACCTGCGGGTTCGACAATGTCGAGCGCGACTGGGGGCAGCCGTTCATGCCCTCAACACTCAATCCGTTTAGTTCACTGGATGAACGTCTCCCATACGAGCTCGAGCATTACGAGAAGGCCGTGCTGCTGCTGACCGTGGCTTCCGATGTGGATCCCAGCCTGTTCAAAGTGCCTGATTACATGGAGCGGCCGGTATTCTCGCGCGAGCGGTGCCGGCAGCTCGATCTCAGCCAGCAGCTCACGCGGGACAGTGCGGTATTCGTGGGTTTCAGCAGGACTGCGGGCCCCGCGAGACTGTGCGTGGGATCCGGCGGAAAGTACGCGCCGGTCGAGCCGCAATGGGCGGCAACGGTATACCGCTTTGTCATACCCGTCCGCCGGTAGCGGCGGCGAACGATCGCCAATGTGCGGAGCCTTGCGACCGTGATAGTCGAGACAATCAACCTTACGAAGAAATACGGCAAGCTCACCGCGCTGGACAACCTGCATCTCAACATCGAGGACGGTGAGTGCTTCGGCTACATCGGACCGAACGGAGCCGGCAAGACAACCACAATTCGCATCCTGGCGACCCTTCTGCGACCAACCTGGGGAGAGGCCCGCGTGTGCGGGCATACGGTGGGTTTTCAGTCGCGGATGATCCGGCCGCTCATCGGCTACGTGCCCGATTTCTTCGGCGCCTACGAAGACATGGTAGTGCAGGAATATCTCGAGTTCTTCGCTTCCGCGTACAACATCCAGGGCGATCAGCGGACGCGCGTCGTCGGCGACGTGCTCGAACTGACCGACCTGACAAGCAAACGCGACGCCCTGGTCGATTCGCTTTCGCGAGGCATGCAGCAGCGGCTGAGCGTCGCCCGTGTGCTGTTGCACGACCCGAAGGTGCTGCTGCTCGATGAGCCGGCCAGCGGCCTCGACCCGCGGGCGCGGATCGAAATCCGCGAGTTGCTGAAAGAGCTGCGCCGGATGGGCAAGACGATCATCATCAGCTCGCACATCCTCCACGAGCTTGCCGAGTTGTGCACGACCGTCGGGATCATCGAGACCGGCAAGCTGATCTTTCACGGACCGATCGAGGAGATCGTGCGGCGCGTGCGCGTGGGCACGCGGATCCAGATCCGCGTCGTCGAACAGCCGGACCTTGCGGCCCTCGCCCTGCAGAAGATCCGCGGCGTCAAGTCGGTCTCGCAGCAGGACGGCTACCTGACTGTGGAACTTGCCCAGCAGACGCACGACTTCACGGAACTGGTCCGTATTCTGCTCGGGAACAACTTCCGCATCCGCGAGATCAAAGAAGAGGAAGTCAACCTGGAGACGGCGTTCATGCGCATGACGAAGGGGATCGTGTCGTGACACCGGCGTGCAGCAACGTCCGGCGACGACAGCGGATTGCGCGGGGGAGCGTACGCTGATGGCAAACGCCCTCGCCAGATTGAGCGCCTGGTTCTGGTACCTGATACCGGCCAACCCGATCCTCGTCCGGGTCGTGCACGGCATGTCCCGGCGAACGCGTCACCTGTGGCTGCGGTTCGGCTATCTGGTCGTGCTGCTGTTCGTCGTGCTCGTGACGCTCGTATCGGCCAGTTCCTCGGCGAGTGCTTCCCTATCGTCGCTGGCCAAGGGGGCGTCGAACACGTTCATGCTGGCCTCGGTGACGCAGCTTGCGCTGATGTGCTTTTTGGCGCCGGTCTTCACCGCCGGAGCGATCACCCAGGAGAAGGACGCCCGCACGTACAACATCCTGATCTCGACGCCGCTCTCCAACGCCCAGATCGTGTTCGGATCGCTGATGAGCCGCCTGTACTTCGTAATTGTTCTGCTGCTGGCCGGCCTGCCGATCTTCTTCACCACGATGATCTACGGCGGGGTGACGGCGCGGCAGATCGTGATCAGCTTCGCGATCAGCCTGGCGACCGCGGTCATCACCGGGTCACTGGCGATCACCATCAGCATGATCCGGGTGGGCACGAGACGGACGATCTTCTCTTTCTTCCTGGCTATTGCCGTCTACCTATTGACCGTTTACGTGCTCGGGCACCAGTGGAAGAGTACATGGGTGCCGGAGGCGCCGACGAACCCGGTTACGTCGATGCAGATGAGCTGGCTGGCGGCGTTTCATCCGTTCCTGGCGCTGGAGGTGGCGCTGAACCAGGTGCAGCCGCCGGACATCGCGGCGGTCGCGCGTTATGGACCGATCGGCCGGTATTTCGTGGCGTATCCGGAGATCGCTTACGTCGTATTGACCATGGTGATCTCGCTCGTGCTTACGATCGTGAGCATGTTCTTCGCCCGGCGCGTGACGCGCGAAGGGGAAGAGACGGCGCTGACGCGACTGATCGAGCGCCTCCGATGGTCGCACGGGCGGGCCCTGACGCGCAAGCCGCACCAGGTTTGGTCCAACCCCGTCGCGTGGCGAGAGGCGGTGACGCGGGCCTCGGCAACCAACCGGAGCGTGGGCCGTTACGTGGTGATCGCGGGCGGGCTGGTGGCCGCATTCATCCTGCTGAGCCAGCATTGGCAAAGCGCCTCGCCGACGGCG
>JBECKQ010000463.1:0-4303 GCA_040235375.1 Phycisphaerae bacterium | reverse complement strand
CGCTCACGACGAGGGCGGCAACGACAGGCGGGTCTCTTTCTTCAACCAGAAGACCAACCTGCACGTCGTGTGGGACAGCTTGATCATCCGCCGCAAGACAAGCGACTGGAAGCAATACGCCACCGAGCTGCGCGCATCCATCACCGACGCACAGCGCCGTGCCTGGCAGGCCGATCTTGACCCGGCTGACTGGGCCAACGAGTCGCATCGTCTGTGTGCCGATCTTTACCAAGCCATCCCCGATAGCGGCGAGATTGGGCAGGCGTATTACGACGCGATGCGGCCGGTCGTCGAAGAGCAACTGCGCAAGGCCGGCGTGCGCCTGGCGGCGATGCTGAACGAGACGCTGGGGAACGATTCACCTACGCAGACTGCACCGGTCTCTTCATCCGATTGATGCTGGTCAAAAAGGAGCACTGACCCGGCTGTTCCGCATGCACTCCGACGGCGTTCTGCGGAAGTCGTTGGCCGGCACGATCAGGCACTCGGACGTCGGCTCACTCATCCACTTGAGCACGGCGCCAAACGCCCGCAGCCTGGCTCTCCTGCTTCGGGGCCGGGACGCCCATCTGGTGACCCGGTTCAGGGGCCATAGAGCAACTGAAGTTGGGCAAAGTCCGCCAGGTCGACATCGCCGTCGCCGTCAAGATCGCAGTTGTTGCAGTCAGCTTCGCCGGGTCCTGGAGCCGCGATCGGCGCGCCCGAGCCGCCCAGGCAATCCGCGAATTCGCTGTAATCATCGAGATCGATGTCGCCGTCGCCGTCCAGGTCACCGGCCGCGGCGATCGCGAATGGCGCGTTGCTTGTATCCACAAGTCCTGCAAAAGTTGCATCGCTGACCCGTATGACGCAGTTCGATGACAGCGCGCCGCTCACCGTCCAAGCTTCGCTCCCGTCGTTGGCCGTGGCCGCATAGAGCGTCTCCCACGAACCACCATAGCCGCTGCGCGACAGCTCGATCTTGACCGTCGGCCCGACCGCCGCTTGGGACCATTGGATCGTCATCAGTCGCCCGAGCCGCCACACCTCGCCGCCGTCCGGCGAAACGAGCACGATGCTGGCCGTGACCTGCTGGCCGGCGAGTTTGGTGACGAATGCATCGGACGTCCCGCTGAACGTTGTGTCGTAGGCCCCTGCCGTCGTCGGATAGTCGCTCGATTCCGTATAGCCGACGATGTAGACGGCCCCGGCGTGGTCCACAGCGATGTCGTACCCTGCGTCACGCTGGGCCCCGCCGAAGTAAAGCTGCGGCATGGCCAACCCAGTTGCCGGCGGATTGAGCCCCACCAGAAACGCGTCCTGCGTGCTCTGGTCGCTGACTTGGACGTAACCGCCGACATGGGCCTCGTTTGCATTGCCGAGATCGATGCCGTAGGCGTGATCAGTGTCGGTGCTGCCGACGAACGTCGAGTACGTCAGCCCGCTGTACGGCGTGGGATGCAATTTCGTGGCGAACGCATCGCCCCTGCCCAGGTAGTTCGGCTCGTCAGCGCCCAGCGTGGTCGGGAAATCGGCCGAGCCGGTAAAGCCGGTCACGTACATGTACCCATTGCTATCGACGACGATGTCCTCGCCCTCGTCCTGGTTATTGCCGCCCAGGTAGGTCGAGTAGTCAATGTTGCCGGTCGTGCCCAGCTTGGTCGCGAACACATCGCCGAATCCCGGGCTGCTCTGCGTGGTGTCCCATGCGCCGACCGTCGTGGGGAACGTGCCGTATGCCCATCCGGTTACGTAGGCATTCCCGAGCCCGTCGATCGCCAGGTCCCGCGCGCCGGCCGTCGTCGCCCCGAACAGCCGCGAGTACACCAGGGCCGATCCAGTCGGGTTGAGCTTCGCGACAAATACGTCGCTGCCTGAGCCGAAGGACCCCAACGTATGCGGGAAATTCGTTGAGTTCGTCGCGCCGGCCACGTATGCGTTGCCGGAGGCGTCCGCCGCGATGCCGAACCCCGCGTCGTAGTCGGCGCCCCCTAGGTACGTGCAATACACAAGGTTCGCCGCCGATGCATCGAACTTCGCCACGAATGCGTCCCCCCATGCCGCTCCGGAGTATCCGCCGTTGTACGTCGTGTCATAGGCGCCCCCGGTCGTGGGCATGGCTTCGTATGCTTTCCCGGTCAGGTACGTGCAATTCGACGCGTCCACCCCCAGCTTGTAGAGCGACGGCGCGTATGACGAACCTGGCGAGTCGAGCAGCGTCGAGTACAGCATCGCGCCTGCGGAGTTGAACTTCGCGACGAACATCGCACCGTACCCGTTGAGCGTTCGGTCGTACACACCTGGCGTCGTGGGGAAATCCGAGGAGGTGGTCGCGCCGCCGACGTACACGTTGTCGAACTCGTCAACGACGACCGACATGGCGTTCTCCGACGCCCAGCCGCCGAGGAACGTACTCCAGTCGAGTGTCCAGCTCGCCGCCGACGTGCGCGTCGCGATGTAGCACTTCATCGCCGGTCCCGCCGCAGACACGGACGAGACGTTCAAATTCGTACGCCGGCCGTCGTACAGACGCGAGTTCGGCGTCGTCGCGTCGCCGAAAGCCGTGACGTGCCCGCCGTAGTAGTAGTGGTGCCGATTGCCCTGGTACGGCACCGGATCCTGCGGATACGCCGGCCGGTAATCCAACTCGCTCCATCCGAGTGTCCCCTCGTTCGCCTCTTCCAGGTCCACTTTCTTGTGGGTTTCGGTGTTGTTGTCGGCCACCGAATCATCCATGTGCCAGATCGCCAGGCCGCCGCCGCCCGTGCCGCCGGACGTCACCGAGAACCACCGGTAGAGCCCCGCATCGAACCCCTGCATCTGCCGGTTCTCGATCAGAAAATACTGGTTGGGGTCCTGCGTGGACGTTACCTTGACCACGTTGTAGAGCGCCAGGCCTGCCTCATACAGGGTGTAGTCCTGATTACCGGCGGCAACCGTCGGGCTGACGAACCCGAGCTGCGTCTTCGACCACGCGCACATGTGCACGGGCGTCTCGCCCATGTACGTGTCGGTCGCCGCCGTCCCCCAGTTCCCGTAGCCCATGAGGCCGTGACCGCCGATCCCGTCGGAATTGAGCAGCAGGTCATACAGATCCGGCAGCCCCAGCTCGTGTCCGAATTCGTGGCACGGAACGCTGATTGTCGCCGGATGGTCCGTGTGCAGCTCGCCCATCTGCATGTAGCCGGCGTCCAGACTCGGATTGCCGTGCCAGCCGCACAGCGACACGCCGTCACACACCGCCGCGGGCACGAACTGGCTGTACGTGAAGTTCAGCGACCAGCGATGCCCGATCACGGATGGCGTGGGCGTTGCCGGCCCGCCATAGCCCCACTCGTAGCCGGCCACGACGGTCACGATGTCCAGCTCGTTCGGTGTAATGTATCCATCGTTCGGGGCGGTGTCGTACGCGCCGAACGAAACGCTCGCGTCGGCGTGCATCAGCGCGTCGTACACGATCCAGCGGTTGCGGTCGTCGACCGTGCTGGTGGGGTCGGGGTGCTGGCCGGCGTTGTAATCCGACGCGTTGAGCTGCACGCGAACGACGCCGTCGTTTGCAGTTCCGGACGTCTCCGCGGCGGGCGCAATCGTGCATGCCCCTCCAGAGACCTCTTCCAGATAGGTGCGCACCGTCTTGCCCGTACTCCCGAAGAAGATGTTGGTCCAGTAGGTGTCTGACGTGCTGAGTGACTGGTCAGTGAATTCGACGAGCACGACAAGCACATGGCGAGTCGTAGCGCGATATTTCAACGCCGCCACGGAACCCCGAGTGCCCGGCGGCCGGTTGGCCACCTCCGCCAACTTCGGCAGGTCGTCTGTGCTTGCTACGCCGGCCGGCGGAACACGGACCCCGGCGCGCAATGCCGTCGCCTGCAATCCACCGTCTTGCAGACGCGCATAGCACCACCAGCCCTGCTCGTTCTGCACGATCAGCGCGCCATCGTGGCTGACCCAGTTGAACCATTCATCGCCGCCGGCACGGGCGACGAACGTGGATCCATCCGGCTGTGTTACCGTGACCGGCTCGCCCAGAATGGGCACGGCCAACGCCGATCCCGCGGCGTGGGCAAGAACGGCCGTGATGCACATAAAGTGCCAGATTCTGTCCGCAAATGGTGCTTGGCGAGACATGACTTCACCTCCACTTCAGCCGTGATATGCCCGAGTGCCCAACCCCAGCCCTCTTCGATGGCTGGCTGATGCCCCCGGGTCGGCCGGAACATCATGGAATAGACGTGCAAGCCGGCATTTCTGACTCGCCGACTCCGGTAACGAATATACAAATTCGCCCCTTCGATTCCAAGCGGTCGTTTGGCACTGGGAA
>JBECKQ010000452.1:0-4596 GCA_040235375.1 Phycisphaerae bacterium | reverse complement strand
ATCTCACCGCCATTGGGCGTTCAGGCTTCGCCCTTCAGCGCCTGGAACCACTGGGTCTCCGTGGCGTTGTTGACCAGCACCACCGCCTCGGTGACATCGCCTTCGCGGTAGTGCTCGACGAGGGCCTCGCAGAACCGGCGGATCAGCGGCTGGGCGTACGGCGGGTTCATGAACACCCGGCCGCTCCACGGCCGGCTCAGACCGTCGTCGGCGGCGGTGTAATAGCGGGCGGCGCAGACCACCCGGTTGGCCTCCGGGCTGGACGCGGGGTCCAGGTCGATCCCGCCCATGACCGCGCCGGCCCGTTCGGCATAGTTGGACGGCGTGTACCATTCGTTGTCGCCGGAATTGCGGGCTACGTGGGGCTTGGTGACGGCCTGCCTGGCCTGCTCCACCTGCTCCGGCGTCGGCGCATCGCCCAGCGATCTGGCCGCCTGTACCACCTCCTGGCGAGACGCTGCGACTTGGCCGCGAGCCACTTCCTGCTGGATGCCCAGCCTGTCAACTGCCTCGGCGTACTGACCATCGCGCTCGATAGTCGCGCGGCTGACACCATGCTCCTTGGCCAGACGCTCGGATGTTTTGATCAAGTCCTCACAATGAGGATTTGATTCGCTCTTCCTGTCGCCGCCGTGTTGGTTCTTTCGCCGGTTGTAGCGTCGGCCGCGCAGCAGGCCCATCTGCTCCGGCTTCAGATTCCGCCGACCGAGCTGGTTGGCATCGATCCAGTCGGCGGCGGCATCCCGGTTCGGCAGACTCAATTCGCGCGTGTCGTATTCGATGCCGTAGCGATCGCAGATCTCCTTTCGGTTATGACCGTCCAGCAGGATGTCCTGCTCGGCCCACACGATCAGCGGATCAATGCACCCATCACGCAGCAGATTCTCCTCCAACCCAGCCAGTTCCTCCTGCGTAAGGGGCGGGATCAGGCGTCGAAACTCGTCGTCTACGATGATGCCGCATTCCGTTGCGCATACCATCTTGCTTCACCCCTCCCGGCGGTGAGACACCGCCTCCAAGTTGCACCGAAAATGCCAGAACATCCGCAACGCCTGTCGGGGGATTGGGAACGGCTCGGGCGGATCGTCGATCTGCCGGATGTCGCATTCGTGCGCCTGCTGGACGAGATCCTCGAGGCGCTCCACTTCGATTGCTCTCACTGCGTCCAGGACGTGCGCGACGCGCTCCAGGGTGTCACCGTTCAATCGTTTTCTGCTCGCGCTCTTTCTCATGGCTCGCAACGTCCAACAGATGACCGTCAGAACGGTACGGACTCATCGTCCACGTAGTCGCAAACGGGCAAGGCCCCATCCTCGTGGTCGTCGCCGCCGTCTTCAGGACGCGGGGGAATGGGGCCGAGCTGGTAATCGATGATGCGGTCGTATTTCTCGCCGGCGACGGCGCGCACGGTAATAGCGCGGGTCAGCGCCAAAGCCCCAGATTCGGCGAGAGCGACCGCTTCCTCCGCCGTATCGGGAAGCCGATCAAAGGATCGCGCTCGCCACCATTTCTCGAACTTGCTTCGCGCGTAGCCGGTGTGTTCAGGACAGACCCACTCGCTGTGGTAGTCGTTGAGGCCGCAGCGGTAGTCGATCCGCATCGTGCGCGGGTGATCCTCCGGCGCGTCGCGCTTGACGTGTACCGAATACAAGACGTCCTGCACCTCGTATTCAGTGTCGGTCACTTCGCCGGAGAGGATGCCCGCGGTGGACGCCTGACGATCGTGGTCTTCGCGCTGCCGTGGTGGGAACTCATAGCCGCAGTCAGGACACGTCGCATAGGCCGCGTGGATCACCGCCTGGCACTGCGGGCACTCCTTCGCCGGCGCCTCGCCGTTGCCGGATGCGCGGTCCTTGATCTCCAGGGCATCGACCGGACCGTGTCGAAGGATGTTCCCGCCGAAGTCGAGAACCAGGCAGTTCTCCTTGGACGGGTCGAGCCGGAAACCTCGACCCACCATCTGGTAATAGAGGCCTGGCGAGTTCGTCGGGCGCAGCAGCGCAACGCAGTCGATGTTGGGCGCGTCGAAGCCCGTGGTCAGCACGTTCACGTTGACCAGGTACGTCAGCTCACCACGTTTGAAGCGCGCCAGCGTCTCGGCACGGTCGAACGGAAGCGTATCCCCACAGACGAACCCGCACTCTCGGCCGATGCCGTTCATGACGCGCTGCACGTGGAGGGCATGCTGCACGCCGGATGCGAAGATGAGCACGCTGTGGCGATCCTCTGTGTGCTCGACGATCTCGCGGCACGCCGACCGCACCAGCGAATCGTCGTCCATCAGCGCTTCGACCTCGCCGGCGATGAACTCGCCGCCACGCAGATGAAGACCCGACGTATCCACCTTGCGCCGTCCGGCTTTCGTCTTCAGCGGGCACAGGTATCCCTGCACGATCAGCTCGCGGACGCCGACTTCGTAGCACACGTGGTTGAGCAGGTTCTCCGGCGAACAGATCAAGCCGGTGGTCATGCGGTACGGCGTGGCCGTCAGGCCGACGAGCCGCACGTTGGGATTTACCACCTGCGCGTCGGCTAGGAAGGTGCGGTACATACCCTCACCGTCGGGCGGCAGCATGTGACATTCGTCCAGCAGAATGATGTCGAACGCATCGAGTTCGGCGGCCCGCTTATAGACCGACTGGATGCCGGCCACGATGATGGAGTGCTCGGTATCGCGACTGCGCAGTCCCGCGGAATACACGCCGATGCTATTCCACAGGTCCGGTGCGATCGCATCCAGCTTGCCGACCGCCTGCTCGAGAAGTTCCTTCACGTGCGCAAGGATCAGCACACGACCGTTCCACTTGGTGACAACATCGCGACAGATGCTCGCCATCACCGGCGTCTTTCCGCCTGCAGTGGGGATCACCACGCACGGATGATCGTCCCGATGTCGCAGGTGGTCATAGACAGCTGCGACCGCGTCAGTCTGATACGGCCGCAGCTGCATCACCGCGCCACCACCTCCACCCGCGATTTCACGACGATCCCAAACGCGGACAGCGATCTACGCATCTCAGTTCAGTTCCGCATTGAAAGTGCCGAATTGCCCTCCGCAGACCGGACAGCACCTCAACGGGAGATCAAAGACCTCCAGCGTCAGTCTCCCTTCGGGCACCACCTCACCGCGGCGCGTGATCAGCAGGTCGATCTGGCTGTCATCCTCGTACACGCCCGCGTGCTCGAGCGCGTCAAGCACGGGCTTCTGAATGTTGTCCAGGTCGCGCCGTCGCCGATCCGGCGGAAACGCATCCATGGCCAGGGCGATGCGCCCGCCTGCCGGCGGTTTGCGCGGCCCGTTGCCGCTGCCCCGAGCCAGGAGGGCACAGACGTTTCGGCGAAACGCCCGGCCCTCCCGGCTGATCAACGTGCGCCGGCCAACCCGTCGCCAGTAGTGATTCACGCTGGGCGGATATGGAAGCGTCAGTAGCACGGCATTCTCCCTACCGCTTCCACGGCGGCGTGTTGTCGGTCACCGGCGCCTGCTGCGGCCGGCCAGCCGCCGCAGACTTCGACTCATAGCCCTTGATCTCGTTGGTAAGCTCATCGTTGTCGGTGCGCTTCTTGACCTTCACGGTGATGAGCAACGGAATGTTGTGCAGCTCGACGCTGTCCTTGGGCTGCATCACGCCTACCGCGTGGCAGATGGCCGACAGCTCAGAGCGGGCGATTTTCACGGCGGTCGCGTTCGGATTGTTGAGGTTGAGCCGCGCCCAGAGGATGCGGTTCTTGTACTCGCCCTCGAGAATCGTGAACGTCAACTGCAGGTAGCTGCCGCTGCCGTTCTTCGTGGCCTTCATCTCCGACTCGGTGATGGCGGCCAGGTACTTGCCAGCGGGGATGGCCTCGAACGAGGCGTTCGGTTCGACTTCGTGCGCATTGAATCCGTTCAGATTTGCCATGGATCAACACTCCTTGCTTTCGGCGGCCTGGTCGGTGACCAGGCGCAGGTTGGGTTGGGCGATCGGCTCGGGATCGTGCGAAAGGGCCTGCATCAACGCGGGCCACGAGAGGGGCAGCTCGGGGGGCAGGTCGTAGCGGTTCTTGGCGACGCAGGCCGGGCTGCCGACAGTGCGCAGCACCCGCTCGCCGCCATCCTTGCCCAGGCCGGCGGCGATGGTGCGGTCGCGCCCGAAGCCACCGTCCTCAGTCTTGGTGATGATCTTTCGCGTGGCGAACAACACCGCGTCCGCCCACTCGGTGATCAGCGCCGTGGCGTGCTTGTGCAGTCGCGGGGAGTAGCGGTCATACGCCGAATGCTCCGGATCCTCGAACTTCTCGACTTTGGCGTGAGCGAGCAGGATCACGCACATGCCGCGCTCGTTGCGCAAGGCGTTCAGATCGTTAAGCGTCTTGCGCCAGTATGTCAGGGCATGCGTGTAGCCCTTGGCGTACCCGCCGTCGACCTTCTCGATGCTGGACACTCCGTATTGCTCGCACAGCACGTCCCAGATCAAACGTTCCAGCCAGTCCGCCGAGTCGAGCACGACGGTCTCGAAGTGGTGCCGCTCGTGCAGCAGTGACTGCAGCGCCGATTCCACGTCGGCGAACTTGCCGGCCAGTGGAAAGCTGGCGCAGTCGATCTGATCGAGACCG
>JBECKQ010000447.1:0-9771 GCA_040235375.1 Phycisphaerae bacterium | reverse complement strand
ATGATGTAGCTCCGATCAGTCACCGCGAGCGTTTCGCGGACGTTGTGGTCGGTCAGGAGGATGGCGATTCCCTGCTCGGAGCGCAGGCGCAGGATCTCCGTTTGCAGCTCCTCGACGGCAATGGGGTCCACTCCGCTGAACGGTTCGTCCAGCATGATCATGGAGGGTTCGGTGACCAGCGCCCGGGCGATTTCCAGCTTGCGGCGTTCGCCGCCGGAGAGCGTGCGGGCCTCCTGGTCGATCTGCCGCGAAAGGCCGAACTGGTCAACGAGATGCCTGGCTCGCTCTTTTCGCTCGCGGGCGCCCAGGTGCCGGACGGTTTCGAGGATGGCCAGCAGGTTCTGGCGGACGGTGAGCCGTTGGAAGACGCTCGGCTCCTGGGATAGATATCCCATGCCGCGCTGGGCGCGCTTGTACATGGGCAGGCGGGAAACGTCCTCGCCTTCGAAGATGACTTGACCACCCTCGGGGTCGATCATACCGACGGTCATGCGAAAGCACGTTGTCTTCCCGGCCCCGTTGCGACCAAGCAGGCCGACGATCTCGCGGCGCTGGACCTCAAAGCTGAGGTGATCGACAACGGCGCGTCCGTTGTAGCGTTTGACGAGATTCCGGGCCTCGAGAAGCGGCCTTTCGGCCATCGTGAAACTCCGCACGAGATCGGTACGCGATCGTGGATAACTTGTTGAAAACAGCTCGTGGCGGCATCCAGCAGATAGGACCAAGGCGGCCATCTTAACTGTTCTATCACAAATGCCGGGGTCTCAAGTTTCCTAATCTTCCGTTTGATGAAAAACGCAACTAGCGTAAAGGCAATGATTTACGCTTGCTCGCCGCCAAGTGGGTCTCATTCCCCAGTCATCACCTTAACAGAACCCTCACACTGCGCGAAGGCTGCCAGTGTCGAGCGGCCGTTCGCTTCCAACCACGGGTGACTTGTGGATAACCTGCAACAGATGGAAAACCCCCGGGCGGGCAGGGGTATCCCCCAGGGTCAACGAGCAGGTCCACGAGCCGGTATGTTATCGGATCCACCGCATGCGGCCGAAATTCGGTATCCATCCGACGTTGCTCAGAAAGGGGAGGACCCTCGTTCGCAGGCCGCTCGGCCAATATACGAAGAACGCCCGGCCGATCAATTGGTCCCGGGGCACGGTGCCGAGCTGATAGTTCTCCCACCGCCGGCGCAGTTGGGGGCCGACCTCATCCCAAAGTCGAGAATCCTTGCTCTGGGCGCTGTTGTCACCGAGCATGAAGTATTCGCCGCTGCGCAAGAGCATGGGGTGGTTGCACGTCCCCCAGGGGCCGAAGCCCAGTGGACGCGACTCTCGTGGCACTTCGGAGATGTAGTATACGTCGCGCTCGGCGATGACGTGCGAGAGGGACACGTCGATGTCCCTGGCGGTCACGACGACAGGCGGCGTCGGCAGCGGCGGGATCGTGCGCAGGGCGGTGAGATTGGGCGTGTATTGCGCGTCGGTCGTCGCGAGCACTTCCTCGCCTTCAACGAACAGCGACACCCGATGGTCGAGATTCTGCATGCTGAGGGCCACCTGGTGGCCCAGAGTAAACGGGCGGATCCTCGTTGAAGCGAGCTCGACGAGCTGATCCGGATTGGTGGTCATCGCGTGCAGCAGGCGAACCGTGCCGTCGGCGGCAAATTCACCGACGAACATGTCGTCGCGCTTGACCAGGCGGATCGAGATGGCGCCGTTGCCCGACTGGTAATCGGCGACAAAACGCAGCCGCACGTCGGAGACGGGCATGCCGCCGAGTCGTCCGTAGTTGATGGGGCCGGCACCGGTGATGACGTTGTACGAGCAGAAGCTCGTGATCGAGGCCATCAGCTCGACGGCCTGCTCGGGCGCGCCGATGCCGTTAAACCTCAGTGTTCGCTCCTCGACCGACCAGTCGCCCTCGGACAACCTCGGCGTCCAGAACGGTTGATCGGTGTCGCGATAGCGCGGCGGGTAGTCATGATCATAGACAACCCGCCAGAGGGCGTCCTGGGCCAGCGCCGTCTTGCGCTGAATGGTCAGCTTTCCATCGAGTTCGGCCAGCACCGCGGGCATCTGCGCCTCGACCTGCGCAGCGGCGTGTTGGATATACCGCGGCGAAAGTTGGTCGCGCGCAGCGGCCGGAATGTCATCGCGCTCGATCTGGTCGGAGTGCAATTCGTTGACCAGGCGGCGGAGATACTTGACGTGCCGGGCGGCGTCGAGCGTGGCCCGCGTCACTTCGGTCAGCTTGTCGGTCGGCACGGCGTACACGTCGCCGTCAATGATTTCGAGGACCTCGTTGGGCAGGCCCGCGAGGCGTTTGATGTAGTTGGTCACGCCGTCGCTGGGGTCCTTGAAGACGATCACGTCCCAACGGTGCGGCCCGAGGAGCGGCCCGCCGATGTCAAACGGCCATTTGAGCACGAGAATACGGTCGCCGGACTCCTGGTTGGCCAGGGCGTCGTTGATGTCGATGGTGTGGTTGGGGAAGCGGCAGTTGGGGCAGACGGCGACGCTGTTGCGGGTCACGCGAGGCAGGCCGGCGGCGCGGGCGGACATGGCCCGCAGGTTTGCGTAGTCGGTGAGCCCGTACGTGTACTCCCAGCCGCAATTCTCGCAGACCATGGTTCCGTGCGCTCCGCTGAGCGTCGGGGCCATGGAGCCGGTCGGGATCACGAACGCCTCGACGACGAAGGCGCGAAAGACGAAGGCGAGGATGAACGCAATGATGATCGAGTCGAGCGTGTCCTTGACGCTCTCGCCCGATGTGCGGCGGGGAGGCCTTGGGGAGGTAGTGCTGCCTGGGTTGTTGGCCATGGTTGCTGAGTCTCTCGCCCGCGGACTGCCGCGGGCCGCGAAGCCACGGAGGTTAGCCGCAGTGAGTAGGACCCGTCAAGCAATCCTTGGCACGCCGGTGGTTGAGGGCCGGATGGCCATCCGACGCGCGAAGCGACACGTTGCTACGTCGTCAGGCGTAGCTGTGCAGTCCAGAAATGTAAAAGTTTATCACGATCCAGTTGAAGAGCATGACGCCGCAGCCGACGACGGCGAGGACAGCGGTCCACAGCCCCTTGTCTCGAACCTTGAGCCGCACGTGAACCAGAAGGAGAAAGATGACGAAGGTGCACAGGGCGAAGACCTCCTTTGGGTCCCACCCCCAGGGGCGGCCCCACGAGTGATCGGCCCAGATCGCTCCCATCGACAAGCCCGCCCAGAGCATCACGAACGCGAGCTCGAGCAGCACCATTGTTGAGGCGTCGAGGACCTGCCCGGTCGTGGCCGAGCTCTCCTCCTTCAGGAAGGATTTTGCGCGAGCGGCCGAGCCATCCAGGATAAGACTCCCAGCCCCGCCGGCCTTCGCGACCGTCGCATCACCTCCGCCGAGCCGATGCCGCAGATACAGCAGAGCGGTGACGGCGGCCATGCCGATCAGGGCGTAGCTGAAGATGATCACGTTCGTGTGAATGTAGAGCCAGACGTCGTTGAGCACGGGCATGACGTTGTCGATGTCACTGGTGAGCGTCGTGGGCATGAAGTGCTGACACATCATGGCAACCATGGCGCAGACGGCCGATCCGAGGAAGAAGAGGCCGCGCATGGCTGTTCGACGCACCCACGCTTCCAGCACGAACGAGCCGAGCACACCGAACCAGGTGGCGGCGAGGATGGCTTCGAACATGTTCGAGTTAGGGATTCGCCCGGCCAGGTACCAGCGGATGCCGAGGGAGGCGGTGTGGATCAAAAACGCGACGACCAGGATGGCGATGCCCAGCCGGTAGGCGCCGCGCCATCGGTAGATGACCGATAGAAGCAGTGGCACAGCCGCGCAGATGTAGATGATCCAGTTCCAGACGAAAGCCTTCATCCGGAAGTACCAGCTTTCGAGGTTGAGCTTTCGCGCGTCGGGATAGAGCGAAGGGTTGATCTTCGCCAGGTTCTGCGACAGCGCCAGGATGGCGGCGTTTGCGTTGCCGGCGTTCTGCGCTCGCCACGCGTCCACGAGATCGCTCCAGTCGGAGGCGAGCGTGGCGGCCAGCTCGCCGGGCATGCCGGGCAGCGCCGTGACCTGGACTGACTGCGATTCGCCGGCGTGAAGGAACGACGAGCCCCAAAGATCCTCGCCGGCATACCAGGCATGCCGGGGATCGTCGTTGGTGGGGGGGATGACGCGCAAACGCGTGCTGAGCTCGTGCGGATCGGAGAACATCAGGGCGCCGCTGATCAGATTGACGAACTTTGCCGTGCGGATGACGTCCGCATCCAGGCGATTCAGTTCCTGCCACATCAGCGGGGAGCGCAGCGTCTGTTCGGAAATCATCCCGGTGCTGCGGAACGCCTCGACTTGCTGCGGGTTCTCCTTCATCTGCTCGAGAATGCGGATCAGTTGCGGCCGGATCGCGCTCTTGACGTAGATGATGTCCTGGGCCTCGTACTTCTCCTTGTCGAGCATGATGTCGAGATAGCTGAAGACGGCGCTTTGGCCGTTCAGGCCGGGGCGGCCGGAAACGTGCCGCATGGCCGTTCGCGCGAAGGAGTCAAACGACTTGATTCGTCCGGCGTCGTGAATGGCGATGCCCTCGAGCGGCTCGACGTTGACCGCCCTGGCGAATTCGTTCACCGGCTCCGGCAGCCGCGGCTTGACGGCGGCGCGATAGACGAGCACGCCGACCACCACGACGACAGCCGCATCGACAAAGCGAACGTACCAGCGCGGGTTCATGGACTTGTCTCCGAATCCAACGTGCGAATTCCTTTCGCTTTCCGCGACTAGACGGCGACGGGCTCAGGCGACTCGGCCGCCTCCTTGTGCTCCTGCATGCTCTCGAGCACACTTAGCCTCCGGCGGCGCTTGATGAGCGGCTTGAAGTAGAAGGCGAACAACATGCCGGCCACGGAGATGCACACGCCCGCAAGCTGGACGTAGACCCCGCGCCGGTTACCGACGCCAAGGCCGGTGTAGCTCATCTCACCGGGGTCCCACTCTGACTGGAAGAAGTACATGCCGCGGTATGATGCCGGGTGGTTCAGTTTTGCCTGAAACGGGTCGCTCCAATGGCCGCCGTCGTAGACGCGCAGGCGGCTGACGAAATCCCGGATCGAGATTGTGTCACCGGTGTATCCGCCGACGTGCGTCGCAAGCTGAAAGTCTTCGAGGGCGAGGGCAGCCGGAAGCGGAGCGCGCTTGCGCGAAAAGAGCATTTCGAGCTTTCGCCCGTCGGGCAGGGTGACAACGGTGGGGTCAAACGTGAACCGACCGGGGACGGCGTACTGGTCGCTGTTGAAGGGGTAGCGATGGAACGGCAGCCAACGCACTGCCATCCACGAGCCCTGGCGGAAGACGACCTTGATGCGGGAGAAGGTCTCTCCGGCGTTGCGCCGCCACTCGTGCCGAGGCACGACGGCAGGCCGGACCTCCTGACGGGCGTGCGTGTACACGTATGCGGGCGTCAGGCGCAGGTTCTGGCCGAGGTCGATAGCGCGGCCGATCTCGAGAGGGATTGGCTCCTGCTGGGCGCCGGCGACCAGATGCAGTTCGCTCTCGGCGGGCCCTCCGATCAGTGACACGATCGGCCCGACCTCGAAAGTGGTTTCGAGAGCCGGGTCGGGTGGCAACATGGCGTGCCCTTCTTTCACGTCCCGGGTGTGATCGGGCAGATCGGCTACCCAGCGGGTGAACTCCTTGTCCGGCCCACGGAACTTGATGACCGCGACGGAGACATTGCCGCCGCTGGGCAGCTGGAGATTGCGATAAACGTGCTCGAGCTGATACGACCAGTCCGTATCGCCGATCTGTTGGAAGTCGTCCGTCGACGGACGGTCAATCGGAATCGTGATTGCGGCGCCGGCCGCCGGGACCTGCACGTGCAGGTGGCTGCCGACCTGCCGTGCCTGGTCGGCGAATTCCTCCTGCGTCCGGACCCAACCGAAGCGGATCAATCCGTCATTCGTGTGGTTCGAGCGGGGATCGAAGGCGGCCAGTTCGTGCCAGGTTGCGCCGCTGTCGTCTGCCAGGCGAATGCCGACGATCGGATTGAGATTCTGCCCGCCGGGAACCCAATGGGCTTCGTTGTTCGGTGCGTACTGGAGTCGACCGGTGACACGAATGTCCAGCCCTGCGAACGGATCGTTGGCGGATTCGGCCGGCACGGGGATGTCGAGCGGGTCCGGCTCGATGATCGGATCGCCGGCAGGCTGCCATATCTCGTCAACGGCGGCGATGTGATTCGAATAGTGGGGCAGGCCATCGATCGGCCGCTCCCGCCAGCCGCGCTGGCCGAGCTCGCGTACGTACAGCGCCGCGGAATCCATGAGGTAGAAATACTGCTGCGGCTCGTAGTCGAGTCGCATCGCAATGTCGGGATCGAGCAGCTTCTGGCCGGTGGATTTCACGGCCCGGCCTTTGCCGGGAATGATGTCTTCGGTGTATTGCGGGTAGCCGATCAGCAGTTGCCGGATGAACTGCTGCGTGGGCGTCTGCACGGCGACGTTGATGCTGCACGTTCTTTTGCCCTTGTCGTCACCGGTGAGGATCGGCCAGTCGGGGTTCACGTCCTGTATGGCGAAGTGGTAGCGGCCGGAGGGGCTGTCGATGTCCACCGCGTTGCCCTCGCGGGCGACGAGCCGGCGCGGCTGATCAACGCCCGGCACCTGAATCGCAACGTGCCGGCGAAAGACCGGCGTGTCGCCTTCGAGCTTGGTGCCGAAGTAGTACATGCTGCCGATGGCCAGGATCACGATTCCCGTGTGGATCGTCCAGACGCCGAGGTTCAGCAGGCGAAATGGAATCCGCCGCACCGTCACCACCACCATGTTGATGATGAACAGGACGATGAGCGTGGTGAACGGCCACCAGGAGAAGAACTCCATCTCCGTCTTGTCGAGCAGCACGCGCGGCAGCACGTAGCTCCAGTCGGCACGTGAGAACACGTTCAGTCCGGTCGGGTAGAGGAAGCCAGCCGACCCCACGGTCAGGTAGGCGAAGATGAGAACCATGAGGACGATGCCGCACCAGACGCTGCTGAACAGTCGGATCAACGAACCGACCGGCCCGGCGCCGTGGGAGAGGCGAGGACGAGGCGTATCTGCGGTCATAACCGGTTCTCGCGGTTGCTCCGGAAGCCGCCCGCGCCGCGACGGCCCATTCGCAAGCAACGACATCTCGTAGGACGGAGTCTCCGGCCCGTCCGTGCGAAGCATCATAGCAGGCCCTACGCACGTTGCGAGCACAAAACGAACGCGCTCGGTTCCGCAGGGTCTTTTGGGAGTTGTATGACCGAACCGCGGGCGGGGCAACGGCCGTGGATGCAATTGCCCCGCTCGCAATTCTTGTGACCCGACCGCAATGGTCGGTTCGTGCCCGAATGAGCTACTTGATTCCGTCCGTGACGGTGGTCGTTTCCGCTGCCGTGGACTGCTTCGGAGGCGCGATGACGCCGCCGATCGATCCGGAAGGCACGACGTAGATTTCGACGCGGCGGTTCTGCTGCCGACCGGCCTCGGTGGCGTTGTCGGCGATGGGCCGGTATTCGCCAAAACCGGTAACGCCGACGCGTTCCGGAGTGATGCCGCGATCGATCAGCACGTTACCGACGGCGATCGCCCGATGGGCGGACAGATGCCAGTTCGTCGGATGTTTCTGCCGTGTTTCAGGCCGGCTGATGGGCCGATCGTCGGTGTGGCCGACAACGAGCACGTCGAATCCCTGGGCGGCGGGCGACTTCATGATGTCGGCGAACTGCGTGAGCGAGTCGCGTGCCGAGTCCTTCACGATGTCGCTGCCGAGGGCAAAGACCAGGTCGGACGTCCACTTCACGATGCCGCGCTGCGGGTCGTATTTTACTTCGCTGGGATGCTGACCGGCGAAGTCCTTCAGAGCGCTGTCGAGCTCGGCAGGCAGCTTTGTCTCGATCACGATGGGATCGGTAAACATGTCCTTGGAGGCCAAAGTCTCGAGCGTGGACTGCGCCTTGCCGAAAGCCTTCTGAAGACCCTCGTTCTCCGATTGAAGATTGGTGACGACCTTCTCGCGGTCGGCGAGCTTGTCTTCGGCGGCGGCGAGCTTGACGCGAAGATTCTCGTTATTCGACCGGGCGTCGTAGAGCTCCGTTTCCAGGTTCTGCTTTTCCGCCTCCGTGCGGCGATGCGCCATTTCGAGCTGGCGGTACTCATCGAGGCTCTTGCAGCCGGCAAAGAGACCGGCCACTGCACTCATTGCCACGGCAACCATCCATCGGCCATTGTACATCACACACCTCCTGTGCTGTGGGCCGGCATCGCGCTGCGCGTGTGGCGCGAAAAGCGCTTGCCGACTGGTTGAAACAAAATCGCGAGATCGGCGGGCCCGCTGAATGGATCGGGCGAACCCGCTTAGCTCCGCGCCATCCTTGTCGCTTCCTTCCCTGGTGATGACCGGAGGTTGCAAGCCGACGAACGCGGCCTAGCTGCCAGACCGTTTCCCGAGAAAGAAGCCGATACCGAGTGCAATAACAGCCGCGCCGAACGAGACCGCGCTGACGAGCCACAACCGTTCGGCGAAGATTTCCAACAATGAGGGCCAGATGCCGCGCGTCGCCGCGGCGGCGGTCAACCCGGCAATACACATGATCAGCACGCCGACAAACAGCATGCCGGTAAGACCCTTGGCAAACGCGTCCGGCTCGAATTCATATCGAACCGTGGTCGCGACCGCGGTTGCGGTCGCCGTGGCGGGCTCGGCGGTTTCGGCCGGTTCGAACGTGGCCGACCCACCGGCCGCCTCTGGAATCGCGTCTTCGAGGCCGGCACGGGTGGCCTCGCCCATTTCGCTGCCACCCTCCTCGCCGGGATAGATCTCGTCGAGCAACTCAGCGCCGAGGGATGTGTCGTCGCTCTCGCGCGTCAGGTCGAGGAGGCCGGAGCCGCTGCCGATGCCTTCGATGCCGAGCGACCCGCTGCCGCTTCCGCTGGAAACGACGGTTTTCGCGAGGGGATCCGCTTCTTTTTCGACATCGTCCTCGTCGAAGACGCTGACGCCGATGGAACTGACCACGGTACCCTCACGATCGTCCTCGTCCGTGCTGGTATCCTCAAGACTTACCGCGTCGCCGCCGACGTCGGTGCCGAGGCGGATGCCGGAATCGCCTTCGTCGACCGGCTCGAGCATGAGCTCGCCGGTGCCGCTCGCTTCCGTGTCGTCCGGCTTCGGTTCCTCCTCCTCGATGGCCAGGGTGAGCGAGTCGCTGCCCATGGCCGGTGGTTCGGTGTCGGCGGACTTGGAAGGCGACGCGCCAAGTGCGGTGTCGTCTTCATCGGCAAAGCGCAGCTCACCGGAATCATCGCCGGCCAGGCTCGGCGGCGTCGTCTCTTCGTCTTCGGCCGGTTGCTCAGTGGCGCGGACCATTTCCGCGTTGGAGTCTTCGAGTTTCAGTTCGCCGGTGCCAAGCATGTCGAGGGCGCTAAGCGACCCGCTGAGGGCGCCGGCGTCGGTGGCTTCGGCGACTTCCGCTTCCGCGGCGATGCGGTCGACCTCGTCGGCCTTGTAGTTGATTTTGCCCGCATCGCGGAATTCGCGGAGCTCTCCGTCGCGGACCAGGTCCTTCAACTGCTCCGGCGTCATGTCGAGCTTGGCACAAGCCTCTTCCTGAGAGTAATAACGCTTACCCATGAATACTGCCTCGTACTAAAACTTCGGCCCGAGGGAACAGGAAGCCCCCCGCCCTCGTGGCTCATGGACCGGCCGCTTGCAGCGCCGCCGCTCGTTGGTCCTCGAGCGCCTGTTTGATCTCCTTCGGGC
>JBECKQ010000348.1:0-2737 GCA_040235375.1 Phycisphaerae bacterium | reverse complement strand
TCAACACTGAGGCGCATTGTCGCCAGCCCGCCGCACTTCAGCGCCAGGCCACGGGGACCAGGAACGCGTCGACGTCGGGCGTCAGGTTGACCGCGCCATCTCCATCCGCTGCCGCCACGAACACGTCGACGTCCGCGGGGAGCTCTGCTAGTTGGGGAACGCTCACCCGCTGATACAGGAGGTACCTTCCCGACGGCGACCACCTCGGCGCGGTAATGACGGATCGTTTGTCCGATGTGGTGGAAATCACAATCCTCATTTCGCCCCCGTCCGGCCGAATCGTGGCGATCCCCCCAAACGGCTTGTGGATCTTGAAAGCGATCCGCGCCCCGTCCGGCGACCAGTCAGGGCTGCACGCGGGCACAGTCGTGATGCGAGTGCTCACACCCGTCCACGGCGAAGCAATACACAGATTGCTGGTCATCGAGTCGTACACAATGGCCGTTCCGTCAGGCGACCAGTCGTGGCTGCGGATGTCCGGGGCTCGACTGCGCCACCACGGATCATTCTCGAGAGGCAGCGCAACCAGAGGGAGTGGCAAGAAAAGGATCGGCGGCCCGGCCAGCCCTTGAATGCCCCCGCGCTCTCCGTGGACGAGGTCGGCGACGTAGATGCCGCCTTCCACGACCCGCCCCGTATGGTCCCACCGGCGGGCCACCCAGGAGGCGGCCTGATCTTCTGCATGAGCCAGCCAGCGTGGCACCGACGGCGAGGGCTCCAGTTCCGGTTGATCCGTCAACTGCACGCGATAGCCGTCGGAGCGAATGGCGAAGAGTTCGCGGCGCTGGCGGCCGTCCGGGTAGCTCGCGCCCGGCACATCACGAATGTCCAGGAACCAGCGGTAGCCTCCGTGCGTATACCCGCTCGGTTCGCCGCCTACGCCCCGGGGCAGTTTGGTCCTGGCGGTCCCGTCCGCGTTCATCCGCCACAGCGGTCCCTCGTCATCCGGCCAGGTCCCGCCCGTGTCGAGCCATTCGCGGAAGTAGATGGTGCCCTTCGGCCATGTCTCGCGCTTCTCCTGGGCGGAGTGGGTTGGCGAGCACGACGGAGGGAACAGGCAGATCCAGGTCACTATGGCCGCCAAACCGCACAGACTCATGGCTGGTGGCCGGTGCCCGTCTGTTACGGCTCCCTGCTCGCTCCTGCTCGACTTGTTTGACCGGAGGGCGCAGCAGTCTCGACCTGGCGAATTTCGCAGAAGACCAGAGGCCAGTCCGCACAGCACCACCAGGCAGGTCAGCGTCAGGACGGCGATGCAGTCCGCTTTGGTGCAGAACGCGCCAAGGCGGAGCGAGGACGCTCGCAAGGGTGCGAAGATGCTGTAGACCAACATCCAGTTCATGGTCACGAGCGCGTAGACGATTAGTGCGCCCAGCGCGGTCCAGCGCGCCATCCGGCAGCGGCGGCAAAGAAGCAGCCCAGCGGTGCCGCCAGCGGTCAGGAGAATCTTGTACGCAGCGAGTGCCCAGGGCCCAAACGGCAGCACGAGGGCGGCGAGCGGATTGCATTCGCTGCCACCGTCGAGGAAGCCGTGTGCCTGGGCCAGAGCGCTCAGGCCCAGGTCCAGTCCGCCCAGCAGCCAGAGACAAGCCAGCAGGCACAAGTAATGCTGGCCACGAGTCCCTGCTCGCCGAACCGCCGGCGAGCCGGCGTTGGGAGGCTGCAACCACTTCGATTCCGAGGGTGATTGGGGCAGCATGATGTCAGCTCCTGCGCTCGCAAACGGCCCGCGGTCTGCGGTATAATGAATGTGCCCTTCGCTCGGGCGCGCAGACCTGCCGCCCGGGTGAGGCCGGGCCGGTGAGTTTCTTCCGTCGCAGGTGGGCTCACCGGCCGCTGTTTTTTCAAGCCGTCAGCTCTCAGCCGTCAGCGATCAGCCGTCGGCTGTCAGCGCTCCATGGTTAACTGTCCTCATCTACCGCTTGCTCCTTGCCGCCAGCATTGTCATCGCTTCCTTCGCGATCAGGATCCCCGGCCGCGTCGGGCGTCGGACAAGCTTGTTCTATGGCATCGATGTATACAGTGAAGGGTCCCGGTGTATCGACGATGGTAAACGCCAGATGTTCGAACACGCCCTTGTTGTTTGCGGCATGCAGGACTCCGTCACCGACCAAGGGCATAGGCCTCACATTGTCCGGTCGTGGGACGAACGTGAGCGTCTGCCACACGCCCGGCTTGGCGGTGACCACGACCCCCTGCGGCGCACCGTCGATCACCGACTCTGCGCCGACCCACTCGATCGTTCCCTTCATTCCTCCGTCCTCGCCGAGGGGCACGTCTACGCCCGTCTCGCGGATTCCGAGACAGACGCGCAGCGACCCGCTGTCCAGTCTCAAGCGAACACGCACCGGCATCCGCAGGTCGATTGTCGGATTGCCCTGTCGGTAGGTAGTGAGCCGGAGCCATCGTCCTGCGTCCGAATCCGGCCACTGCCATCGCACCTTGCAGACGTTGTTTCCGTCAAAGGCTGGAACTTCGTCCGTGACGGTGGCCACGTCGATAGAGGGCATTAAATGCTGGGCGGTAACGCCCGAGTAGCTTGGCGGTTGGAAGATCATCCGGCCACCGACGCCGGCTCCGTCGAAGTTGGAGATCATGCGCCATGTGTCCGCACGCACCGTAGGTGACATGTCGTCGATGGGTGGCGCGATGCCCGAATCCGCCAGCTCCTGCTTCAAGTCCTGCGCCCGCTGGTGAGCCCTCTCGGCCTCCTGGACGCGGCCCATTGCCTTGAGGG
>JBECKQ010000333.1:0-2850 GCA_040235375.1 Phycisphaerae bacterium | reverse complement strand
GATCCAGCCAGCGCCAGGCATCTGGGCCGATGGGATCCTGCACGCTGACGTCGTTCACGGCTCCCGCCACCGCGGGCGGGTCCAGTTCCGTGACCTTGCCCCAGCACGGGAACGAGTTCGACGCCTCGCATGCATCCGCCGGGGCTCCGAGCCCCTTCGCGTCCGCCCACGCTGCGGTGACCCACGTGTGATACCCGAGCGTCGGATTGGTGCCGCCCTTGGCCAGGTCGTATTTGATGAGGAGGTCTCCGGCCGTGCGAACAGGAGTGACGCCGTTGGCGCTGAGCTCATCAGACTGATTCAGCTCGAAGTCCATGTTCGTGGTACCGTTAGGCGCCTGAACACGCTCCCAGGCCAGGTACAGGAAGTCATGCGCTTCCTCCGGCGCGACCAACATGCGACTGGTTGTCACATAGAAGCGTAGCAGATCGCTCTTGTTGTTCGGGATCGACCCGCTGACCACGGCCGGTGCCTCGGTGTCCTCCTTCGCGCCCTGGCCAAACGAGTTGTCCGACTGGCCCGTCGGCATGTCCAGATCGCAGCCGACAGGGTCGCCGGTGCAGCGGATGCCGCTGTTTGCCCAGTCGACGCCGTCCCCATCGTCGATGAGGTTGCCGTCAATCTGCAGTGGATCGGTGGTTCCCTGGCCTGGCGGCGGCAGGAGGAAGTCACTCGGGATCGGCGCCGAGACTTGGACCTGGAAACTATTGGCGGCGCCAACAAGGAGCGTGCCGATGTCGCAGTGGAGTAGGTGCGCGTTGTTCCCTTCCCGGTCCACGATGATCGACGTCCCACATTCTTGGACGTTGTCAGGAGTCCAGGTAAGATCCGTCCCACCCGGTAGCGTGTCGTTGAGTTCGACCGCGAACGCCGTTCCTGGACCCGAATTAGTTACCACAATCGTAAACGTCGCCGTGCCTCCAGGATGCACGGTGTAGCTGAGGTCGTCCGCGTCGTCCGGCGTCTTGGTGATGGTGAGGCTCGGACAGTTGACGGTCACGGACGCATCGTCGGACCCCGTCCCGTCGTTGGTCGTCGAGTACGAGGCCGTGTTGTTGACCGTCGTGCAGGCCGCGTCCGTCGTCGGCGACGTGATGTGCACGTGCTTGGACTCGGACCCTGCGAAATCGCCGAAGTCGCAGCTCATCACGCCATCCGCGATCGAGCAGCCGCTGTCGGAGCCGGCCCCGTCGATCGACCACACCAGGTCACCCCCTGTCGGCAAGTTGTCCGTCACGCTGACCCCCTTCGCCGTACCCGCCCCCGTGTTGTTCACCGTCACCGTGAAGCCGATGTCTTCGCCCGCGTTGACGGTTTCCGCATCCGGCGTCTTCGTGATGCTCAGCTCCGGCCCGTTACAGGTGATGTCGCCGTCGTTGGAGACCTCCCCGTCGTTGGTGGCGCTGGCCGTGGCGGTGTTGTCGTAGACCGTGCAGTGGTCGAAGTCGGTCGTGCTGCTCACCGTCGCGCTGAAGCTCGCGCCCGCGTCCAGATCGCCGACGGTGCAGTTCAGCGTCTGCTGGGCCGGGTAGGTGCCGCTGATGGAGCAGTCCGTCGTCGTGGTCGTCCACGCCGAGGCGGTCCCGGTCGGCAGCGGATCGCTCAGCGTCACGCCCTTGGCCGTTCCGGTGCCTACCGCGCCGGAGTTGCTCACCACGATGTCGAAGGACAGCGCATCACCCGCGTCCACCGTCTGCCCGTCCGGCGTCTTCGTGATGCTCAGCTCCGCGCACAGCACCTCCGTGCTCGCGCTCGCCTCGCCCGTGGTCCCATCGGATGCGGTGAAATGAGCCGTGTTATCATAGGTCGCGCAGCTCAGAGCCGTGGTACTGCCCACAACGGCCACTGTGAACTGGTCTCCACCTGCCAACGTCCCTAGATCGCACCTCAAGATCTTCTCGCCAAACGCACCGTCCACGATCTCACAAGCGGCGTTGGCAGGGTCGATCGACCAACTGATAGGGGCGGTCTCCGGAAGTGTATCCTCCACCATCACACCATAGGCTGCTCCCGCGCCCGCAGCGTTGCTCAATGTGACGGTGAAGCTGATATCCTCCCCTGCATTGACGGTTTCCGCCGCCGCGGTCTTCTCGATTGACAGGTCGGGAAGTGGCGCAATTGCGCTCGGCTGGATGCTGCGGTCCTGGTTCTTGTTGCCGGAGTCGTTGAGCTGCTGCGTGCGCATGTGCCAAGGCGCCCCACTCACCTGGCTGGCACCATCCAACGGATTGGAGTCGTTCCAGTACCGGGAGCTTGCCAAGTGGCCGCCCCAGACGAGAGCCACAGCGTCGCCCTCCGGTCTGAACCTCACCACAATATCGGCCGTGCTGTTTCCGTCGGTGCTGCCGTCGTGCACGACCTCATACGGGTAGATGTCCAGATCAGACACCCCATAGCCAACGAGGTCACGACTAGGGATCGCCGACTCCGCCCCACTGACAAGCAGGCCATCTACGTCCGTACCATCAGGAGGGAACGTCACGGCCTGCTTGGTGACGCCACTCGGCATATCGGCTTCGCTGTCACCACAAAGGGACGATCGTCCCCCTCCACCAGGGGCACAAAGGTCCACAGTCTCCGTAGCGTCCACGGACGCGAGGAAGTCATACGCCTTGTGACCTCCCGCAGTGAAGTCGTAATTGATGTGAATCGTGTACTCTGCACCGGGCGTCAGGTCTTCGAGCGCCAACCGGAACGGCACCACGAGCCCCTCGGCGTACACCGAGTTGTTCTTATTAAGGTCACCGTTCTGCCATGTGCAGGGGCTCTCCCTCGGATCGTTGGCGCACTGGTCCAGGTCGACGCCGCCGGATGCCACCTTCGCGGCGTCGATCCTGATGTCGGTGGGAC
>JBECKQ010000253.1:0-3147 GCA_040235375.1 Phycisphaerae bacterium | reverse complement strand
CGGTGACGCTTTACGTGCCTGGTGGCTTGTTCTGTGCGCAAGTCGTCTACGAGTTCACGCTGATCGCCACGGACAGCGACGGCAGATCGAGGCAGGCCGTGCGGACCATCACACTCAACTCATGCTCAAGTGGTTCGTGATGCGACTGTGACGTGCTTCGACACCGAGTGTCCGCTCGTCCTCCGTTCCGGACTTCGGCGCGTCGGCCGCCACGGTGATCACGGCGGATTCACGTACAAACGTGTCGATCCAGACCGAGATTCGCCTGCGTTTCCCAAGCTCAATTGTCCGGCGCCCCCTGCATGATCCAGTCGCGGAGCAAAGCCAGTTCCTCGGACGACAATCGCTGCCCGAAGAGCGGCATCGTGGCTCCCACCGGCGGTGAGTTCGAACTGACCTTCAGCCACAACAGACTTGCATCCGGGTCTCCCGGTGTAACCAGCGTGAGGTCGGGACGCTGCGAGCTGGTCTGTCCGACGATCGATTCATTTGACCGGTCATCCGTCAATACCATGCGAATTCCCAGAATGGTATTCGTCGGACTTCCGGATCGGTGGCAACTCGTGCAGCGCGTATTGAATATAGGCTGAATGTCGTCGGCGAATGAAACGGTGCGGCCGGCTGGCGGCGCTGGTGTATTAACGCCGCCCTGACAGCCGAATCCGAAGAGGCCGAGCGCGACTGCCAGCGCCAGGCAGATGAACGATCGATAGCCACGATTATAAATCGTCATGATTTTCTCCCTTGTCAACAGAGGGATTATCCCTACCAGAGATTACGCTGATCCGGAGACACGAAACGAGACTGATCATCGAAGCAGTTCATCGCCTGTTCAGGGCGAGGCGCTCACAATCCGGTAGACCTGCCCGGTTTCACCTGCGGGCGCGAGATTGGCCGTGGTCAACACGTACAATTCACCGGACAGATCTCTCCCCAGCGCCAGCAGGAATCGCCCCAACCGGCCGTTCGGTCTGCCCGCGATACCCAGTTCCCGGTGTGACCAACTGCCGTCGAGATTCTCAACGGCGGTGAAGAGCGTGCCGTCGGCTGCGAGGAACGAGGTGCTGAAATCGCCGAAGACATAAACACCTTCGAGACCGCTGACGGCGCTTCCGCGATAGACGAATCCGCCCTGGACAGCGATCCCGACGGGCATTCCCTGTTCGTCCGTGTGGGGGATTTCGACAATAGGTTCAAGAAGCGGTTCGCCGCGCGCGCCGCGGACCGGACAATCCGTCGGCGGCGTAGTGGGGTTGGCCGGATCGAAGCAGTGGGCCCCCTCGCGGATGTGCCAGCCATAGTTTCCGCCGCGCTGTACAATGTCGACCTCTTCAAAGAGATCCTGGCCCACATCGCCCACGAACAACCGACCGGCTCCGCCAGAATCAAAGGAAAACCGGAAAGGATTGCGAAATCCGTACGCCCAGACTTCCGGTCGTGCATCGGGATCTGCGACGAAGGGATTGTCTGCCGGGATGCCGTAAGGGTCCCCGTTGTCCACGTCGATGCGGAGGATCTTCCCGAGCAGGGTATTCAGATCCTGGCCGTTGCCGATGTCGGGGTTGTGGCCGTCGCCCACGTCATTGGCGTTTCCACCGTCACCGATGCCGAAGTAAAGGAAGCCGTCGGAACCGAACACCAGTTGCCCGCCATTGTGATTGAACTGCGGTTTGACGATCTCGAGCAAAACGCGCTCGCTCATCGGATCCGCGCGGTTTGGCGAGTCTGCCGACACGGCGAACTCCGAAACGCGCAGGCGCGAATCGAACTCCTCCGGATCTGTTGATAGCTTCGGTGTGTTGTAGCAGACGAAGAAGCGACAATTGGTCGCGAAGTCAGGATGGCATGCCAGACCCAGAAGACCGCGTTCGTCGTAAATGAAACCGCCGCCAAAATCGATGCCCACGGGCACCACTCGATCTCTCAAGTCGAGGAACGGCTCGGGAAGGAGCGTACCCTGGCCATCGACCACGCGAACCAGCCCGATTTGATCGACGATAAAAAGTCGATTCGTTCCATCATCCGGCTGGGCAAGGTCCAGAGGCGACGTCAGACCCTCCGCTACTAATTCCAGCCCGACTGAGCTGGGTACCATCAACGGCATCGGTACCGGGGTGCAGCCACACAACGCGAACGCCCCGATGATCGCCAGTGCGGCGATCCGACGCGCACCGCTGCCCGGCGGCCGCGGTCGAAGACTTCGTCCTTCAACCCGGCCGCTCCACGCGGCCGAAACCTGTCTTGCATCAGTTACAGCAAACACTCGGGCCGATCGATCATTCTTGTAGTGTGCAGCATTGGTCTTCACGTTCTCAGTCCTCGCCAGGCTCAATGGGAATACTCTCCTTTTTCACGGCTCCGTGTCGGAGGCCTGACTCACCAGCAAATGGGAGCCGCTTCGCCCAAGTCGGCGGCCAATACGGAATCGCCGACTTCCACACGCTGATTCGTAGTGAATTGCGTGCCAGTCGGGCGTGAGCACGTTGAATGCCACAAGGGGAAAAAGCCGCTTGAGAACGAGAGCAACATCTTGTGGGGACGCGGCTTATCGGCGATAGGAATGCCCGCTCGAAGCGAGTGGAAGTTCCCAGGAGTGCGAGTCTGGCGACACGCTGCGAGTCTACGCACATATCGCCATTCGTGAAGTTGGGCCGCGGATGCCCGCCGTTTCCATTCACGCGTGAAGGCCGTTTCAAACGCGGCCTCCCCATGGCGGTGTATCACTCAATGTCGGTGAGCCTGGAAGCACCGCTGAAATATGATCGGCACGCCGCGCCCACTCAGGCTGACTCATCGGCTGTCGGCACAACGACAAGACAGCCGATAACAGTCGTGCAATGATCAGACCCGCTCCTTGATAAGTGTGTTGGCGTTCAGACCACAGGCTGGATTGCATCACGGAGTGAGGCGAAGCCCCCGGTCAGGGCCGTCCTCCCGCTGAGCCGGCCTAACATGGCTCGGCCGGTCAGTCCGTCAACAACCGTTCGGCCGCCGGCCGCTGCGAATGCCTTGCGCCGCTAGAGGGTCGGCGTACGCCCGCCGTCTACGGGCACGTTGATGCCGGTTACGTAGCTGGCGGCCGGCGACGCGAGGATTGCCACCACCTGGGCCACTTCTCGCGGGTCGCCGAACCGTCCGGCCGGCACC
>JBECKQ010000200.1:0-6427 GCA_040235375.1 Phycisphaerae bacterium | reverse complement strand
GAACGCGGCCGCAACGCCGAACAGCAGGAAAACAACGGACCAGATGCGGACGACCGGCACACCGCGGTCCAGATCGAGAAACAACGAGTCGGCATAACCGGACAGCGAAACGCCGCTGCTGGCAGCGTGAAGCTTGTAGTCGGCGAAGAGCGAGTAGGACAGCAGTTGCTGAAGCGACAGCGCCGGGTGATCCATCATCAGGGTCGGCTTGCCCAGCATCAGGTTGGTCGCGCTGCCCAGGTAGGCGCCGTCGGAATCGACGATGTACCACCACGGGGCGCGGATCGGCAGCAGGAGAACAAGGGCGATGCTGAAGACCAGCAGGATCGGCAGCGCCGCGTGCGGCCACGCTCGCGTCGATCGCAGAGCAGTGTTTGCCGAGGATGCGTGGCGGTTGGCCTGCGTGGCAGCGGGTTCTGCGAGTGGGGTCAACTGCGGCCTCCGTGCCAGTTTGGCGCGAACCTGTCACTCCATTCGGTCAGATGGTCAGGACGGCTCTGCCAGCCGCTCATCGAGTGGCGCGGCTGCGACCGGCTCGACCGGTCCGCTTTCGGCTTCGCGTTCGGCGGTCATGCCGCTGCCGGACACGCGATTCCAGAGGACCTCGGGGACGCGCTTCATCTTGTGGTAGAGCGACGGGCGTTCGATGCTCAGGTAAGCGCTTGCGCAGGTCAGCCCGACGGCCAGCAGTAGTACGGCCACCGTTGCGGGGACGTAGAAGGCCTTCCGCCGAAACGCGCGGATGCGATCGGCCGACGTGGTGATCTCGTCGATGGTCTCGAGCAGAGCGATGCCGAGGCTGCGCGTGACCTGCCGCGTCGTGCGGAACCGCTGGTCGAAGAGCTCTGTGAGCAGGACGCAGACGGCGCCGGCGGCCAGGCCGGCCAATAGCGACATGGCCAGGATTGTCCCGCTGTGCGGCGAGGAGGGACGGGTGCAGGCGTTCGCCGGTTTGAGCTCGGTGAACGACATGCCGCGCTCGGATTCATCCGCGTTGAGAATGCTGTCGATTTCGGCGACTCGGGACATGTTCTCGTGGACCCGGCTGCGCTCCTGGGCGACCTGGTCGGCCTTCGCCTGGTACTCGCGGCGGTACTTGTAGACGTTGGCCTCGAGTGCCTTGAGGTCGGCGGTCTGGTCGTCGATGGATTCCAGCCGCTTGTTGCCCTCGGCGATCTCGGCCTTCCGGTCGTCGATCTCCATCTGGATGCCGTCAAGCTCGGCGGTCCAGCCGAAGGCGGCGTCCACCGCCGAGGAGGCGGTCGATTCGTCCAGTGACACCGCTCGGTTGGCCGGCAACATCTGGGCATCGGCGATGTATTGCTGCTTTAGCTGCTCGCGGAGCCGGGCGATTTGATCGCGCCGGTTGACGATCTCCGGATGGAGGTCGGTCATGCGGCGCTCCATCTGCAGATCGTGGATTTCCTTCTGAAGGCCGCGAATCTCGTTCTCGATGGCTGTGGCCTCCGGGCTCCGTGTGAGGGCAGGCGCCGGCGGACTGCCTGGGTTCATGTCGGCAATGCGCGCGATGGTCTTCTTGTAGCGGGCAAGCAATCGCTGACGCGAGTGGGTCTCGCGCTCGGCGCGTTCGATGGATGATTCGATCTCTGATCGCTTGTGCTCGAGATTGGAGATGGCCAGCTTGATCGAGCCGGGGTCGGTCGGATCGACGCCGATGTGCTGCGACTGGAACCTGAGCAGATCCTCTTCGAGCCTGGCGGCCTTTTCGGTGTGCTCGCGGGCGACGCGTTCGAAGTACGTCTTTCCTTCCAGGAGCATGTCCGTGAGGCGCTGGCGCGTGTTGCGGATGTAGGTGTCGCGTACCTCGCGGACGATCTTCGGCGGGTTGACGGGATCGCTCCCGGTGTAGGCGACCTGGATCTGATCGAAATGATCGTCCTTCTGCGTCAGGCGGACGTCGATGCCGCCGGCGAGCGCGGCGCCGAGGGCGGCGCAGCGCTGACGCGATTCCTGCGTGAGGTTTCCGTCCGGATCGCGGGAGAGATCTTTGATAAGGCCCGAATGCTCGACGACCTCGGTCATGGCGTTGCGCGAGGTCAGGTCGCGGGCGAGCGTCGGGCGGAAGAAGAGGGCGAAGCCGCCGGTGGCGGCGGTCTGGCGGAGGTTCATCAGCACGGGATGATCGCGGCGCTCGATGACGGTGGAGGAGGTGTAGGCTCTCGGCAGCCGGTGCGTCATCAGTGCGGCGATGCAGGTAACGACGCAGAAGGGAATGAAGAAGGCCCAGCGGCGCAGGACGAGGATACGCAGGGCTTCAATGACGTTATCGCGCAGAAGGGCGAACGACGATTCCTCGAGCGTGCGTCCCTTGGTGTCGAGCAAGCCGGTCGGGTCGGGCCGGTTGGTCGCGCCGTTTTTTCGCTCTTGATCCACAGGCAACAACCCGTCAGGGTCCGTCGAATTCGCCCTCGCCGGCTGGTCGCAGGCGGAGTCCTGGCCGGCGCAGCTGCGGCGCGGCCGGCATTGCGCGGCCCAGGCGGACAGCGGCGCAGGACTTATGTTTTATCGGATTGCGTGGTGGGGCCCTGAATGTGGGGGCGGGACCGAGATTGGCGGGAAATCGGTTCTCAACAGACACCGCTGAGCTACCGATAAACCGCCGGTCGGCGCTGCCGAAATCGAAGCTGCGGCGAGGATTGCCACGCATGGCTGACGCGAAGGGTACTGCGAGCTACGACGCTTTCTACGAGGCCGGAGGCTGGCAATACAACCTTCTGCACGACTGGTGGTGGCACCGGCGGCACTTCGTCAAGAAGTTCGGCCTGCACCGGGGCGACCGTGTGCTGGAGGTGGCCTGCGGGACCGGCTTCCACACCGATCTTTTCTGCCGGATGGGGCTCGACTGCATCGGCTTCGACACGTGCGAAACGGCGGTCCGCATCGCCCGGGAGCGGTATCCGAACCGGCGGTTCTTCGTGGGCGACGCCCGCGGGGATCTGCCCGTCGAGCACGAGAGCATGGACGCGGTGGTCACGCGGGGATGCAGCATCTACCACTATGACCTGGCGGCCCAGCCGGCGCTCGACACGACGGCGAACCTGCTGCGGTATCTGCGCGTGGGGGGGAGATTCGTGCTGATCATCGCGTCGGACCTGTCCGGGCGGCGCGAGGCGGGCAAGATCTGGCAGAACCGCCTGGAGGAGTACCGGGTGCACCTTTCTCACTTCGGGTCCGATCAAATCATCGAGTGGCACAAGGGCATGGTGGTCTGCGGCGTACGCAAGCCGGCGTGATGTCGGGCTCAAGAGCCGTGGCCCTGCAGGAGCCGTTGCCATCGAGGTCGGCAGGGACGTACTCGTATGGCCCCATGTCCCCGACCTGCGGATAGGTCGGCAAGTCGGGGATGCCGATATCCGGCGTGTCGGGGTCGTCGACGAGACGCGCGTGGCCGTCAAGGTCCACTGGCAGAAGTTCGGTCGTGTTGCCGTCGTCGTCCAGGTCGTATTCGTCCGCCGGCAGGAGGCCGGTGGAGCCGGCGTCGAGCCGCAAGTTGTCATCCGCGGTGCCGGCCAGGCCGTCGGGTCCGAGCGGGTCGCGGAATCGCGGGTCGGCGCCGATGTTGCCGAATCCGCCGAGCGAGCCGTGTCCGCCAAAAAGGTGCAGTTGACACACTCGATGAAGAAAGACCGCGCCCAGGCGGCGCCGCCTTCTCCGCTGAGTGCGTCCACGTACAGCCGAGGGCCGACAATCCACACCTCGACGCTCGCGGACCCGGCGGTGTTCGCGGTGATGGTGTTGTTTCCGATGGTCACCGGCGAATAGAGGCAGTAGATGCCTCTGCCGTAGAGTGTGCCGTCCGGGCAGGTTCCGGTACCGTTGGTAATCGTGAAGCCTGTCACGTTTGCCCCGGAGGGCGTGCCTTGTGCGAACCAGATCACCGCGTCGGTGTGGTTGCCGTCGATGACCGTGGCGGCGACGATGGCGGGGTCGTCGGGCCGGATGCTGCGCAGGGTGATGGCGCGGGTGGGGAACCGGACGTTTTCGACGTAGGCGCCGGACGGGGAGCCGGCCGACGGCAGGACGATGACCGTGTCACCGTCGGCCGCGGCATCAAGCGCGGCCTGGATGGTCGCGTAGTCCCACGTGCCGTGCCAGTCGACGATGATCGTGTGGCCGGCAATGGTGGCCCGTACGCGCTCGACCTTCGCTCGGTCGATGCGGACGGCCGTCGGCGGCTTGATCTCGAGGGCCGGCGCGAATCCGGCGAGCAACAAAACGACCGATGCGGTCAGATGTTGCGTCGCTGACATGGAGCCCTCCTTGCCCCGCGAGCGGGCATCACAGGATAACGGATGGGATGAGTGCTGGTTGTGGCGGGTTCCTTTTTGCGAGTAGTCAGTATCTCGGGCTCCGCGATCCTCAGAGCGGGCGATACCAATAATACGATCTGGACTCTATGTTTAAAAGGCGGTCGCCTGCCGTTGGCGGGGGCAGAAAGAAGGCAAGGGCGGCCTGGCCACCCGGGGACTGGAGTCGACCGAAGTCCCTGGCTACCATCGGTGCGCCGTCCGGGCGGAGGTGTAATGGATACATTCTGCCATTTCATGTTGTCCGGTTGGGCGGACAAGGCTCGTGTTCGACTGCTCAGCTTCTCAGATCTTGCCTGTGTCTCGGTTCGTCCTGGTCCGGCATGCAGCCGGTTGCTGAGTCCCCTTCGAGCGTAATGCCGTGCGGGATGCGAGTACGGTTCGGCGGCTCGGCGCCGGGGTTGATTGAACCACGTTTTTTGGGCCGAAAAGGCGGTTGTATAAAAACCGCGTTTTCGAGGATGCCAGCCGATGCGAAAACACCGTCTATCGGTGAATTTGCTCAAAAACGCGGGTGGGGCATCGGCCCTGGCGCTGTCGAAAATGCGGGTGCGCGAAAAGCGGACGTTGGCGGAAGAGGCTGTAGGCGGCAGGTCGGGGGTTGCAGGGAGCGACAGTGGTAAGCGACACGCTATCTGATTTTTTGCGACACTATTTGATCAGAAAAGCGGGCGCGCGGAAATTCCGCATGAGCCCGGCGGGCTCCGCGGAATCATCCCAAGCTGCCCAAGTTGTCGCCGGTTCAACGTCGTGTCGAACCGGCTTCGACGGTCACTTGTGCCGCCGTCGAATCGGCTTTGATCGCTTGCTCACTCGGCCGCCGAGTAGGTGCTTAATCACCGTCGGCTCGGACTTCGGCCAGCTCCATCCGCGCTGCTCAGCCAGGGCTCGCATCCTCCGGTGACACTTCGCCACACTCGGCCCGACCGGGCCGATGTACATCCGCCGAAACGACTCGACGGCTTCCGGCGAGAATATCGACGGCGGCCGGCCAGGCATGCCGCATGCGGTCACGCCTCGACGTGTCGGCCACAGGAGCCCCATAGGCCCCGCTGCAAGGCCGTCACCCTCGACGTGGTTCCAGGCGGCCGCCCACTCTTGAAACGAGCGCCAGGCGCAACGCCAACGCGAATCTGCCGCCCTGGCGTCGCGGTCAACCAGCTTCACAACCTGGCGGTTACTCATGTGTCGAGTGTCCCGCGACCGACGGAGCTGCCGATAGCGCAGCACACAGAACAGCCGGCCGGCAAACCGATGCAGCGTCCGCTCGCGCAGGCCGTCGATTGCCATCGCGGCTTCAAGATCCGCAAGCAGCCCGGGCGCGGACGTCGCGACGTCGGGCCGCAAGCGCATGAGCAGCGCGAGCGCCTCGACGATCGCGCCTTCGCGCGTCGCCGCCGGCTGAGCGTCGCCAGGTTGTGCCTGCGCCCGGCTCATGTACCCGTGCCTTTCCCGCCGACCACGTCGCGGCCGCACAGCCGGTCGATGAGCTGCTCGGCTTCGCGTACGCTCAGCTTGCTTATGGAACCCTGTGGGGTCAGGGCACGCAGGTCGTCGACGTCGAAGCCCAGCCGTCCGCCTATCGCGAAGATCATCTTGCGCTGCCGGTCGGTCAGCTTTTGCCGCGCCCGCTGCTCGCGGGTCACTCGCGATCTGCGGGCGTGCATGCGCTGCTCGATCTGCTCGGCGGATCGCTCGCCGGCGGCGGCTCGGCACGTCCGAGACTTCGGCGGCCTGGCGGACCGGGCGCGCGAGCTGCTCGACACGTCTACCGTCTCGCCGTCGTCCAGGCCGGCCAGGCCGACACGTTTCACTCGGAAAAGCTCGACGTCGCAGACGCGGCCCGCCGGATCGCGAAGGCGGGCGCGGCCCGGATGCTCGACGCTCCATCCGATGAACCGGAGCGGAAGCGCCCAGTAGCCGCGCTTGTCGCACGCTATGTACAGGTCGCCGATCTGCGGTTCGTTCGCGTTCGCGTTCGCGTTCATCGCGTCATGCCAGCTTTCGCAACCGGCGGTCGGACGTCGCCGCCATTTCCATCCGCGCGGCATCCTCATGCCCGACGGTCGAAGTGACGACCCTTTCGAGCAGCTCGACAG
>JBECKQ010000134.1:0-5332 GCA_040235375.1 Phycisphaerae bacterium | reverse complement strand
GCCGAACTGCGCTCAGCCGATCAGTGACAAAGCGTGTCATTACCTCCATGTCCGGGCGACGGCCAGTCCAGAGCTCGTACTGGGCCGCGGCCTGATGAACGAACATCAGCACGCCGTCGACGGTCGTGCAGCCGGCCGCGCGGGCCTCGCGAAGCAGCCGCGTCTCCTGCGGATTGTAGACGGTGTCGAAGACGGCTGCGGCCGGCTCGAGCGCGTCGGGCGGAAACGGTGTGGAATCGACGTCGGGGTACATGCCGACCGGCGTGCAGTTGACGATCAAGGCCGGCCTCGACGTTGTCCGTTTTTCCCACGGCTGGGCCTCGGCACCGAACTGCCGGGCGAGAACTTTGGCTTTGCCGGGTGACCGGGCGTAGATGATCACGCGAAAGCCGAGATCGCTCAGCACGGCCACGACCGCGCGGGCGGCCCCGCCCGCGCCGAGGACGGCCGCGTTTGTTTCCTTCGGATTCGCGTGCGTCGCCTGCAGAGCCCGCTGAATCGCAGCCAGCGCGCCGGCGTAGTCCGTATTGAAGGCAGCGGCGGAACCGGAATCGAACAGCAGCGTGTTGGCCGCGCCGATTCGGCGCGACAGGGAGTCGGCGCCGTCTCCGGCCCAGCGGAGAGCAGCCGACTTATGCGGTACGGTGACGCTGAAGCCACGGGGATGCAGCCATGGTCGATCGCACAGGCCGAACAGGAAGCGATCGAGTTCGTCGGCCGACTCGATGTGGAACGGCAGGTAGACGGCGTCGACGTCGTCGGCGGCGAAGAGCGTGTTGAACATTGCGGGGCCCATGGAATGGGCCACCGGTGAGCCGAGCACGCCGAATAGCTGTGTCGTGCCGGTGTGCTCGCCGAATCGGTAGAGGTCGGTCATGTGGCGCAGCATCGGCTGGCCCGGCGCGGTGGCGGTCGAGGCGCTGGGTGAGCAGTACGTTCCGAAGGCCCCGCATTTTCCTGCGAGAACACGCGAGAGCAGGCCCTTTTCACCCATGCATATCGCGATGCAGCGATCCGGCCGTGCGCGTGTCAGCTCGAGAGCGGCAAAGTTGTCGCAGATGTCGTGGGCGGTCAAGGCGACTTTCGCGATCGCCTCGGGAAAGAGGCTCTGCATTTGCTCGATAGTGGCGGCCGGATTCGGCGGAGCGTTGCCGAAGAAATGGGCCGACAGGATGAATCCGACGCCGGTTCGGTCAAGCAGCGTGCGGAGCTCGCCGGCGAGGTCGCTGTCTGTCACCGAAGCAAGTTCGAAGTCGATCCATCCGGCGCCGGACTCGGCGGCGCGACGGAGCAGGTCAAGCCTTCTGCTGTCAGGCTCCTTCGAGGATCCGCCTTCCGAGAGCGTCCGGCAGGTTGCGATCCATCGGCCTTCCGGCAACGAGGCGGCGAGGGCGGGCAGGGCGGCGGCGGCGTCCGCCAGGGTGTCGAGACGCATTTCGACGACGTCGGCGCCTTCGCGCAGCGCCCGCTTAGCGAGCTGCAACGCCGCATCCACGGCGACGGACGAGATGGCGGCAATGAGCCTGGTCATGGTGGCGAGAGAAAGGTTATTCCAGCGGGCAGCGAGCGGCAAACGGGGGCGGCCGAGGGCGGTGGGCTACGTTCGGGGAAGAAGCGCTGTACGGGGGGCGGACGGGCGGTACAATCCGCCGGTGTTGTTCGTCGTTGGAGGGGCGAGGCGCATCAGGAGGCACCGATGGATCCGACGTTGCTCACCGATCTGCTGAATCTGATTCTTTTTCCGATTTTCGCGATTCAGGTGATTGTGGGCGTCTTGCAGCAGGCAGCACGCGGGATCGGTTTCTTGCCGTGATCGGTGCCCGGCGCGCGGCGCGGAGCGGGCACGCGGCGTTCAAATCTGGAAGTCGGCGTTCGGCTTACCAGCGGCTTCCTTCTGCGGGCCACGGAGACTCCTGTCCTTCATGCGCAGGGCCGGCGGAGTGATGGCCACGGTGGCGCCGGCGGGCACGCTGCTCGTCAGAAAGACCGAGCCACCGATCACGCAGCCTTTCCGCAGAACGGTCTCGCCGCCAAGGATGATCGCGTTTGCATAGATGGTGACGTCGTCCTCGACCGTCGGGTGGCGCTTGGCGCCGCGGATGAGCCGGCCGCGTTCGTCCTTGGGGAACGAGAGCGCGCCGAGCGTCACGCCCTGGTACATCTTGACGTTGTCGCCGATGTCCGTTGTCTCGCCAATGACGACACCGGTGCCGTGGTCGATGAAGAAGTTGCGACCGATGTTCGCCCCCGGATGGATGTCGACGCCGGTCTCGCGGTGGGCCCACTCGGACATCATGCGCGGCAGGATCGGTACATCCTTGTCGTAGAGCTCGTGCGCGCAGCGATGCACGGCGATGGCCAGCAGACCCGGGTAGGCAAGGATCACTTCGTCGCAGTTGATCGCTGCGGGATCGCCGTCGTAGGCCGCCTGGACGTCGCCGGAGAGCATCGAGCGAATGTCCACGAGGCGATCGAGGAACCAGTTGGTCACCTTCCACGCTTCCTTGTCGCAGGGACTGTCGGCCTGCCAACCGCTCGCGGACCCCGGCTGCTCGATCTCGCGCTTGTAGCACAGGCATTTGTCAACCTGGCGGTAGGCGAGATGCGCCACGCGCGGCAGAAGCTCGCCGACGTGAAAGGGCACGTTGAAGCTGCTGAGATCCTGCCGGCCGTGAAAGCCGGGAAACAACAGCTCGAGCAGGCGTTGGATCAGCTCGCGCACTTCCGCCGGGGACGGGAGGAAGGCCCGGTCGGTGTGACGCATGCGAGCGTCGGCGTTGTAGCTGTTGACGATCTTGTCGACGAGCTGCGGAAGCCTGTCGCCGAGATTGAACTTCTGGTCCATGGGGCACCTTTTGGCAGTCAGCCGGTCGTCGCGAGACAAACGAGCGATTATAGAGCCGGTGGCGATCAGCGCCGACACCGGCACGAGGAGAACGATCCGCGCACAAAAAAGCGGCCGGCCCCGCAGGGCCGGCCACGTGTCCGGCGTGATTGGCTGGTTATTTCCTGTCGGCGGGCTTGAGGTCGCGAATACGGGCAATCAGCTTATTGTGATCGGGAAACGTGCCGGTCTCATGCTTGCTGTAAACCAGTGTGCCGTCGACTTTTACGTCGAAGATGCCGCCCCCGCCCTTGATGAACTCGGCGTCGGTGTCGAACGCCTTCTTCAGATCGGCCGCCAGACCGGCGGCGTAAGGCATGTAGTTTCACTGCACGCAGTATTCAATCGAGATGTGCATACGGGCCTCCTTCCTGATCAATGCCCACAATGATCCGCCCGCCGTGGATGCGCCGGCTGGCACACCGCGGGACCGTGCGCGCGATTGTAGTGCGGCGAGCCGCCGATGTCAGGGGGATATGAGCTGCTGCAGACGCTCGTAAGGAAACAGGCGCGTCGGGCGCGGTTCGACGGAGATCATTTGCCACTCGCCGTCGTTGAGCTCAAACACGACCTCCCACGCGCTGGGGTAATTCGCCACGCTTTCCTGCGGGGTGAGGATGCGGCACACAATACCGAATTGCGTGGTGGCCCTATCGCCGTCGACCGTGATCTGCAAGTCACGCAGACGCGGCTCTTCGACCGTGTAACGCTGTAGAGTGTCGCGGACGCCGGCGATGAAGCCGGCGCGGTCAGTGTTCGCGGTGTTGAAGTTGGGGGAGACATACTCGGCGAGGGCGGCGACGTCGCCCGCGCTCACGGCATCGACCATGGAGTTGATCACAAGCGTGACCCGCTCGCGCTGCGTGACCACAAGCTTCTGGACGACCGGCAGCAAAATGCAGAGAACGAGGCCGATGAGCGCCGCCCATCGGCTGCGCGGCGTCCGCCGGCGCAGCCATATCACGACAAGGACGTACTCGATGACCACCAGGACCGGAATCAGCAGCCAGGGACTTTCGAGGAAGAAACGTTGAATGGAATCGTCTCCCAATGAAGGATCGCGAGGTGTCGTTACTTGGCACTAAGCCAGTTCTCCCCGACGCCGATGTCCACGACGATGGGCACGTCGAACGGAATCGCCGTGGTCATCTTCTCGCGGATCATCGCCTTGTGCGCTTCGACGTCTTCGCGCTTCAGTTCGAACACGAGCTCGTCGTGCACCTGGATCAGCATCCGCGTGGCCAGCTTCTTGCTCTTGATCTCGCGGTGAATGTCGACCATGGCCCGTTTGATCAGGTCAGCGGCGCTGCCCTGGATGACGGTGTTGATGGCGAGCCGTTCGCCGAGGCTGACCTGCCCGCGGTTGCGCGAGTTCAGCTCGGGGATCGGGCGGCGGCGGCCGAGGATCGTCTCGGCATACCCCTTCTTGCGGGCGTTGGCCACGCACTCATCCACGAATGATCTTATGCCCGGGTAACGGGCGTGGTAGCGATCGATAAACGCCTTGGCGTCGGTCCGGGAGATGCCGAGCGACTGCGACAGGCCGAACGCGGACTGGCCGTAGATGATGCCGAAGTTGACCGCCTTCGCGGCGCCGCGCTGCTCGGGCGTCACCGCTTCGAGCGGCACGCCGTTCACCTGCGCCGCCACGAAGGCGTGAATGTCCAGCCCGGTGTGGAACGCTTCGCGCAAGTGGGCGTCGCCGGAGAACGCGGCGAGGATGCGCAGCTCCACTTGCGAATAATCGGCGACGAGCAAGACGCAGCCGGGGTCGCCGGCAACGAACGCCTCGCGAATGCGGCGGCCGACGTCGGTGCGGACCGGGATGTTCTGGAGGTTGGGATCGCTCGAAGACAAGCGGCCGGTCACGGCGCCGGTCTGGTTGAACGACGCGTGCAGCCGGCCGGTCTTAGAGGAGACCATGCCGGGCAGCGTGTCGAGATACGTTCCCTTGAGCTTCACGAGCTCGCGGTACTCGAGCATGAGCCGGGGGATCGGGTTCTCGGTCTGCGCGGCGAGGGCCGCGAGCGTCTCCGCGTCGGTGCTGCGCCCGGTCTTGGTTCGTCGGACAACCGGCAGCTTCTGCTCGTCGAAGAGCACGGTGGCGAGCTGGCGCGTCGAGTCGATGTTGAAGGCGTATCCGGCCTCCCGGTGAATCTGTCTCGTCAGCTCGTCAAGCCGTTCGGTCAGTTCAGCCGACATGCGGGCGAGGTGGGCGGTATCGAGAGCGACGCCGGCGTGCTCCATATCGGCGAGAACCTCGACCAGCGGCATCTCCGTTTCTTCGAAAAGTTTCTTCAGCGGGCTGGCGTTGATCTGCGTGGCCAGCGCACCGTAGAGTCGCCAGGTCACGTCGGCGTCCTCGCCGGCATATTCGCACACGCGGGCGGTATCGACTTCATCCAGACGAATCTGCTTCTTACCCTTGCCGATCAGATCGCTGATGGG
>JBECKQ010000334.1:0-4126 GCA_040235375.1 Phycisphaerae bacterium | reverse complement strand
GTGCCTTGGCCCAGAGCAGAATGCTCTCAATCTGGTCGGGGTGCAGCGCCTGGAGCCGTGCGTACGCGTCGGCGGCTTCTTCGCGCAGACCGATCATGTCGAGCACGCCGGCGGAGAACTCGTCGGCCTGGGCCTTGTCCGGCACGACGCGCCGCAATTCCGCCAGCGCCTGCTGCGCTTCATAGGGTTGCTTGCGCTCCAGGGCGATGATGGCGATCTGCATCACGTAGTCCGGCGCGTTGGCGGGGTCGATCGCCGCCAGCCGGCGCAGCACGGCGACAGATCGCCCGAACTGCTCGCAACTCACGTAGACCTGGGCCAGCCGGCGCAGGGCGTCGGTCTCGTTGCCGCACTGGCGGGCATACTCGAAAAGGACCTCGGCGGCCGACACGGAGTCGCCCACGGCGGTGTACAGATCCACGAGCAGCGAGACCTCGCGCTGGTTCGCGGCTTCTTCGTCGATCCGCTCCTCGAGGTCGACGGCCAAGTCCGCCAGCGTTCCTCGCCGCGACGCGAGGTCCAGGAGACGTTCCTGCGCCTGCATCGCCCGCGCCGGCGTGACCGCGTCCGACCAAATGGTTTTCCACAAGTCGTACGCTTCGTCCAATCGCTGATTCTGCTCGAGGAGCCACGCGAGGCGCAAGGCCACGTCTTCACTCCTGGTCCGGGTCCAGACCTCCCGCAGCAAGCGCAGTGCCTCGGCGTTGTCACCGAAGCGCTCGTAGGTGTCCGCCGCGCGAAGGAGAACCTCCGGCGCTTCGGCAGAGGACACGAGATCGTGGAGCAGTTTGCCAGCCTCGTCGGTGTTGCCCCGGCGGCGCGCGAGGTCCGCTTCGAACAGCACGGCATTCACTCGCGGCTCGTTGCCCTGCCGGCCGGCCTTGTGGGCCGCGGCCAGAGCCACGTTGTCCAGGGAGAGGCCCGCGGCCAGGTCGGCCAGTGACATCAGCAGCGGCGCGCGATCGGTCCGGGCCACTGCTTCGTCGAGCACGCGACAGGCGTCCTCGCGCCGGTCGTCCAGGAGCAGGAGCCGGGCGAGCGCGGCGCGCCATTCGGCGTTGTTCGGATCACGCTGGATGATACGTCGGTAGGCGGCCTCGGCCGTCTGTTCGCGATCGTGCTGGAGGGCGGTCGCGATGATCTCCCGCTGAAACTCCGGCGAATCGACGCAGGCGAGTTGGTCCGCGTTCCAGTTCGAGCGCTGCATGAGGGCGAAGGCGTCGTCGACGCGATCGAGCTCCCGGCAGAGCTTGACCAAAGCAAGCAGTCGATCCGGCGGGAGGCTCGGGTCGGCGAGCCACTTGTCGGCCAGGTTGCCGAGCGTCGAGGCCCGCCGGGCGGATTCCACGATGCGCTCGAGGGCGAAGGCCTTGTCGCGCGAGAGGGTCGCGCATTGGTAGGCCTTCTCGAATTCCGCGCCGGCATCCGTCGGGCGGCCTGCGCGAAGCTGCCACATCCCGCGGAAGAAGTGGTCGCGCATCTGCGTCTTGTCATCGCCGGCGGGTTCGAGCAGATCTGCCGCGAACCCATAGTTGCCGTTGAGCGCGGCCAGATGGGCGGCGAACGATTTTACCCTGGGGTCCGATCCGGCCATCTGCCGCAGCTCGGCGAGTGCCGAAGCAAGTTTGTCCGCGTCGCCGTCATCGTACAGGAGCAGCACGCGACGCGCTTCCAGCGCCAATCGCATCCGCGCATCCGTCTCGTTGTGCAGAGCGTGATCGATCGCATCCAGCGCCTCGTCAGTCTGGCCGAGCATCTCGTCAACGACCGCCAGTTGCGGCCACAGTCGCTCGGCATCGTCAAGGCGCAGAAGCGTCTCGCGAGCCAGCGTCAACTGCCCGGCACGCATCGCCGCCTCGTGCAAGAGAAGCAGGCTTCGCCGCGATTCGGGTCGAGACTGCAACTCGGCCAGCAGGGCGTCGGGGCGACCGTCGCGTGCCACGACCGACGTGCACAGGGCGTCGATCGCCTCGGCCGAGGGCTCATCCGGCGCGGTCAACATCCGGTCGATGGTGCCGATTTCGTCGGGAGGAAGTTTCTGCACTTCCTGCGCGCTGACGTTGGCGGTGATGCCAAGCGTCGCGCCGAGCAGCACGACAGCCGCGACCAGCGTCGCCGGCGCGGTAGTGCTGCGCAAGGGCCAACGTCGCGCCATGACCTGCAGCAGAAAAGCGACCAGGGCAATGACCACCAGCACGGGCCAGACCTCGACGTATCGCAGCGGTTCGGGCAGCACCGCCGCCGCACGACGCGCATCCGCGCGCAGCGTCTCAATCCTGTCGAGGAGCGGCGAGTTGACGCCGAGCATGGCCACCTCGCGTTGCGGAGGAACGGCCAGCGCACCGGCGCCGCGGAGCTTTCCGTCGGCGGTCTGGGCCTCGATGCGATACACGCCCGCTCGTGGGTCGTCGATCCGTGTGCTCCACCGATACGGAGCAAAGGGATCGAGGGTCTGTGCCCGATAGTCCTTGTCGTCAAGCTTGATCGACATCGCGATCGCGGCGAATGCGTCGGCATCTTCCAGCCGACGATTGGTCACGACGATTTCCATTCCGCCGGGGCACTGCCGCGGCTCGACAAGGAGTGCGTCATCCGCCGAGGGACGCTCGGTGGCGCGCACCAGGTTGGCGACTGCCGCACCATACGCCGGCCACCTGGCAAGATCCTGCGTCCACTCGCCGCTCAGGTGGGTTGTCAGCACGGCCACCCGGCCGAGCCCGAATTGCCAGTTGGCCAACAACGGATCGCCGGTCCGGGTTGCCAGGACAAGGTCGGCTGTTGGCCGCAGTTGCGTGCGCGCATACCCGGCCAGGGGCGGCGCCTGTTGCCAGTCGACGTCGCCGAGCAGCGCCTGGTCGGCCAGCGGCACGATCTCCGTGGGTTTCTCCACGATGGACGAGAGCATGGCGCTTTGCGGCTGCTTGACGATGATCTCCGGCAGGTTGAAACGATCGGGGGCCTTGTAGAACCGGCCGTGGCCCCAGTAGGCCAACTCCGCCAGAAACGAAGAGTGCAGACCGGGACCGACGAGCACGGTGGAAACGGTGATGCCGGCGTCCGACATCCGCCGCAGGAGCGGCTCGAACGCGCCAGGCTCGACGCCACCGTCGGTGAGGACCAGAACATGCTTTGTTCGCGTACGCACGTCCTGTAGCGCGTAGTAAGCTTCTTCGATGGCGGGCAGAATGACGGTACCTCCGCCGGCCGTCAGGCGGTTCAACGCCCGCTGCAAATCGATGGCGTTCGTGGCGGACTGGATTGGCGCGGCCCACCGTTTCGATCCGTAGAACTCGACGATGCCCACCTTGTCATGCGGTTTGAGGCGGGCGATGGCGAGGCGGGCGATTTCCTTGGCGAGATCGACGCGCGGTCCGCCCATGCTGCCGGAAGTGTCGATGATCACCACGAGCGTGCTGCTCGGATCACGCCGCTCGACATCCTGCGGGAACGACACGGGCATGACGGCGGCCAACGGCGTATCGGCATAACCGCCGGGGCCGAAGGTCCGGCGCCCGCCGGTGACGATCAGCCCCAGACCGTCCGTGACGGCGCGGCGGATCTGCTGCTGCCCGTTTGAATTGATGGCGGTGGCCGGAATGTCGGCCAGCACCAGCAGAGCCGCGTCGTCGAGAAGTTTCGCGTCGTCCAGTTGTGCCGGCGCGACCGACTCGACCTGCGCGGAGGCGTCGAGCATGCTGGCGAGCGCCGTTGCGGCGGGCGCCTGGGCGTCGTCCTCGACCACGAGCACGCGCTGCGGGCCAAGGACAGCGACGGCGGCGCCCAGCCGGTTGTTGTCGGCGAGCGTGTCAACATCACTTTCGAGTTGCGCTTCGAAACGGTTGACGCCCTGGTCGCGAAGGTGACCAGTGCACACGGCGGTCGAACGCCCAGCCGGAAGTTGCAGAGGTAGTTCGGTCGTTTCGTCGGTGTCGAGGTTGCGGACGGTCAGCTTGGCGTTGCACGGCCGGCCGGCGTCGATCTCGGCACGCAATTCGACCGTGGCCCCGACCCGGCCGGCGGCGGGCAAGTGGATCGCGTGCAGAAGCGTCTCGTTCCGTTGAGCGACAGCGGTCGGTCGGGTTTCGATTTCAATTCCGCGCCGGGCGAGCCTGTAGGCCGCCGTCAC
>JBECKQ010000368.1:0-21192 GCA_040235375.1 Phycisphaerae bacterium | reverse complement strand
GGCCTCTTTCTATGCGCACCGGCAGCATCGCTGGCAGCCGCACCCTCATCAAGTACGATATACGTCATGAGCCGTCTGATCGCCCGACTCATTTTGGCCATGCTGCTCCTGCCGGTGGCTGGCACGGTGCTGGTTCTCTTCTTCGTGTTCATCATCGCAGGTGGAGGAGTGCCTGATCTGTTCGCCTTGCTGGCCATGTGGGCAATCGTCTACGTCGTCATCACGGCTTATTGGCTCGCCTTGTGGCATGACATGGTCAAGTGGACGCGGCGGCGGACGCTCAGTTCGCTGCTGCTCATCCCGCTCGCCATCGGGGCGAGTGCGGTACTCGGCGTAGCCATAGCGGCCACGACAGATGAGGCAGAGGTTGGCGTGCTCATCGGGGGCGGAGTTGGGCCCATTGTCGGCGTGCTTGGAAGCGTGCTCATCTGGCGCGAAACGCCGGCCGAACGTCTCGAGCGACTTGCCGCCGCCGGCCGCGACACCATCGCGTGCCCGCTGTGCGGCTACAACCTGACCGGACTGCACGAAGCCCGCTGTCCCGAATGCGGCGCGAGATTCACGCTCGAAGAATTGCTCAAAGCCCAACCGCGCCAGGATTGCAAGGAACTCGATCACACCTGACCGGGCTCAGGTTCTTACGGGCCGGTACGTGCGAATCAGTCGTTCCGCCGTGCGCATTCCGTCGATCGCCGCGCTCACGATTCCGCCCGCGTAGCCGGCGCCTTCGCCGATCGGGAACAGGTTCCGCGTCGAGACTGACTCGCGCGTTTGCGCGTCGCGCACGATCCGCACCGGCGTGCTCGCCCGGCTCTCCGGCGCGGTGATGATCGCCTCCGGGCCGGCGAATCCTGTCAGTTTCCGCCCCAGCGCCGGCAGCCCACGTTTGAGCGCCTCCACCAGGTTCGCCGGCAGAATTGCCTCGATCCGGCACCACGTACCGCCGAGTGGGTAGCTCGTCTCCAGCACGCCGTCCGACGCCCTACCGGCAAGAAAATCGCTGCACCGCTGCGCCGGCACCTTGTACGATCCACTCGCCTGGAACGCCGCCTCCTCCCACCGCCGCTGATACGCCAGTCCGCCGAGCGGATCGCCGCCGACCTGTGCCGGATCGATCGTGATCACGAAGCCGCTGTTCGCGAACCGCCCCGAACGCGTCGCGTTGCTTGCCCCGTTCGTCGCGATGAGGCCGGCCGACTCGTTCGTCGGCAGGATCGTCCCGCCCGGGCACATGCAGAAGCTGAACAGGTCGCGCCCTTGCCCCGCGGCATCTTTGGCCACGAGCTGATAGTCCGCCGGCGGCAGTCGCGGATGATCCGCCGCCGCGCCGTACTGCCAGCGATCGACCATCTCCTGCGGGTGCTCAATCCGCACGCCGAGCTGAAACGGCCGCGCCGCCAGCGCCATGCCCCGCGCACTCAGCCGCGCGTACGTGTCCCGCGCCGAATGACCGATCCCCAGCAGTACCGGCCCCACCGCGATTCGCTCGCCGGCGACCACAAGTCCTGACAGTCCTGTGTCACTGACATCAAAGTCGTCCACCCGCGCTTCGAATCGCACCTCGCCACCCAACCGCTCGATGTGCGTCCGGATTCTCCGGCAGATCGTCGGCAGCCGATCGCTGCCAATGTGCGGCTTCGCGTCGACGAGCACCGCGGGATCGGCTCCGAACCGGCACAGAATCGCCAGGACGCGTCGCACCGCGGGATCGTTCACGCGGGTGTAGACCTTGCCGTCGCTGTAGGTGCCGGCTCCGCCCTCGCCATACAACAGGTTCGACTCCGGATTGAAAATCCCCTCCCGATAGAACGTCTGGAGGATGTCCTTGTGCCGGCGGCGGACATCCCGCCCCCGCTCGAGCACGAGCGGCTCGTAGCCGTACTCCGCGAGAAGGAGCGCCGCGAACATTCCCGCGGGACCGAAACCGATGACCACCGGGCGGTGCGGCAGCGGCTCATGGCCCGGCTCCAGGGACGCTTGCGCCCGCAGGGTGATCATCTCCACGTTCCGCCCGCGCGCCCGCCGCACGCAACGCTCCTCGGCCGCGGTCCCATCCGCCAGGGCCAGCTCCACTGTGTAGACAAAGTGCAACTCGGCGTGGTCGCGGGCGTCCAGCGACCGCCGGACGACCGCGTGGGCGCGGATCGCCTCGGGCGGGACGCGCAGCCGGCTCGCCGCCCGCGTCAGAACCACTTCCTCGGGCTCCTCGAGACTGAGCTTGATATTGCGAACGACAACAGCCACGGCCCTACTCTATCCCCCGAACGCCTTACCGGCCACCGCTCGACAGGCCCGCCCATGCCAATTAGATTGCGCCATTGAGTTCACGCCGGCCAACGCGTACTCGCGGTACGCGAGCTCAGCCAACGCAGGAGAACAATACCTTGTCCGATCCCCGCCTCCGCACGCGCGCCACCGCTGCAGTCGTTGCCGTCGCATTCGCACTGCTGTTCGTCTCGGCCGCGCTTGCCGAACTCGACGCGCCCGTTGCCATCAGCAATGTCACCATCCATGACAGCGACGGGGCTGTGACGCCGAACGCGACCATCCTGATCGAGGACGGCCGGATCGCCGCCGTCGGTACCTCGGTACAGGTTCCCGCCACTGCCTTGACCATCGACGCCGCAGGACTGCACGCTTATCCCGCCTTCATTGACGCCGCCAGCCGACTCAGCGTAAAGCAACCGCAACGCACGGAAGCCCACCGCCATCGCGTAGAAGACGAGAACCCCGATCCCGCGCAGGGCCCGCTGGCCGAAACGCGCCTGGCGAATCGCCGCGGCATCCGCCCCGAAACCCGCGTTATCGAGCTCTACGATCCCGGCGACAACGGCGTCGAAGACTACCTTCGGGCCGGCTTTGGCTCGCTGCTCGCAGTGCCATCAAGTGGCATCTTCGCCGGCTACGCCGCACTGATCGACATCACCGATGTCCCGCTTCGCCGGGCCGTCGTACGCGACGACGTTGCCCAGCTCGCCTCGTTCGAAACCGGCGAACCGGGCGACTATCCCTCCACTCTGCTCGGTGTTATCGCCGTCTTCCGCCAGTTCGCCTACGACGCCCAGTGGTACCGGCAACTGACGCGGTACGCCGAGCGCCATCCGCGCTCGCCGGAGCGCCTGCCCACCGACGAGGCGTTGCAGGCCATGGTCCCTGTTGTCACCGGCCGCGCCCCCGTCGTTTTCGAGGCCAACACCGAGGTCGAAATCCTCCGCGCCCTCGCCCTTGCCCGCGAGTTCAACTTCCGCATCTGGATCTGCGGCGGACGTGAGGCGTACAAGCTCGCCGACGCTTTGGCCGACGCCCGCGTGCCCGTAATTGCCCGACTCGATTTCGACGACGAGCCCAGGTTCGGACCGCCGCAACACGAGAAAGGCTCGACGACCAGCCAACCCGCCGACACCGACTCGGAACCAAAGCGCGTCTACGACCCCATCAAGGTCCAGCGCGACAAGCACCTGAAGTGGGAGCAGCAGGTCGAGAATCTGCGAACGCTCGACAACGCCGGCGTTACGGTCGCCGTATCTTCGCTCGGACTCGACCACCCCGATAAGCTCATCGAGAAGCTGCGCCTCGCGATGAAGCACGGCCTGGCCGCCAACCGCGCCCTCGCGGCCCTGACTGTCAACCCCGCTCGCATGTTCAATGTGGACAACGACCTCGGCGCCATCCGCGAAGGAAGCCTCGCCAACATCGTCCTGACCACCGCGCCTTTCGACGACGAAAACGCCCGCGTCCGCTGGATGTTCGTCGAAGGCAAGCGCTTCGAATACAAAGCCAAGCCCGCTGACGACGACAAGGCCAAGGACAAAAAGACGGACGAAGCCACGGAAGAAGTCCAGTTCGCCGGCGGCGCCGACTGGGCCGCGGAAGTCGAAGCCGACCGCAAGCCGCGAACCCACACCGGCGGCAACGTCTTTCTCGACAACGCCACCGTCATCACCGTTGCCGGCGACGATATCGGCAACGGCGACGTCTTCATCCGCGACGGCAAGATCGCCGCCGTCGGCCGGAACCTGACGCCGCCGGACGGTGTCGCCCGCATCGACTGCTCCGGCCTCTTCGTCATGCCCGGCATCATCGACTGCCACACGCACATCGCCATCGACGATGCCAACGAATGGCCTCTCGCGATCAGCTCCGAAGCTCGCGTCGGCGACGTCATTGACCATCGCCAGTTGGCCATCTACCGGGCTCTCGCCGGCGGCGTCACGACCATCCACACCATGCACGGCTCGGCCAACCCGATCGGCGGCGAAAACGTCATCCTCAAGCTGCGCTACGGCCGCCGGCCGGACGACCTGCGCTTCGCGGGGGCGCCCCGCTCGCTCAAGTTCGCCCTCGGCGAAAACGTGACTCAATCCCACGGGTCAGCCGGCTCGCGCTTCCCCAATACGCGCATGGGCGTTGAGAGCGTCATGCGCCAGGCACTCACCGCCGCCAATGAATACCGCGGCGAGCAGCAACGGCGCGCCGCGCAGGTTGCCGCCGGCCACGACGAGCCTCCGCTCCGCCGCGATCTGCGCATGGAAACGCTCGCCGGCGTCCTGACCGGCGACGTATACGTCCACTGTCATGGCTACCGCGCCAGCGAATTCCTTCGCGTCATGAAGATGGCGGAAGATTTCGGCTTCCGCATTGCCGCGCTGCACCACGTGCTCGAGGGCTACCGAATTGCGCCGGAGATCGTGCGCCACGGCTGCGGCGCCTCGTGCTTCGCTTCCATGTGGGCGTACAAGATCGAAGCATTCGGCGGCATCCCTTACAACGCCGCCGCCATGACGCGCCAGGGCGTCAGCGTTTCCGTCAACTCCGACTCCGCGGACCTCATCCGCTACCTCAACGTCGAAGCGGCGAAGACCGTCCGCTGGGGCGGACTCAGCGATAACGAGGCCCTCCGCCTCGTCACGCTCAACCCCGCCGAGCAGCTCGGTATCGGTGACCGCGTCGGCAGCATCGAGGTCGGAAAGGACGGGGATATCGCCATCTTCAACGGCCACCCGCTTGACAGCTTCAGCAAATGCGTGATGACGCTCATCGACGGCGAAGTCTACTTCGAAAACCCCCGCCCCAAGCGCAACGCCAAGTCGCGACCGATCGCCCGCGCTCCGCAGCACCCGCTTCCCATCGAACGCGGCGAGCACGCGCTCTACGCCATCACCAATGCCACTATCCACCCCATCAGCTCGCCACTGATTCCCAACGGCCGGATCGTCATCCGCGATGACCGCATCGCCGCCGTCGGCGCTGACGTCGTCGTCCCCCCCGGGGCGATCATCATCGACGCCCATGGCGGACACGTTTTCCCCGGCCTCGTCGACGCCGGCAGCCGTCTCGGCCTTTCCGAAATCCTCATGGAGCCCGCCACGCGCGACGATCGCGAGATCGCTCACATCGCCCCCGAGCTCCGGGCCGTTTCCGCGTTCAACCCGTTCAGCGAACACCTGCGCGTCGCCCGCTGCGCCGGCATCACGACTGCGCTCGTGCAGCCGGCCGGCGGCTGGATCAGCGGGCGCAGCGCCATCGTCGATCTCGACGGCTGGTCAACGCCGCCGATGCTCGACGGCGACGACTTCGCCATGCACATGTCGATCCCTGTCCTGCCGGCCGACCTGCCCGAGTCGGACCGCGAGGCGAAAAGCGCCGAACACGACAAGAACATGAAAGAGCTCGAGGACTTCCTGGACGAAGCCAGACAGTACGCGCGCATCACTGAGCTGTGCCAGCCTGATGGCACTTCGGACGACGCCTGCCCACCGCGCGACCTGCGGCTCGAAGCGATGATCCCCTACGTTCGCGGGAACAAGCCTGTTGTCTTCCACGCCCAGGACGTCAAGAGCATCATCGAAAGCATCGAGTTCGCCGAGAAGCACCACCTCCGCTGTATCATCAACGGCGGCCAGGAGGCCTGGAAATGCGCCGACGTCCTCGCCGAACACAAGGTGCCCGTGGTCTTCTCGGCCATTACGAGTGTTCCGGCCAGCGATTACGAGCCGTTCGATTCGGTCTTCGCCTGCCCGGCCGCCCTGGCTGCCGCGAACGTGAAGTTCTGCTTCGGTTCCGGCAGCGCCGCCGGCGCGTTCGAACTGCCGATCGACGTGGGCATTGCCGTCGCCAACGGCCTCTCGCCCGCGCGCGCCATGCGCGCCCTCACGCTCGACGCCGCCGACATCCTCGGCGTCTCCCAGACGCTCGGCTCGCTCGAACCCGGCAAGATCGCCAACGTCATCGTGTGCAGCGACCTGCCCATCCAGGCCGAAGCCGGTATTACCTGCCTGTTCATCAAGGGCCGCCCGATCGAGCTGACCAACCTGCACACCGAAGAGCTCGCGCGCTTCAAGCAACGCCCCACGCCCCAGCTACCGCCCGCGCCCGACCTCGTGGGCCCCAAGCGACTCTCCGCCCGCTGAGCACGCCCCTGATCTCGAGCATCGCGCCGCGTGCCACCGCTCTTTGAGCATGTCCCGGGCTTCAATGCGCCCACGGCCTGTCCCTTCGGGTCAGACTGTGCCACTCGGGCGCCGCTGCCGATCTTCCCTGGCCCTTGCCGATATCCTCTCATACCGCGATCATTCGATTGCTCGGAGCCACCAATGTCCTGGACCATCGTCCTGATCGCCGTCGCCGTGGTCTACGTCCTCCTGGTGATCGTCGCTGTCGGCATCATCCTGCGCCGCCCGCGAGAGCCCCGGGCGATGCTCGCGTGGATTATCGCTTTGCTCCTCCTGCCGGCCATCGGGCTCGGTATGTTCTGGCTCATCGGCGAGCCGCGCGTGCAGCGTGCCAGGCGCCGCCGCCGACGACGACGACGACGCCTCTACCCCTCGCTGAGCCGCAAGGCGGAAATCCTCGAGCGCAAGCACGGCCGTCGGGCCATCGAGAACATCGACCCCAGCGCCGCCAATCTCATGACCATGGCCACGAATATCAGTGGCCGCACTCCCACCGTCGGCAACCTGGTCACGATCTATCACGAGGACGACCAGAACTTCAACGCCATCATGGAGGCCGTCGAGCAGGCCCGCGAACACGTTCACCTCGAGTACTACATCTTCCAGCCCGATGAGACCGGCCGCGCTCTGCAGGATCTGCTCATCCGCAAAGCGAAACAGGGCGTGGAGGTCCGCCTGCTCGTCGATTACATCGGCAGCTTCTACTGGCCGCGCAGTTTCCTCCGCACGTTCCAGCGGGGCGGCGTGAAGCTCGCCCGCTTCATGCCGATGATCCCGCTGCGCGGCCGCTGGCGCGTCAACTTCCGCAACCACCGCAAGATCCTCGTCATTGACGGCCGCACCGGCTTCACCGGCAGCCAGAACATCGGCAACGAGTACGCCGGTCGGATGGCCAGGTACGGCCCGTGGCGCGACACGCACATGAAGATCGTCGGGCCGGTCGTCCACCAGTTGCAGGAAGTTTTCGTCGAAGACTGGCATTACGCCGCCCGCGAGGATCTCTCCGAAGATTGCTATTTCCCCGAGCCGCATCCGGCCGGCGACCAGACCGTCCAGGTCATCGCCTCCGGACCCGACAGCGACACGCACACCATGCACCACCTGCTGCTGTCCGCCGTGGCCGGCGCCCGCAAGTCGGTAGCCGTCCTCACACCCTACTTCGCCCCGGACACCACCATGGTTCTCGCTCTGCAGTCGGCCGCGTATCGAGGCGTTCGCGTGCAGTTGCTGATTCCCTCGACGTCCAACCACCGGCTGACGCTCTGGGCCGGCCGCAGCTTCTACAGGGAGCTCTCTGAAGCCGGCGTGGAGGTTTACGAGTACGATAAGGCCCTGCTCCACTCGAAGGTCATGGTGGTGGATGACGCCTGGGCCATGGTCGGCTCGGCCAACATGGATCAACGCAGCTTTCGCATCAACTTCGAGGTGACCACGATTCTCTACGATGCCGGCCTGGCCAACGACCTGCAGGCCGATTACGACCGCCTGCTGGCGAGCGCCGCCCGCATCAACCCGACGGGGCCGCATTACTGGTCGTTCGGCGAAACCCTCCTCCTGGGCGCCGCCCGCCTGGCCACGCCCCTGCTATAACCACCCGCCGCGATGTGGCCCGGGCCTCCAGCACATGATTGGATTTGCCCGGCGCCCCCGCCTTGCCCCCATTCGCCCGAGCCCACAGAACGCGGGAAGGCGCCTGGCTGCGAATGTACTGAAGCGACACCAACACGCTCGTGGCACTGGGCCGGCGCGCGCTCGCTCAATGCGACGGATGATGGCTGGCGAGTGGCGGAGGCGCCCACCAAATACGTGTCGTCCGGCCGCTACTCGCGAGCCATCGACCGTCCGGGCTGAACACGACGGCCCAAGGCCAGTCTTGATGGGCCTGGCACGAGAACAACATATCGCCGCTTTGAGTGTTCCAAAGCCGAAGCGTACGGTCAAAAGAAACGGAAGCCACGCGTCGGCCGTCGCTACTGAACGCGGCAGCGCTGACCGCGTCGGTATGCCCGTTCCAGGTTTCTCGTAAGTTGCCGGTTTTCGGTTCCCACAGCTTCAGCGTCCTGTCATCTGAAGTTGAGATGAGCGTCCGGCCATCCGGGCTGAATACAAGACACCGAATCCGACGCGAGTGAGCGTCAACCACACGGCATCGCTGTACGGTTGCCGTGTCCCAGAATTCAAGCCGCCCGTCATCGGATCCCGAGACCAGTTGTTCTCCACCGGGATCAAGTGCCATGGCGGTGAAGCACTTCGTATCGCTGCGCAGGATCCTGACCGGCTCAGGATGGCCCATCGCCCAAACGTGAATGGTGCCATCTTCCGCCGCGGATGCCAGCCGATCATCACCGTTCAGAAAAGCGACGGATCGAACCGGACCCTTGTGTCCGGTGAACGTCGCCAGGGCTCTCCGGTTGTCAAGGTCCCAGACCATCACTGCGCCATCACGTGCGCCGGTTGCCACCATGGCCGCATCAGAGCTGATCGCGACGGCGTAGACGGATCTGTGATATCCTGCCAGCGCCGCCAGTTCGGCGCCGCTCGCAACATCCCAGACGCGCACTGTCCCGTCTTCGCCAGCGCCAACCAGCCTCGAACTGTCCGGGGTCACCGCGATAGCCGGAATGCCAAAGCTCCCCGGCGCGCTGATCCGATCGGCGTCCCGCGTCACCTGAGCGTTCCAGAGGCGCACCGAGTGATCGCGCGAGGCGCTGGCCAGGCGCGCTCCGTCAGGCGAGAAAGCCACATCAAAGACGCTATCGGTGTGGCCGAGGAAGGTGGCGATCTGTAGCTCGTCCGCGGGTGCCCAGATGCGGACCGTGCGATCGTCTGACGCAGATGCCAGGTGCGTTCCATCGGGGCTGTACGCCAGCGCCCGCACCCGGCCGGTGTGCCCCACGAGCATGTGTTCCAAGGCGCCCGTGGAGGTGTCCCACAGGCGGATCAGTCCGTCGTGTCCCCCGGTGGCCAGAATGGTGCCGGCCGGATCAAGCGTGACGGCCCAGCAATGAACGTGATCGTTGGCACGTGTTGCCGGGGCGATTTCCACGGCGCAAACGACCGACGCGGATGCGAGATTCCAGACACGGGCGATGTTGTCACGACACGACGTTGCCAGTCGCGACGAGTCAGAGGAAAAGCACAATCTGTTCACCCAATGAGGATGGCGAAGTGTTTGGAGAAGCGCGCCACTTGACGCGTTCCAGACCCGTACCGTTTTGTCGTAGGATGCGGAGGCCAGCAACGTGCCGTTCGGGCTGAAGGCCACGTCCATGACCGGCGCGTTGTGGCCGGCGAGTTGCAACACGCGTGCCCCAGTTTCGCGGCACCATAATTGTACGGAGCCGTCTTCCGCCGCGGTCGCCAGCAGCCGTTCGTCTGGTGAGACGGCCACGCGGCGTACGGTGCTGCGGGCGATCGGTATCGTCTGCGTCGCCCGACCGGTCGCCAGATCCCAAAGCTTGACCGTTCCGTCCGCGGAACTGGTGGCAAGTTGGTTTCCCGCGTTCAAGAAGGCGACGGACCAGACGTGATGCTCGTGTCCGGCGAGAGTGACTACGCTGGTATCGAGTTGTGCGGCGAGGTAACGCCATTCCCAATTGCGTAAGTCGGGATCGGCGGCATCCAGGTGTTGCCGCGCCGTGAGGACGTCATTGGCCCGTAAGGCCGCCAGTGCCGCCGCGATGTTCGCGCCATAGGCACGTTGCGCCGCCACTTGCTCGGCTCGTTGCGCGACGTTTCGCTCGCGCGTCATCCGGACGGTCTGGATCGAGGTCGCGGAGATACCGACGATCATCGCCAGAAACGTGGCGGCCACGCCACCCACCAGGGTCTTGTTGCGCCGCGCGAACATCCGCAACTGATACAACGTTGTTGGGGGGCGGGCGGAAATGGGTCGCTGCTCGAGATAGCGTCGGATATCCGCCGCGAATTCCGAAGCCGACGCGTAACGCTGCGTTTTGTCCTTCGCCAGGGCTTTGGACACGATCGTCTCGAGATCCCCGCGGTACAGCGTATCCACGCTGCCCAGACGCGAAGGTTCCTGCTCGGCGATGATGCGAACCACCTCGGGAATCGAACGCCCCTCGACGTCATAGGGCAGAAAACCGGTGAGCAACCGAAAACAGATCACTCCGAGCGCATACACGTCCGCTCGGGTGTCGATGTTTGCGGACACTCCGGCCACCTGCTCCGGGCTCATGTACGGGACGGTGCCGATGAGTTGTCCGGCGGCCGTCCGCAGGGTGACGGCCTGCGTGTCGGCGTCGGTCAGGCGGGCTACGCCGAAATCGAGGATCTTGGGCATGCCTGAATCATCGATCAGGATATTCCCTGGTTTCAGATCGCGGTGGATGACGCCTTTCTGGTGAGCGTGCTGAATGGCGTCGCACAGCAGTTGCACGAGGGTAAGCCGCTCGCGTACGCCCAGCCGTCGTGCCTCACAGTAATCGGTGATGGGAATGCCCGCGACGTACTCCATGGCGAAGTAGGGAGAGCCGTCCGCCGTCACCCCCGCGTCGAGGATCTTGGCAATGTGCGGGTGGTTCATCAGCGCGAGTACCTGTCGCTCCGCCTCGAAACGAGCGACGTGCTGCCGATGGTGCATGCCATGCCTGAGTACTTTCAGGGCTACCCGGCGTCGTAAGGGCTCGGACTGCTCCGCCAGGTAGACCACGCCCATCCCGCCTTCACCAATGACACGGACGATTGAATAAGCGCCGATGCGCGCGGGCAGATCTGCGGTCGCTGCGGGCGATGATGCATTGGTCCGGCCATATACCGGCGTGCGCAGCAGGGGGACCGCATCGGCGTCGTGACTCGCCAGCAGTTTCTCGACGAACGCGCGCAGGGCCTCGTCGTCGCCGCAACGCTGGGTCAATTCGCGGGCGCGGTCGCCGGGTGCGAGATCAACTACAGCGTGAAAGACGGCTTCGGCCTCGTGCAGTCGTTCGCCGCGCATTGCATCGTCGCCCTACGTTGGCGTTTGGGGATCCTGGAGGCGGACCGCGAGCAGCGCCCGGGCGAACCGGCATTCGCGTCGCACGGTGGGGGCGGACAGTCCGAGCGCTGCGGCCGTTTCGGCCTCCGTGAGACCTGCGAAGTAGCGCAACATCACGATTCTGGCCTTGCGGGGGTCATCCTCTTCAAGTTGGCGGAGCGCCTCGTCCAATGCGAGCATGTCGTCCGACGGGGGGCGGATGGCCGGCTCAGCTTGCGTCAGGCTTACCCGGTCGCGCCCGCCGCCGTGTCTGATGCGAGCCTTGCGTCGGGCCTGATCCACGAGAATCTGGCGAATCGCCTGGGCGGCGGCGGCAAAGAAGTGTCCCCGGCTGTTCCACGTGGGATCTTCATCACCAATCACGCGCAGATAGGCTTCATGCACGAGGGCGGTGGGCTGGAGAGTGTTGCCCGGCGGCGTCTTGGCCATCTGAGCGCGCGCCAATCCGCGCAGTTCGGCGTAGACCAGTGGCAGCAGGTCCGCCGCCGCTTTTGAGTCGCCTGTAGCGGCAGCACGCAGCACGCGCGTTACCTCGCCTGCCGATCGGCTGGCCATCGTTGTTCAACTCCGCATATTTCTTGATCGCTTCAGTAGCTCAAAATCGAACTTACAGGTGGCCGGCGAAGCTGAAGGAAGGAGCCAAGCCGACGCGATACAGTTGCAAGCTCCGATTGTATCGGATGATGGGGACTCGTTGCACTGTGGGGCCCGGGAAAGGCCTTGGGGGAAAGGACAAAACACTGTGGTGCGCGATAATACCGGACCAAAGTGCTCCGCATTCATCAGCACGGTGCTCGTGGTCCGGCGGCAAGGATGTGCATGGGCCCCGGAACAAATCCTCTGCCGCGATTCACGACCACGTCCAACTCCTTCAAACCAGGACGGTACGCGAATGAAAAAACAATCGTCAGCGGAATTGAAATCGCCCTTTGGCGTACGTGCTGGTGCGGTTGCAGCCGTTCTGCTGCCCATCTTCGTGGCGGCGGTCGCCATTGGCAGTGGCTTTGAGTTGCATCGCTCCACGGTCGACTGCGGCGGCAACGTAGCGAGCACCGGCGGCACGTACGCGCTAGCGGGGACGATCGCCCAGCATGACGCCGGCGAAATGGCGGGCGGCGCGTTTACGCTCACCGGCGGCTTCTGGTTTCAACAAGCACCCGCGGACTGCGATTTCGACGGCCAAATCAACCTGCAGGACTACGGCGATTTCGTGGGCTGCTTGCTCGGTCCGGCGGGCGGATTGGTGGATGCATCCTGCTCGTGCTTCGATCTGGACTTCGACGGGGACGTCGATCTGCAGGACGCGGGGAGCTTTCAACGGCTGTTCGATCACTGAGGCCACGAAGGAGGCGAGCCGGACAACGGCGTATGGGAACGCGCCGGTGCTTTTATTCACCACGTTCGAAAGGTGGCAGGAAGATGAAGTCAAAGAAGATTCTCGGAATTGCGGTCGGTCTAGTCGCCGCGATGGTGTCCGGACCGGCGGCGGGACAGACGGCGGGCTCGGCCTTCACGTATCAGGGGCAATTGAAAGACGACGGACATCCGGCCGACGGGCTGTACGACCTTCAATTCAGCCTGTACGACGGCGCGGGAACTATAGTTGGTGGTCCAATCACGACGGAAGATCAACAAGTCACCAATGGATTGTTCAATGTCGTGCTCGATTTCGGAGGGAGCCTGTTCACAGGTGACACCCGGTTCCTGGAGATAGGCGTTCGTCCTGGCGCCAGCGTGGACGCATTCACCGTATTGTGGCCTCGCCAGGAACTGACACCGGCCCCCTACGCCTCGACTGCCATGCAGACCGTGGGGGTGGATGGACATTCTCTGGACGCCGTGGACGGCAGTCCCACCGATGCCGTCTACGTCGATGCCAATGGAAAGGTCCGCATGGACGAAGGTGATCTGGTGGTCCACGGCAAAGTCGGCATCGGCACGGACACGCCGGCCTATGACCTGGACGTTGGGGGGAATGCAGGGTTCAAGAAGAACGCCTGGTTTACTTCAGCCATCCCCTTCGAAATCGCCCACGTTTCGAATACGGGTATGGCGATTGACCCGGGGATACCTTCCCTGAGCCTGGAGGCGGACGGCAACAACATCGTCACGGTCACCGATAGCGGCGTCGGCATCGGCGTGACGAGCCCCACTGCGGAGCTCGACGTGAACGGGCAGATCAAGGCGCGCGGCTTTCGACTGGGAAGCATGGCAACCGCCGGCTATGTGCTGACCACCGATGCCAGCGGTGTCGGTTCCTGGCAGCCTGCCGGAGCCGGCGGTTCGCTGTGGACCGTCGCCGGCAACGGCATCTATTATGATGCCGGTTACGTCGGCGTTGGCACGGACAGTCCGAACTATCCGCTGCACGTGGCCGATTGGAGCAGCACGCCCGTGATCGTCGGCGATAACCGCAATGAGGTCACCGTGGGACAACTTGGCGCGAATGAAGCCGGCGTTTACGGCGAGGCCGGCCAGACCTGGGCCAAAGGCGTATATGGCTTGGCCACCGGCACGTCACAGACCAACTATGGAGTCTACGGTGAGTCCGCCAGCAACAGCGGGTATGGAGTATTCGGTCAAGTGACGGGTTCGAGCGGATGCGGCGTCCGCGGGAATGCCTTTAATGGCGCCGGCGTTCACGGTGAAGCGAGCGGTCCCTACGGTGTGGGTGTATCGGGCTACACGCAGAGCCCCACCTCGCCTGCCATCCATGCCCACAACGAAGCGGAAACCGGCAACGCGGTCGCCGTTTGGGCCGAATCCGGAGTCGGCTTCGCCGGCTACTTCAATGGCAAAGGGTACTTCAGCAAGGAAGTCGGCATCGGCACGGATGCGCCCGATTATCCGCTTCACGTAATTGACTGGACCGGCTCATCGGCGATTGTCGCCGAGAATCCTTCCGAATCCTCGACAGGCATTCTCGGAAGCGAGTTGGGGGGTGTCTATGGAGAATCCGCCAGGGCTGTGTATGGCAACGCCCTCCCGTATGGAGGCTTCGGCGGCTACTTCGCCGGCAAGGGCTACTTCAGTGGCGACGTCGGCGTCGGAACGGAATATCCTGCGGAAAAGCTCGACGTGGTCGGCACGGTCAAGATGACCGGGCTTCAACTGGGCGACGCAGCGTCCAATGGTTATGTGCTCACTGCGGATGCCAACGGTGTCGGAAGCTGGCAACCGCCCGTTGATAACACTCTCTGGGAGTCTTCCACAAACGATATTTACTACAACGCCGGCCGGGTCGGCATCGGCACCGACGCTCCGCAGTACGACCTTCACGTGGTGAGCACCAACGGCGGCAGCAGTGTCATTGTGGCGGAGAACATCGCTGAAAACACCTACGGCGTGCTCGGAGGCGAGCACCACGGAGTCTATGGCGAGTCGCGTTTCGGCGTCTACGGCGTGACGGTCCACGAAACCGGCCAGGCTGTGACCGGTATCTCGATGGCCCCGACCGGAATCAACTACGGTGTATTCGGCCAGGCGTATTCGCCGGACGGCTACGCGGGATACTTCGATGGACGGGGTTACTTCAGTGACGACGTGGGCATCGGCGTGCTGAATCCCGACGCGACACTCGACGTGGCCGGCACGGTGAAGATGGTCACCTTCCGCCTGGGAAACTCTGCGACGCCCGGCCACGTGCTCACCGCCTTCGAGGGTGGCTTCGGCTCCTGGCAGCCGTTGCCGAGCGGACCGTGGAATGACGGAACCGGCAACGACATTTACTACAACATCGGCGAAGTGGGCATCGGCACAAATGATCCCCTCTATCCCTTGCATGTCGTCAGCAGCAGCGGCAGCACAATCAAAGCTGTCAATAGCGCGACCTTGGGAGATTCACCCGGCCTTTATGCCGAAACCGCCAGCACTGCTGGCCGTGCGGTCAAGGGCGTTGCCACGGCCACATCAGGTTCAACCGCCGGCGTATATGGCGGTTCGTCCAGCCCGACGGGCATGGGACTGTTCGGGCGGAACCTGGTTGGCGGATACGGGGTGTACGGTGAGGGGGACACGAGCGACGGCGGCTGGGCGGGTTACTTCTACGGGCGCGGTTACTTTTCCGACGATGTGGGTATCGGGCGGTCGGACCCGCAGGCCAAGCTGGACGTCAACGGCACGGTCAAGATGACCGGCCTGCAGCTTGGGAGTTCCACCACAGCCGGTTACGTTCTGACCGCCGACGCCAACGGCGTGGGGACTTGGCAGGAGGCGGCGACCGGAGGTGGCAGCTTCGACTTACCGTACGATGGCACCGTGACCGACTCCGGACCGGCCTTCAAGATCACCAATAATGGGACGGGCCAGGGCGCGCACGGCATCTTTGGCGCAATACCCAACGCCTCAAGCGCCGATGCGGCTGCCGGCTATTTCACCTCGGCGACGGGCTCGGGAAAAGCGATAGTCGCTACCGCCAGCAGCAACAATGCCATCTCCGCCAGGAACAACAGTTCGGTGGCGACGATCCTTGCCCAGAATGACGGAACTGGGGACGTGTTCAACGGCAGGGTGGGAAGCGACACCGTCTTTCGAGTCGCCGGCACGGGTATCACGCATGTCAATGTCCTGGCAGTAGAAGGCGGCGCAGATCTTGCGGAACGCTTTGACATAGGTCAGGGCGGTGAGCCGGGAATGGTCGTGGAGATCGATCCCGATCATGCCGGCAAGCTCCGTCTCTCGCGTGGCGCGTACAGCCGACTCGTGGCCGGCGTGATCAGCGGAGCCAACGGCGTCGACGCGGGGATGATTCTCGGCAACCTTCCGGGCGACATCGACAGCCGGCCGGTCGCTCTGTCCGGCAGGGTGTGGGTCCGCTGCGATGCATCGGACCGGCCGATTGCGCCCGGGGATCTCATCACGACAGCCGCGCGACCGGGGTACGCCATGGCCGTGGTCAATCACGACCGCGCCCAGGGTGCAGTGCTCGGCAAAGCGATGACAGGCCTCGAGCGCGGCACAGGTCTTGTATTGGTTCTGGTCACGCTGCAGTAGCCACCGTGATGAAGAAAGGAGATCTGCCATGAGACACCCGATCTTGATCACGCGGCGCGTTTTTCTAACTCTGGCCGCATTCCTGGCGATCGCTGCGCCTGGCATGGCCCAGATGACCTGGTGGGAACTCGCCCACCCGGACAATCCGCACAGCATGGCATACGACGCCGTGATTTCGATTTCGCCTTTGATCACCACCACCAACTCCCAGAGCCTGCCCGTCCTGGTGATTCTCCTTGAATTCGGCGACGTAACCCACCAAGACGTACATTCTTCCGGGTTCATCTCGGATTTCGTGTTCGGCGACGGCAGCGGTCCCTGGTCGAGCCAGGAACCGAGCATGAAGGAGATCATCTGGAATGCGAGTAATGGACGCTTCATGATTGTCCCCGCGCCTGAGACACATGGCACGGTGGACGACGGAGTCGTCGGTTGGATGCAGGCCCAGTGCCCCCCTGGCATGTCCGGCTACTTCTGTGTGGGGGACGACGAGGACGGCGATCCGTGCGATCCGTCGAGTCCCAACCCGTGCGCATCCGACGACGGTATCTGCGCGGCATGCGATTCCTGGGACTACTACCGATATAACGACTGGAAGAAACGGGCCGAGGCCGTCCGGCGGGCCGATGCCTACGTGGATTTCTCGGGCTACGATTCCAGAACAGTGGATTGGGATCCCGGTGCGGACGGCCACGTCACCGACAATGAGTTCGCCGTGATGGTGATTCATGCCAAACCGAACTGTACGGATGAGCATGGTCATCCGGACTGGGGTGGAGGAGGTGCCTGCAACGTCGGCACGGTGCGGCCCACTGATCCGGCACCGATCATCACCGACGAGGGCGTCGAACTCCTGATCCACCCCGGCGTCATTCCCGAAGGCGGCAGCGCCCAGGTCCTCGCCCACGAGTTTTCCCACCAGCTCTTCGGCGTGGGGGATCTGTACAACAACTTCGGCAGCGGAAACCCGGACATCAGAGCGCTCGACGGGACTTTCGTCTATCCGTGCAAGATCGGAGAGGATCCACCGCAGGCCCCGTGCAACGACGAGTGTGCCGACGCCATATGCCTGGACGACGGCGGACTCTGGGGCGGTACCTGGGTTGCGCAGGGCAACACCGAAGCCGCCAGCGGCAGTGATGAAACGAGCTGTGCCGTCGGCGACACTGCGGACGTATGGTACACCTACACACCGGCACAATCGGGGGATGTAACCATCAAGCTGGACGGATCGACTTATATGTCGCTTGCCGTGTTTGATTCCTGTGGTGGATCGGAGTTGGCCGGGGGATGTGTCGTAGACATAGACCCGGAGTTGACGCTGCACATGACCGGCGGGGTCACGTACTGGATCCGCATCGCCGCCGATCTGGGCGGTACGAGCTGGTACAGCATTGACATCGACGGTGGCGCGGGTATTTGCGACCGCGTCTACGACAGCAAGTGGCTGCCCGAGCAACCCGGTCCATTGAGTATTATGGATGCTGTCGGCTCAACCTATATGCCGATGCTCTCGCCGTGGGCGAGTATCCACCTCGGGTTCACCCGGCCGCTGATCGTCGAGGAGGACGGGACGTACACCCTCTATCGAGCGGAAACCAGGCGCTCGTCCACGCTGCAGATTACGCAGCCTGAGGCGCTGGTGATTTATGATGCGACGCGACCGTCGCCGACCAAGGAGTACTTCATCCTGGAGAATCGAGCGCCGGAGCCACGCTCCGCCCCGGGGACAACGTACGACGAGGGTCTCGCCATCTGGCGCGCGTATGAATACCCCTATCCCGGCCAGAGCAGTCTGGACGCCCGTCGCACCATCCGACTGCTTCGACCGAAACTGTGGTCCGATTACAGCGCGATCCTCTGGGATGGCGCCGACCCCGACTATTACGATCTGACACCCTCGTCCTCGCCGAGAAACACGAATTGGGTCGACGGCACCACCAGCTACATCGAGATCCTGAACGTCTCGGCGGCCGGACCGGAGATGACCGTGGACGTGCGCTTAGCCGGCGTGTTCGTGGACGGAGGTCACAGCGGTACGGAATCGGGTACGCCGGATGAACCGTACGATACCTTGTCCGAAGCAGTTACCGCCGTCACGACATCCGGCCGACGGCAGACCATCCGCGGGGCGCCAGGAACGTATCCGGAAAACGGGCTGGTAATCGATACGCCCTGCACCGTGCTGCCATGGAGTGAAGGTACGCTTTACATAGGCCAGTAACAGCAATTCATCGCGTACCGCACGTATCATGCGTTGTCGAGGGCTATGCCCCGCGGGTCAAGCTCCTTCGTGCGTCATTTCGGGCGTTTGGGCACGGTTTCAGGCGGTTGGTTGCGGGCTAATGGCCGGGAAAACCACCGGATATCGGCGAATCGACAAAGTCCATTCCCGGGGGGCAACGCCCGGAAGAAGTTCGCTTCAAGGCACCGTGAACATTCCGCCGACCGGTCAAACGTGCGCCCCCGCGCTCCAACGCCGTCATTCTGGGACCTATCGCGGTAGGTAGTCGAGTGACATAAGTTGCCACTCGGAATCGAGACTCGTTTTTCCATTTGATTCGGGCCTTTTTATTTCATACGTTGTTCTTGTCGGCATAAGCTCGGGCCAAACCGGGCGCGTGTCGGCGCGAACAGTCGAGGGAGACGTGGACCGTGATCCCGCCTGTGGATCACGTCGCATAACCAAAGGCAAGCCGCCCTGGAGGCGATTACGCTGTCGGACACGGAGGCCCGACACTTGACCTGGACCCTGGGAGGTCAAGGCGGATAACGTGTGCGCGGATCGACGGACGGGTTCGAGCACGAACTGATGTATGGCAACCGCTGTTGGCGGGGCCGGGTTCCCAGGTGGGGAGAATACTAATGAACGCACTCGTGAACCGAGCCAAGGTGTTTCTCAAGAGCGAAGATGGCCCGACGGCGACTGAGTATGCCGTCATGCTCGCCCTGATCATCGTCGTGTGCATTACGGCGGTGAAGGCGATTGGAACTGGCGCGTCCGCCAAGTTCAACCAGGTGGCCACCGAGCTGGGCGGCGGCGGCGTACCCTGACTTTGGGGGTGGCACGGTCTGAGTCGTGCGACTGTGGATCGCGCTCATATCCGCCACGGCCTCGCTGCTCGAGACCGTGCCACCCGACCTGACGCGCCGTCTCCAGGCTGTGAACACTGGAGCCGCGGCACGGTATAGTTACCGATTCGTCCGCAGTTCGTTCACCGCATCGGTGGCCAGAGTCTTGCCTCCGATTGCCCAGTCCCCGCTCTTGATCTCTTCAAGGACTACGACAGTTTTCTCGCGCAGATTCTCGCCCTCGACCGATATCATCGCTTCGCTGACTTTCTCGATCATGCGTTGCTTCTCCTGACCGGAGAAGACACCTTCGATTACCTTGATTGACGCCAGTGGCATACTGACCATCTCCTGTTAAATCGAGTAAACGATTCCGTTTTTCTACCCGGTGCACACGCGGCACCGTCCCGATGACGAATGGAGTGTATAATCGCGGGCGGCGTGCCGGCCATGATCAATCGTCTTGATCACATGCTCGACCGTCCGAGCGGGAGACGCCGATTTACGATCTCTTTTCAGATGTTTTGCGGGCTGTTCGGCTGCGCGCGGCCTATTTCTACAAGGTCGTCGCGAATGAGCCGTGGTGTGTAACGTCCGACGATGCGCGCGTCCGCGGCGCGGGCGTCCTGCCTCAATGTGAACACCGGATCGCCTATCACGTTCTTGTCCAGGGCCGGTGCTGGGGAGGCGTGGCGGGCGCGCCATTGCGTGCGATGCAGGCTGGCGACATTCTCGTGTTTCCCGGAGGCGGTCCACAGGTAATGGCCAGCGCGCCGGACGCGCGGCCGCGGCGCCGGCGCATGTCGCTCCCCGAGTCGCCCGCCCTGCCGTTCGAACTCGAGCTGGGTGGCAAGGGACCGCAGAGCTCGATCTTCGTGTGCGGTTTTCTGGGGTGTGATCGACGTCCATTCAACCCGCTATTGGAGGCTCTTCCGGAAACGCTGATTGTTCACGGCGGCGCGGGGACCTGGCTCGACATCTTTACCCGGCATGTGCTTGAGGAGGTTGAGGCGCAGCGTCCGGGCGGATTCCTGATCATCTCGCGACTCGCTGAGTTGATGTTCATTGAGGTCCTGCGCCGGCACCTCGATTCCCTGGCGACGGATCAGCGCGGCTGGCTGGCGGTCGCTCGCGGCGGCGGTGTCAAGGCGTGTGCTCCAATGTGCTCGTCCAGCTCTGGATGATCCGGATGCGATCGGGAAATACCTGGTTCATGATCCTGATCCGTTCCTCCTTGTCGACCTTACGCAGCATCAGAAACCTGCCATCGGGCGCAACATCCCAGTTTCCTACGGGAAAGGTGCCCTCGTAGTTGGTAACCGGGAACTGATCTTCCCCACGTTTTGTGGGCGCGTCCCTCATCAGTTTTTGGCCGCCTCGAACGCTTCGGGGCTCAGGTAGCCAAGTGAACTGTGCAGTCGCTTCCGGTTGTAGAACACCTCCAGGTATTCAAAGATCGATCCTGTCGCCTCCGCCCTCGAAGCATAACGCTCGTGGTGCACCAGCTCGGTCTTCAGGCTGCTGAAGAAGCTCTCGGCCAGGGCATTGTCGTGGCAGTTGCCCGTCCGGCTCATGCTGCAGATGATCCCGTACTCGCCCAGCAGCTCCTGGTAGTCCTCGCACGCGTACTGCACGCCCCGATCGCTGTGATGAAGCAGCCCGGCCGCCGGATGACGGTTC
>JBECKQ010000050.1:0-4997 GCA_040235375.1 Phycisphaerae bacterium | reverse complement strand
GTTCCTCGAATACCGCTCGCGCGTGCAGTTCCGCGAGCTGGGCAGCCTGACGATGGGCATCATCGGCATGGGGCGGATCGGCTCGACGGTCGGGCGGATCGCGGCGAGCGGGTTCGCCATGCGCGTGCTGTACAACGACATTGTCGAGGTCGGCCCGTTCGATTTTCCGACGAAAGCGGTCTCGAAAGAGCAGATCTACGAGCAGGCGGACATCGTCACGCTGCACGTGCCGCTGACGCCGCTGACCCGCGGGCTGATCGACGCGGCGGTGCTGGCGTCGCTGCGGCCGGACGCGATCCTGATCAACACGTCCCGCGGCGCGGTGGTGGACACCGCGGCGCTGGCGGAGGCGCTGGCGGCCGGCCGGCTGGGCGGAGCCGGGCTGGACGTGTTCGAAGAGGAGCCGCCGCCGGCGGACCATCCGATCATGACCGCGCCGAATGCGATCCTGACGCCGCACATCTCCGCCCGGACAGATCTCGCCCGCGAGCGGATGGAGGCGGTGGTCGAGGACGTGATCGCGGTGCTGGAAGGCCGGCCGCCGGCCTATCCGGCCGACCGGGGCGGTGGGTAGAGAAGAGAGGCAATAGGCAAGAGGCAATAGGCAATAGTAAAGAGGGGTGACGCGGCGGGGCTTCGGCAAGAGTCAAAACTGCCGGTGCGGCGCGAACTTTTTCTTGCCCGATTCGAACAACATGGCTAGATTGCCGGCGGCGCGGTCACGCCGGCAGGCCGCCGGTTACCAATTGCCGGAATGCAAAATCAGATCCAGCAGCCCGGCCAAAAGGTCGAGGGTCTGCTTGCAGGACCGAGCATGGTTGCACTGCAGCATTCGCTGTCTACGTGTCTCGACTTCATCGCCGGCAACTGGGCGCTGATCAGCATCGTGGCGACGCTGCTGGTGCTGGTCATCACGCCGGCCTTCATCCTGCGGAAGTACGTCCGCATCATCGGCAACATTTTCCAGGATGCCCCGGTTCCGCTGACGGTCGATCACCGGGATTACACGCGGGTCGAGGGTGAGACGGTCAAGTTTTCCGCGTTTGACGGGCACGTGCTGGAGGGCATGTTCCTGCCGCCGAATCCGCAGCGACCGTTGCAGGGGACGGTCATCTTCGCTCACGAACTCGGCAGCGACCGGTTCAGCGCCGCGCGTTACTGTTGGCCGCTGCTCGATGCCGGTTACGAGGTGTTCACATTCGATTTCCGCGGGCGAGAGCAGGTCAACGGCGAGACGACGTACGCCCCGCGCATCTGGCCGAGCGATCGGGAGCAGGCGGACGTGCTCGGGGCGATCGCGTTTGTCGGCAACGTGCTGGAGTCACAGGGGCGGTCGCGCGATGTCGGGCTGGTGGGCGTGTCGCGCGGTGCGGGTGCGGCCATCCTCGGAGCGCTCAACGTGCCGAGCGTCAAGGCGATCATGATCGACGGCGGATTCAGCACGGACGTGTATCTCGAGTACCTGATGCAACGCTGGGTGAGCATCTTTGCGAAGGTTCGCCTGGTTTACGAAAATCATCCACCGTCGTTCTGGCGGTTTCTGCGCTGGCTCTCGATACGGGACGTGAGCCACCGGCTCGGCTGCCGGTTTCCGTCTGTGCGGAAGGCGATTCCCCGGCTGGGGCGCATGCCCATGCTGATCATCCACGGGGAGAAGGACGGGCATATACCGGTGGCGCAGGCGCAGCTTCTGTACGACCTGTCCATGGGGCCGAAGTACCTGTGGATCTGCCCGGGGGCGAAGCACAATCAGTCGGTGGCCGTCCAGCCGCGAGCGTACGCCGAGTACAGCGTCCGGTTCTTCAACCAGCACCTGGGGCGGGTGCCGCCGGACGAGCGGCTCGATCGCGCGGGGCTGCTGACGGCCTTTGCGCAGCCGTTGGCGGAGCCGGCACGGGTGTCGTACGCGCGGTATACGAAGCCGGCAAGAGCGCGCCGCAGAGCAGCACGAGTGCGCAAGTGAGAACGTGCGGGTGCGGGGTAGGTCATCGTGGATGAGCAAGGCAACGCGATCACGCCGGCCGACATCAAGGTCCGCAAGGCGGAGCATGAGCTGGTCGTCACGTGGAAAGACGGCCGCGTGTCGCACTTCGACCTGACGATGCTGCGAAAACGCTGCCCGTGCGCCACCTGCAACGAGGAGAGATCGAAGCAGCCCAAGCACGCCCCGCTTCTGCCGATTCTGTCCAAAGACCCCGGCAAGGGGCCGCCGCAAGTGGTCGATGCCGGCCTCGTCGGCAATTATGCGCTGCACATCAAGTGGTCCGACGGCCACGACACGGGTATCTACGACTTTCGATTCCTGCGGGCATTGGACGAGGAATCGCGTGCCGACGGCGCGTAGAAGCCCCGCTGCCGCGCGTCATGCCTTGACACTGCCCGAACCAATGGTCCAATACCGTCTGCGCGCCAGTGAAGGCTGACGCGGCGGAGGCGACAGCGCAACTCATCACTCGATCGCGGCAACCTGAAGCGATCGCCGAGGCGCCGGCGCTTGGTTCAGCGATCTGGGACTTTGGCCTGGTTCATCATGCAGAACATCGCCATAGGGGCAGACCACGCCGGCTTCGACCTGAAGCAGATGATCGCCGAGCACCTGAAATCGCGCGGCCTCGAGGTCGCCGATTGCGGAGTACACAGCGGCCAGGAGCCCGCGGACTATCCGACGGTCGCTCGGGTGGTCGCGTTGCGTGTGGCCGGCGGCGAGTCGTGCATGGGGATTATCATTGATGGAGCGGGTATCGGCTCGAGCATGGTGGCCAACAAGGTGCCCGGCGTGCGGGCCGCCCTGTGCTATGACGTATCCAGCGCCAACAACGCCCGCGAACACAACGATGCCAACGTGCTGACGCTCGGGTCGCGAATGATCGGCTCGGCGCTGGCGCTGCAGATCGTGGACCGGTTTCTCGATACGCAATGCACCGCCGAACGGCACCTGCGCCGCGTGGCCATGATCGAGCCGACGAGCACGACCATCGCCGCGCCGGCCGAGGCGACGTGCGAAATGTGCAACCCGTCCGCCCCAACGGTTGACGGCGGGCAGGACGTGTCGGAAGCCGACCTTCAGCGGATCGCCGATCGGATCGCGACAATGATGGCTTCGGGGCCTGCCGCGGCCGGAGAAGGCGCGGAAATCTGGTCGCAGATCGCCTGCGGCTTCTGCCGGACGTGCGCCGAGATCGACCCCGAGCTGGTCCGCAGCTTCATCGAGATGGGGGCCGACCGGATCGTGCATCGCGGCGACGGCGACGCGATCCCGCAGGACGTGGCCCGCTACATCGATCACACGCTGCTGCGGCCGGACGCGACCTACGAGCAGGTCGACAAGCTGTGCCAGGAGGCGGCGGAGTTCGGCTTCGCGTCGGTGTGCGTGAACCCGTGTCACGTACAGCGGTGTGCGAAGGCGCTGCGGGGGTCGCGCGTCGCGGTGTGCACGGTCGTCGGCTTCCCGCTGGGGGCGACGACGACGGAAGCGAAGGCTGCCGAGACGCGGCAGGCCATTCGCCAGGGGGCGAAAGAGATCGACATGGTTATCAACGTCGGCGCGCTCAAGAGCGGCGATGATGACCTGGTGTATCACGACATCCGCAAGGTGGTCGAGTCGTGCATGGACGGCGGCGCCTTGTGCAAGGTGATCCTCGAAACCGCCCTGCTGACCGACGACGAGAAGACCCGTGCGTGCCTCGCGGCGCGGCGGGCACGGGCGGACTTCGTCAAGACCAGCACCGGCTTCGGCCCGGGCGGCGCGACCGCCGAGGACGTGGCCCTCATGCGCGACGCGGTCAAGGGCACGCACATGGGCGTGAAGGCCTCGGGCGGCATCCGCAGCTACAAGGACGCCCAGCAGATGATCCGCGCCGGCGCCACGCGCATCGGCGCCAGCGCCGGCGTGCGCATCGTGAAGGAGTCGAAAGGCGCGACCTTCTCCGACTCGAAGAGTAACAAATACTGACACTATGAGGACGTGACGGTGAGTGACATCGACCTTCGCTCTTACGTGTTTCTCGACAGCATTCAGCCGCAGTACGCGGCTTTTCTGGGCACGATCGCCCAGGGCTTCCTGCCCATCGCGGGGATGGCGAGCCTCTACGTCGAGATTTCGCCCGGCATCGAGATCAACCGCGTCACGGACATCGCGCTCAAGAGCACGCGCGTGACGCCCGGCATGCAGATCGTCGAACGCTTGTACGGCCTGCTCGAGATCCACTCGGAATCGCAGGCCGACGTCCGCCAGGCGGGCAAGTCGATCCTCGCCGCTCTCGAGCTGACCGAGGAGGACCGCACCAAGCCACGGATCGCCTCGAGCCAGGTCATCCGGCGGATGGACGATCACCAGACGCAGTTGATCAACCGCATGCGGCACGGCAACATGATCATCGCGGGCCAGACGCTGTACGTGATGGAAGTCGAGCCCGCCGCCTACGCGGCTCTGGCCGCCAACGAGGCCGAAAAAGCGGCCGAAATCAACATTCTCGAGGTCCGTTCCTTCGGCAGCTTCGGGCGTATCTACCTCGGCGGCGAGGAGCGGGACATCGAGGTCGGCCACCGCGCGGCGATCGACGCAATCGAAGGCGTCACCGGAAAGACGGTTTCAAAAAAGTGAGCACGCCCGCGGCGACGCGGTGCATGAACGTAGACAACCGGCTGCGATGCACGCGGGTCGCCGGGCATCGCGAATTCCAAGGAGCAGGCAGTAATGGCAGAAGCGTTGGGAATGATCGAGTGTCGCTGCTTCCCGGCGATGGTGGAGGCCGCGGACGCAATGGTGAAGGCGGCGAAGGTCGAGCTGGTCAGCTACGAGAAGACGGGCGGTGGATACGTGACCGCGGTCATCCGCGGTGATGTCGCCGCGGTGAAGGCCGCGTGCGATGCCGGCCAGGCCGCCGCCTCGCGCGTCGGCGAACTCGTGGCCGTCCACGTGATCGCCCGTCCGCACACGAATGTGGACGAGGTCGTGCCGCTGGGCCGCCAGGAAGGCGAGAAGAAGAAGTAGCGGC
>JBECKQ010000366.1:0-9245 GCA_040235375.1 Phycisphaerae bacterium | reverse complement strand
TTTTTGGTTCCCGGCCCGGCGGCCGAAGGGAATTCCAACACTCTGTCTGCTGCGGCGCCGGCCGTCAGGGCCTTTCGCGCTGAACTTGCTGAATCGGTGCAGCCGCCTGGAGCTGGAGGCCGAGATCAAGCTCCACGTCGAGCTCCTGGGCAAGCTGGCCCAGGTCGCCGGCCGGATAGGGACCGAAACCGCCCTGCGGAAGTCCCAGGTTGCACCGGACAATGCGAATAAACGGGCGAATGTCGCGGACGTTGACCACTCCGTCCCTGTTTATGTCCGCCGCAGCAACGGCGCATCCGCACTGATTCAGGTGCAGCAGAACCGAGTAGAACTGGAGGATGTCCACCTCGTCGACGAGGCCGTCATTGCTGACATCACCCAGCAGGTAGGGGCACTCCGGGCTCGCCAGTTCGCACTCATCGGGAACGCCGGACCGATCGCAGTCCTTGCTGGTTCCGCCGGCGATATCCAGTACATCCGGCATTCCATTGCTGTTGCAGTCTTCCATGGGCACGATCACCATGGAAGTTGCGTCAACGTAGTGACCGTCGAACTCGGGATAGGTTGCGTCGTTGACAACATCCTCCATCGCCGCGACCCGCACGGCCACGAAGCCGGTCTCCGGAGGCACGGGAACAACCGCAGTGCAGGCCTGCCACGTGGCCACGTCTCCGTCGCTGAAAAGGTCCTTCTGGACCATTGACAGCTCGCTGTTGTTCACCTGCGAGTTGTACGTGTATGGATCGCCGGCGAACGTCCGCACGTCTACGCGGAACTGCGTATCGGTCTCGCTGTCGCCCGGCACGCGGTTGTAGTAGGCGGTGACGACGGCGACTGCGTTCCCCGCCGAGAGGTCCACGCCCGAGGCCGTCGGATCGACCAGTTGCACGAGCTCGGAGCCGATAAAGGCTATGGTCGGACCTTTGGCGGAGCTCGCAATGAGGTGCATCATCCTCTGCCCCTCGTACGGCGTGATTCCCTGCGCGGGACCGGTGAACGCCGTCAGATCTCCCCGCCAGTATCCGAAATCGTTGGGGAAATTGCCGACCGTGTTATAGACGGTCTCGAAACCGGGATTGGCAAGGAGGTTGTCGCCCTGGACGATTGCCGGAGCCACTGCCAGAATGCCGAGACAAACTAGGATGCGCACACAGTTCGGCCATCGCTCTTGAGTCATGGAAATGCCCTCCGTGCATGAGTTCCGAATCGGCTGACCGCACTGGCCGGCTACAGACTCTGTCAGAACGGACATAGAGACTTCTCCACCACCGTTCTCCAGAACCTCCCATGGTATCCAGACGGCCTGGTTGACTCAAGCAGTGACTTCAGATGTCTATACTTTTCCCTCTGTTGACCGCCCGCCTTCTGCAAGTCGTGACTTTGTAAGAGATTGCCTCATTCGTTCAGTTATCCTCGCTGCCGGCCGGTGCGACAGGGTCATCCTCGCCGCCGGAACGCCGCTTCTCAAGCCGCGGTCGATGGCCAGGCGGTGGAGGGGCATCCGGCGGCGCCGGCGGTGGCCCCAACTCGTCACGCGGAGGCGGAGCCGGACTTTCGAACACATCGAACGGCGGCAGCTCGCCGCTCAGAATCCGATCGACCTCGCGATCGACGTGCTCGTCGCGCTTGGCGCGCTGCTCGCCAAGCCGCTGGTGCAGATGATCCAGCCGGTCCTCGAGGCGATTGATCTCACTCACCGCGCGCTCGATCCGCAGATCGAACTGCTGCTGCACCAGGTCGTGAATCTGCTGTTTCAGCTCGTCGCGCTTCGCTTGGTCCTGCTCGTCCCGATACTCGCGGGCGAGTTCGCGCAGCCGCAACTGGTTCCTGATCTCCTGCATGCGGTTGGCGAAGGCGTCCGGGTCCACCTGGCGCAGCTCGTACAAGCGAAGGATGTGCGGTAGCATCAGTGCCAGGTGCCGCCGGTACGCCCCCGGATTGGTCTGCTCGAGATCCTGCACCGCTTTGTAGCGCCGCGGAAACTCCTCGGCCATGAAGTCCTTGATCTTCTGCCGCTCCTCGTCGCTCATCTTCATCCACTGCTGCACCGCGCGGCGCGCTTCGGCAACGGCCGGACGTCGATCGCGGTCCTGCGGCCCACCGGGGGGGCGCGGCGCCTCGGGCGGCCTCGCCTCACCCGGGCCGGCCGCGACCTTGGCTTCGCCCTTTTGCTTCGCCTCGCGCGCCGTCGCCGTCGCGGCCAGTACGAGCGGAGCGATCATGCAGAACACGATCGACCAGCGCGAGTACGTCGCTCCGGGTCGCCACATACAGAGGTTCCGTTTGAAGGTTCGTACGTTCATCATCCCATGCTCCGCTATTCAGCCAGGTGCCCCACTGCTCCCCGTGTGCCCGTGCGCTCCAGCAGCGGTACACTCGAACGCTTTCCCGGACCTACGCATCGGTGAAATCGCTGTCCGTATCGCCGAGCAGCCGATCGATCTCGTCCTCGATCTCATCCAACTGTGAATCCAGCCAGTTATCCTGCGACGCCGTGAACGTCTCCTCCAACTGATCGACATCCGACGCGATATCCGACAGTTCCTCGCGCGTCGCGGTCGACGACGTTAGCACCGCCACGAAATCCGCGACCGCAGGATCGAGACTCGCCTCCGCCGCCGGCGGATTCCGCAGAAACGTCGTCACGGCCAGCGCGACGGCCGCAACGGCCGCCAGACCACCCCAAAACGCCGACGCATGCCACACGCGGCCACGCGACGTCTCGACACCGCCCGGTCTCTCGAGTTCCGCCCGAACGGCCGCCTTGATCCGCCCGATCGCCGCGGCGGAAAGCGCCGGCTCCGCGTTCGCGTCGACGGCTCGTTGCTCCGCTTCGATGCGCACGCGCAGCTTCAGATGTTCGAGCCGCTGCGGCACAGGCTCCGGAAAACGAGCCATCCGATCGCGCAGCCAGCCTTCCTCCTGCTCGATCGCGGCGATCAACCTCTCCTCGGATTCGTTCATCACAGTCCAAGCCCGCTGAACACGGCGAGCGCTCCCCGTTCTGTCTGATCAGTGACGCTCCATATCGCTTCCGGTCGTTACCGGCCGACGCGCGCCGGCGACGCGTCCTCCTCCCCACCCGTCATCAGTTCGCGCAGCTTCCGCAGCCCGCGATGGCATCGCGCCAGCGCCGTGCCCAGCGGCGTGCCCATCGCTTCGGCGATCTCCGCGAACGACAGTTGCGAAAAGTGTCGAAGCATCACCACCTCGCGTTCGGCCACCGGCAACCGGGCCAGCGCGGCCTGCATGGCATCCACATCCTCGCGCCGCACGAGCGCGTCACCGTCATCCGGCGCCGTAAGACGCGCGACGTGCTGGCGATTCACTCGTTCCCCAAGGCCGGCCGCATCCCCTGCCGCTTCGAGCGACACACTCCGCGGCGCTCGCTCCACCCTCCGCACCCGGTCGCGGGCGAGGTTCGTGGCGATCCGAAACAGCCACCCCTCGAAGCGCCCGTCGTGCTGATACGTCCCGATCGTGCGGACCACGCGCAGAAACACCTCTTGCAGCAAATCCTCGGCGTCGTCGCGCGCACCGGTCAGGCGGTACAGGTAGCCGTACAGTCGGTGGGCGTACAGATCGATGATCCGGTCGAACGCGTCCGGGTCTCGCTCCTTGGCCCGACCGACAAGCTGGGCGATGTGCGTCTCGTCCATGCTCTTGTTCCTGCAATCCCAAACGGCGGCCCCGCGGGAATATTGCGGATGCAGCCCCCGATGCCGCCGCCAGCAGTGTCCCTCACCCGCTAATCGCCGTCCAACAGGCTCGGCCCACCCCCGCCCGGCCATCCAGGACCGCCGCGTCCGGCAATGCGGCCGATAACCGACCCGATGGCCCGGTTGCAACCCGATCAGCCGGGCGTATACTACCCGGCTCGGCTCATTGTGTGACGTAACCGGCCTTTGAGGTGCTCCATGGCCCGCGAATGTTATTATCTCGGAAAGAAGACCCGTAGCGGCCGGTCCATCGCCCGCCGCGGCAAGGCGAAATACCTCGGCGGCGTCGGCGTCAAGACCACCGGCATCACCAAGCGCAAGTTCAAGGCCAACATCCAGAAGGTGCGGGCCGTGGTCGACGGCCGTGTCTGCCGCCTCAAGGTTTCCGCTAAGGCCATCCGCATGGGCCTCGTCACCAAGCCCCAGAAGCGGAACTGGAAGCCCGAGTCGCACGCGACCGAGACAGAGTAAGTCTGCGGCCGGCACATCCTGGCACCGGATTCACCGACGAGGCTCACCGAGCCTCGTTTTTGTTCCCGCTCCGTTCAAAGCAGGGCCATCGCAGCGAAGACCAGGTGATCGATGGGCAGCCAACGCATCAGCGAAGAGCAGGTCCGTCACATCGGCATGCTCAGCCGCCTCAAACTGAGTGACGAGGAGGTCGCCCGCTTCACCCGCGACCTCGAAGCGATCCTCGAATACATGGACGACCTGCGGCAGGTCAACGTCGAAGGCGTCGAGCCGACGGCGCACGCCGTCGAACTGCATGACGCCTTCCGCGCGGACGAGGTGCAGCCGTCGCTGCCGCCGGACGAAGCTCTTGCCAACGCGCCGCAGCGCGAAGGCACCATGTTCAAAGTGCCCAAGGTGCTCGACCAGGATTCCGCATGACTCAATCGGCGGAAAAAGCAACGCCCGATGCGCACTCGGCCAAAGCCATCGCCGACGCCGTCCGCGCCCGATCGTTGACCGCTGTTGAAGCCGTCAAATCCGCGCTCGACGCCATCGCCCGACTGGACGACCGCCTCGGCGCCTTCCTGCTCGTTGACGAGCAAGGCGCCCTCGATCGCGCCCGCCAGGTCGACGAGCGCCTCGGCCGCGATAAGGATTCACTGCCCCTCGCCGGCGTGCCCGTGGCCGTCAAAGACAACATCTGCACCCGCAACGTCGCCACCACCTGTGGCTCGAAGATCCTCGCCGGCTACCGCCCGCCCTACAGCGCCCACGTGATCGACCGCTTGCAGGCGTGCGGCGCCGTCGTCATCGGCAAGACCAACCTAGACGAGTTCGGCATGGGCAGCAGCACGGAAAACAGCGCCGTGCAACTGACCCGCAACCCGTGGGGGCTCGATCGCGTGCCGGGCGGCTCATCCGGCGGATCGGCGGTGGCCGTCGCCGCCGGCATGGTTCCCGCCGCCATCGGCTCGGACACGGGCGGCTCGATCCGCCCGCCCGCGTCCCTCACTGGCATCGTCGGGCTCAAGCCGACCTACGGCCGGGTCTCGCGCTACGGCCTCGTCGCCTACGGCAGCAGCCTCGACCAGATCGGTCCGCTCACCCGCACCGCCAAGGACGCCGCCCTCATGCTCGCCGCCCTCGCCGGCCACGACGCCCGTGACTCGACCAGCGTCAATCGCGGCGTGCCCGACTATCTCGCCGCGCTCGACCGCCCCATCGCCGGCCTGCGCATCGGCGTCGCCGACGAATGCTTCGGCGAAGGCCTCGACGGCGAAACGCGCGCGGCAATCGAACGTGCCATCGACCTGCTCCGCAGCCAGGGGGCCGTCGTCGAGAAGGTGGAGCTGCCTCACCTGCGATATGGCATTTCCGCCTACTACCTGATCGTCACCGCCGAAGCGTCCAGCAACCTCGCCCGCTTTGACGGCGTCCACTATGGCCACCGCACGCCAAAGCCCGCCGACATCATCGACCTCTACTCCGCCTCTCGCGAAGAGGGCTTCGGCTCGGAGGTCAAACGCCGCATCATGCTCGGCACCTACGCCCTTTCCAGCGGCTATTACGACGCCTACTACCTGCGGGCCCTCAAGGTGCGAACGCTTCTGCGGCGCGAGTTCGAGCGGGCCTTCGAGAAAGTGGACCTGCTCTGCTCGCCCGTCTCCCCGACGACCGCGTTCCCCATCGGCGAAAAAGTGGACGATCCGCTGGCCATGTATCTGGCAGATGTCTATACCAATCCGGTGAACCTTGCCGGACTGCCGGGCATCAGCGTTCCCTGCGGCCACGACGCGAAGGGCCTGCCCATCGGCATGCAGTTGATCGGCCCGGCGTTTTCCGAAGAGGTTCTGCTCGCTGCGGCGCACCAGTATCAGCAACTGACGGACCACCATCGCAAGAGGCCGACATGGTAGAGTATTCGCTGGACGTGACCCCGGGCGGGCCCACCGTAAAGGGCTCCGTGCTGCGGACCGATCAGGCCTATCTCGAGCTGCTCGCGGCCAAGAACACCTTCGACGGCGGCATCGCCTTCTGGTCGCCCGCCTTCCCCAGGCTGCAGAGCACTAACCAGTTTCGCGAGGTATGGGTCAAGACGGCCGCCGAAGCCGCCGCCGCGATCCAGGCCGCCGAAAACTTCTATCACGAGCGCGGTACCCGCTGCGCCACCGTCGCCCTGGCCGAGTCCCAACCGGTCGAGACCATCGAGGGAACGCTGTCCGCCGCCGGCTACCGCCGCGCCGACAACATCGTGATGGGCCTCGGCGCATGGCCGCCGGATGCGGTGACCGCCGAAGCCGATCCCGCATCTGCGGGAAGGCATCAGCCCGACGGTCCTCGATCAACCCCCGGCAAACACGAATCATCCGCGCCGCCCGCGCACGCCGACGCGTCCGCGTCCGACATTCGTGTTCTGCCGGCGCGACCGATGCGCGAGGCTTTTCGGGAGTGCTGGTCGGCCGCGGCGAGTTTCTATCCGCCCAGCGAACGGGATATGGTCGTTGATGCGGCGAACGAACGACTGGACGATCAGCGCGTGGACGCCTTCGTGGCCATGGTGGCCGGCAAGCCGGCCGGCATGTGCACCCTGTTGCAGATCGGCGACGTCGGCCGGATCGTGGACGTCTATGTGTTGCCCGCCCATCGTCGTGCCGGCGTGGCCACCGCTCTTGTCCGCTATGTCATTGCCATCACCAAGCGCCTCGCCGCGCGTGTTGTCTGCGTCGAGATCCCGCTCGACGACGCCGCCGGCAAGGGCCTTTTCACCGCGCTCGGCTTCATCGACGTAGGCCGCACCGTCGAGTTCCACCACCGCAAAACCGCCCGCCCCGACTACGCAACTTGGTAATAGGCCGATCATTTGCCGTTATCCCAGTCCGAGCCGTCCGCCGCGGCGGATAAGGGAGCGGACTGGCGCAGTCAACCACCACTTCCTCGTCAACGCTCCCAACGACAATGTCACCCCATCATTTGTCGTTACCGCAGTCCGAGCCGCGCCCCTGAGGAAGCGGACTGGCGCAGTCAACCGCCACTTCGCTGTCAACGCTCCCAACGAGAATGTCACGCCCGTCATTTGTCGTTACTGCAGTCCGAACCGTCCGCCGCGCCCGCCCCGCGTGTTCTTGTGCCCGTGCCGCCTGCGACCGTCGCCGCGCCGCAGCCGGAAGAGCACGACGACATGCCCATTCATCCGGACTGGATCAACCTGGCCCGCAAGCAGGCGGCGCCGCGTTCATCATTCGCCGGCCGGCTCATGCTCATCGCCGAAGCCGGCAAGCCGCCCTCGGCCGGATAAGACGAACCGCCGCAGCGCCCGCGCTGGATCTTCACCCGTCGTGAGTTCGGCGGTGCAACCCCCCCTCCCTTGCAGGGAGGGGCCGGGGGAGGGTTGCGCGAACGCGATGTTGCCGGCAGTGTGCTACTCCTCTTCAGCAGTGACTGAGCCCTCGATCCGCCGCCCTACCCGCGCTCCGTGCTGCGTTTTTTCCATTGAACTAACTCGAATTGCGCGGCAGCGTTCAGGTGCGTCATGTTTGTCGGAACCTCGCAGGAAGATCTGGCGGCGGAGCGATACTCCTTGTTAACCCGTTCTGTCTCAACCGGCACGTTTCCCGCGCCACGACACGCCGCGCGAGCAAACGTCAAGACTCTTCTTGTTATTGTCGTACTCCTCGCAGCAGGTTTATACATCGTCGTCCGATTGCCGGAATCCGTGCATCATCGGCGTGATGAGCAGAAGCTTAAGTCCCTCACACTGGAGTACCTTCAGCCTAGCTTTTCTCCGGAATTCTGTGAGTACTGGCAGATTGACGACATTGACGATTATAAGAAGGCTCTGCGTCAGGAATACGATATTGCTCAGTTTGAGGCTTTTGAAGTGTCGTACGGTCATACTGAGGACGAGCTTCTTCACTTTGTCCACCTTCGTATGATCAACTGGCTCGAAAGGGCGATGATTGAGCGCGCCGAGTGCCTCTTGCAGTTTTCACGACGGCGGGATGAGCGAGTCGGGCCGTACTCGCTTGACCTTCGGCCGCTCACTGACGCGGAGTTCCGCGAAAAGGTACCGTATTAAAAAAACGCGGAATTCGAGGTACGTGGAAAATGGCGGCGAATGTTGAGCAATTCGGTGAATGGCGAACCATGCGGGAACTCGGCACCGGGGGCCAAGGGACTGTTTATCTCGCGAGGCGGCTTTCCAGAGAAGATTCAGCGGAACTAAACAGGGTTCTTCCTTACATCTCCAAAGGTCGCACGCGAATGCCCGGCGACCCGTCGCCGGTAGACGCGCTACTCGACATCCTGGCGATTGGCAATCGAGTGGCGTACGGAGCGCTCAAAGTCCTTCACCCCCCCGAGCTAGCCAAGAACGCCAAGACGTCGCGCGAGCGGTTCCGCCGCGAGATCGAGACGCTTCGCCTTTTACGTTACCCGGGCCTTGTTGAGGTACTCGACGTTGACGAAGAGCTCGGCTGGTTCGTGATGGCGTTTTACAGTAACGGAAAGTTAACGCAACACCGAGACAAGTACACAGGCGAAACTCTCGCGGCGCTTCGGGCTCTGCGGCCCATCGTTGAAGCCGTGGCCCAGCTTCATAAGCAGGGCTTTGTTCATCGTGACATAAAGCCAGACAACATCTTCATTGCTGCCGATGAGGCGTTGGTGCTTGGCGACTTTGGCCTTATTCACCCCGGCGAAGATGCACCAAGATTGACGGGAACGTACGAGAATGTCGGCTCTTGGGAATGGATGCCCACCTGGGCGCAGGGTGGATACGACGGAGACGTGCCAAAGAGCTTTGATGTTTTTACGCTTGGCAAGGTCCTCTGGTGGATGATAAGTGGAAAGACGTTTCTTAGATTCCACTACTTTCGCGATCCCGAGTTCGATCTTGAGCAACTCTTTCCGGGCAGCCCGGAAATGAGGAACGTGAATGCTTTGCTCGATAAGGCTGTTTGCGAGCGTCGCGAGCAAGGTTTTCAGGATGCGGAGGAATTGCTCGGCGAGATGGATGTACTCGTCGGGTCGTTGCGGCCTTCTTCACGCAGCGATGTCGACGCCTGTGCACTAGCC
>JBECKQ010000232.1:0-5250 GCA_040235375.1 Phycisphaerae bacterium | reverse complement strand
GTAGTGTCGCCGCTCAAGCGTCAAATGCCTGGGGACATAGGGGAATACGGGACGCGGGCGAATCAAAGCTGAAAACTGCTTTGAAAATGAGGCCCGCCGGCGGTGGAACAAAGAAAGGGATGGGGCGGCCGTCCCCAGGGACTGAAGTCCCCGGCTGCAGTTGGTGCGTCCTCCGGGCGGAGAAGCATGGGCGGTGGAACGATCGGCGGGCAGAGCCCGCCCTACAAGGCTTCAAAACGACGCCCGCCGGCGGTGGAAGGAAGAAAGGAATGAGACGGCCGTCCCCAGGGACTGAAGTCCCCGGCCACAGTTGGTGCGTTCTCCGGGCGGAGAAGCGTGGGCGGTGGAACGATCGGCGGGCAGAGCCCGCCCTACAAGGCTTCAAAACGACGCCGGCCGGCGGTGGAAGAAAGAAAGGGATGAGGCGGCCGTCCCCAGGGACTGAAGTCCCCGGCCACAGTTGGCGCGCCCTCCGGGCGGAGAAGCATGGGCGGTGGAACGATCGGCGGGCAGAGCCCGCCCTACAAGGCTTCAAAACGACGCCCGCCGACGGTGGAAGAAAGAAAGGGATGAGGCGGCCGTCCCCAGGGACTGAAGTCCCCGGCTACAGTTGGTGCGTCCTCCGGGCGGAGAAGCATGGTCGGCGGAACGATCGGCGGGCAGAGCCCGCCCTACAAGGCGTCGCTATTCGGCGTGTGATCGCGCACGATCACCTAGTGTTCGACTGAACGCTGAATACTGAACACTGAGCACTGAAAACTGAACACTTGCTCATTCGACGGTGACGGTGCCTTCGCCGAGGCGGTCGGGGACGGCGTCCTGGATGCCGTTGCCGTTGAGGTCCTGGAAGCCGGTTTTGACGCCGTTGGTGTCGAGGGTGTCGGGCTCGTCGAAGCCGGGCTGGCCGGGGTCGGTCACGTCGATCTGAATCGTGTCGCCGCAGGCGTAGTGGGCGTCCTTGAGCAGGAGGCGCTGGCCGGTGGCGCCGACGCTGCCGTCATCGAATCCGGGGGTGCCGGTGCCGTCGCCCTGGAGGACGATCAGCACCTGGTCGAGCAGGCCGTCGAGCGCCTCGGGCACCAGCGAGTAGGCGCTGATCGTGTACTGCTCGCCGCAGCTCATGACACCTTCTGTCACCGCCGAGGGGGGCACGTAGACGTTGCTCTGCTTGCCGAGGCTGGCGAGGCCATTGACCACGTTGATGCGGATGAACTCGGCGGTCGTGTTGTTGACGCTGACGGTCACGTCCGGCTCGGCGACGGGCACGTCGTCGTCCGGCTGAACATCCTCGCCCTCACCGGCCACCTGGACGGTGCCGGCTCCCAGCCCGAGGGCGTTGAAGCCCTGCGGGGTGAGCACGGCGCTGTCGTCGGCGATGAGGACGGAGACGGTGTCGCCGCAGGTGAAGTGGGTGCCGGCGATGAGGATGCGCTCGCCGGACTGGCCGATGCTGGCTTCGTCGAATCCGGGCGAGCCGGTGCCGTCGCCGGTGAGGATGATGAGGGCGTCGGGGTACTCGGCGGTGGCGGATTCGCCGGCGGGCCGGTCGGTGTTGGGGAAGCGGGCCTTGATGGTCAGGCGCGCGCCGCAGACGATGGAGCCTTCCGTGATCGATTCGGGCGCCACGTTGACTTGCAGGTCCTCGCCAGTGCTCGTTGTGCTGCCGGAGCTGCTACCAACGCTGAAATCGACGAGTGCGAGGGTGGCCGTGCGATTGTCGACACGGATGTCTACGGCGGTGGCCACGGCGCCGTCGGGGAGGCCGTCGGTGGTGGCGTCAGGCCCGGTGCTGCTGCCGTCGTCGATCGGGCCGAAGGGCGACAGGTTCCCGGTAGCCACGACGGCGACACGTCCGCGTGCTGCGCTGCCGGCGCCGGTGCCGGCGCCGGAGCCGTCGTCATCGACGCGGATGATGATGGTCTCGCCGCAGGCGTAGTTGATGCCGCGGATGAGGTAGCGTTCGCCGTTGGGTCCGATGCTGCCGTCGTCAAAGCCCGGCGTGCCGGAGCCGTCGCCGGAGAGCAGCACGGCGGATTCTCCATCGGTGACCTGGGCGGTGATACGGATCATCGGCGGGCAGAGCAGGCTGCCGGTGGCCAACTGGTATCCCGGCACGCGGATGAGAGCGAGGGAGCTGTCGGAGGCGGAACCGGCGGCGCTCTGAGCGGCGGCGGCGGCGCCGATCGGCTGGAGGGTGGAATACTGGACGCCGTCGCCCGTGACGGTGACGACGGGGATATCAATGGTATCGGCGGCGGCGGCCGCGAGGGGCCCGCCGTCGTCATCGAGCAGCTCGACGTGGATATCCACGGTGGCCTTGGCGGCGTTTTCGAGCTGGAGGCACAGGGAGCCGGTGTCACCTTGCGGCGTCACCGACGTGGTGCACGAGGCGATGGCCAGCACGGTGATGAACGTAATGATGCCGACGAGGTAGTTGAGCAATCTTCGCGAGCGGTTCGGTGTCATGCTGCAAATCCCACGTTCGTGTGGCAAAAGACGCAGCGCGCAGCGTGCGCCGCGCGCTTGGGTGTTCCCAGGATTGGAATCGGCAGTCGGTGGGCGCTTGTGAATTTGAAAAGCGGGGTCGCGCGGGCGGACGGCACGGCCCGCAGAATTCGGAATGCGAGACCGATAATATCCTTGCAAAGTGAACAGGCATCGATAGATTGAAGTGTGCCAGCACTGGGAGCCGATAGGCACCCGGGCGCAGGTGGCTTTATCGGGCGTTCGTACCCTTGCGGGCAGCAGGAGGCGGGCTCGCGGGTACCTTGTCATCAGGATCGCCTCGCTACGGACGGCGGGAAAGCCCCGGCACATCATGAGAACCATCACGGTTACAAATCAAAAAGGCGGATGCGGTAAGACCACGATTGCGATCAACCTTGCGGCGATGTTGGCGCGCGAGGGGCGGCGGGTGCTGCTGGTGGACATGGACCCACAGGGGCATTGCGCCCTGGGCCTGGCGGTCCCCGAGGACCAGATCGACCTGAGCGTGCTCGACTGCCTGATGAGCCAGCGCAAAGGCGAGGCGGTCGAGCTCGAGCGGATTCGCTGGCAGATCACGCCGAACCTGGACCTGGCGCCGTCCAAGCTCGACCTTTGCCGGTTCGAGTCAGAGCTGCCGAAGGACACGCGGAACGACCACCTGCTGGCGGAGATGCTCGTCAGCGTCGAGGGGTCGTACGACTATGCCGTGATCGACTGCCCACCGCACGTCGGGCTGCTGACGCGGAACGCGTTGCAGGCGGCGACGGACGTCATCATCCCGGTGGACACGGGGTTCTTCGCCCTGCACGGTCTGACACAGCAGTTGCAGACGATCAAGGAGCTGGATTCGGCCGAGCAGCGGCAGCGTTCGGTGCGCGTGCTGGCGAACCAGTACGACATCCGTACGAAGCTGGCCCGCGAGATTCTCGCCGAGCTGCGGAAACGGTTCGGCAACATCATGTTCGACACGATCATCAACTTCAATACGAAGCTGAAGGAAGGGTCGAGCTACGGCCAGCCGATCACCGAGTTCGCGCCGACGAGCATGGGGGCGCGCGATTTCCTGAAGCTCACTCGCGAGATGATGAGCACGGAGCCGGCGCGCGTGCCGACGGAGACGATGCTGCAGGAAGCGGAGCGGATGGCGGCGGAGGCGGAGAAGCTGCTGGCGACGACGTCGAGCCTGATCAGCCGGCCGGCGGCGAAGCTGGGGGGCGTCAAGTCGGGCGTTCGCGAGGCGGTGGCCCGTCGGCAGGAACCGCAGTCGACCGCGGAGGAGATCGAGCGGAAAATCGAGCGCATCTACGGGGCCATGCAGACGCCGGAGGGCATTCTGTTCCGCTGTGCGGCGCCGGATGCGTCGGACGTGCATCTGGCCGGCGACTTCAACGACTGGTCGCCGCAGACGACGCCGATGCGTCGCGTCGGCGAGAGTTTTGAGGCCTTGATCCCGCTGCCGCCGGGACGTTACCGTTACCGGCTGGTGGTCGACGGCCGCTGGTCACACGACGAAGCCAACCCCGAGAAGGAAGCCAACCAATACGGCGAATGGAACTCGGTCGTCAACGTGGCGGGGAACGGTCGGTAGATCCGGCACGACGGGTTTGCCGCAGACGCACAGCGCTCGCGCGGCACGGGCATTTTCGCCGCCTGCTCCACGCATTCCTCCTTGTGGCGTGCGTCTTGCCGGTTGGGTGTAACCAGCGCAAGGACGCAGTTCGTACGACGTGCGCGATCAACCCGCGATGGACGTATGACCGGGGCGGCATCGTCCGCGGCGATACGAGCCGCAAACGGATCGCGCTCATCTTCACCGGCGGGGATTACGGCGAGGGGACGGCGCCGATTCTCGACACGCTTCGCGACGAAGGGGTGAAGGCCTCGTTCTTTGTGACGGGCGGTTATCTCGCAGTTCCGGAGCGGCGCGAGCTGGTGCGGCGGATGGTGGCCGAGGGGCACTACGTCGGGCCGCATTCCGATTCGCACCCTTTGTACTGCGCCTGGGAGGATCGCGACCGGAGCGTGGTCAGCGAGGCGTTCTTCCGAAGCGATCTCGAGACGAACATCGCAGAGCTGCGGGCGCTCGGCGCGGTGGGCGACGGCGAGCGGGTCTACTTCATCCCGCCGTACGAGTGGTACAACGCGGACCAGGTTGGCTGGGCGCGGCGCGTGGGCGTCGTGCTGTTCAATTTCACGCCGGGAAGCGGCTCGAATCGCGACTGGATTCCGGAGGGCGAGGCGGGCTTTGTGCCGTCGGGCGTCATCCGTGACGACGTGCTGAAGTTCGAGCGGTCGCAGGCGGAGGGGCTGAACGGCTTTCTGCTGCTGTTGCATCTCGGGTCGCAGCGGCAGGACAAGATGCACGCGCAGTTGAAGCCGCTGATCGACGAGCTGCGCCGGCGGGGGTACACTTTCGCGCGAATCGACGAGATGTTGCATGACTGAGATTGCCCCGCTTGCTCCGCCGACGCGATTGCAGTCGCTCGATGCGTTTCGTGGCATCACGATCGCCGGGATGATCCTGGTGAACAATCCCGGCACGTGGCAGCACAAATACTCGCCCCTCGAGCACGCGCATTGGAACGGCTGGACGCCGACGGACCTGATATTCCCGTTCTTTCTGTTCATCGTGGGCGTATCGATGACGCTGTCGTTTCGCCGGCGGATGGAGCAGGGGCACAGCCGCGGCGCGCTGCTGGTGCAGGTGCTCAAGCGAAGCGCGATGCTGTTTCTGCTGGGCCTGATTCTTTACGGGTTTCCGGA
>JBECKQ010000327.1:0-4263 GCA_040235375.1 Phycisphaerae bacterium | reverse complement strand
GCGACATTCGGCTGCCGGGCATGCTGTACGCCAGGCTCCTCCGCCCGCCGGCTCACGGCGCCAAGCTCAAGAAGGTGGACACTTCCGCGGCCGCGAAGCTGGAAGGTGTTACGGTCGTGCACGAGGGCGATCTCGTCGCCGTTCTGCACAAGAGCCCCGACCAGGCGGCCGAGGCCTTGTCAAATATCCAGGCGGAATTCGATCCCTCGCCCTCGACGGTTGATGATCAGACCATCTTCGATCATCTGCTCGAGAGCGCGGGCCCGATGAGCCCCGTCGCGCAGGGCGGCGACCTCGAAGAGGGGCAACAGCACGCGGATACCATCGTCGAGCAGACCTATCTCGACGGCTACAAGGCCCATGCAGCGATGGAAACCCATACCGCCCTCGCCCAAGTCGAAGGCGATAAGGCCACGGTCTGGATTTCCACTCAAACCCCCTTCCCGACGAAGGACCACATCGCCAACGCCCTCGGCTTTCCGCCGGACAACGTGCGCGTCATCACTCCCTTTGTAGGGGGCGGATTCGGCGGAAAGAGCGCCGGCCAGCAGTCCATCGAGGCGGCGCGCCTGTCAAAAGCGGTCGGCAAACCCGTGCAAGTCTGTTGGAGTCGTGAGGAGGAGTTTTTTTACGACACCTTCCGGCCGGCCGCGGTCGTCAAGATCAGGTCGGGCCTGACCGAGGAAGGCAAAGCGGTTCTCTGGGATTACAGCGTGTACTACGCCGGCTCGAGAGGGGCCGCGCAGTTCTATGACATCCCGCACCATCGCACGCTGAGCGTGGGCGGCGGCTTCGGTGGCGGCGAGAGCCCGCATCCTTTTGCGACCGGCGCCTGGCGGGCACCGGGCAATAATACGAACTCCTTCGCACGCGAGTCCCAGATCGACATCATGGCCGCCAAGGCGAAGATGGATCCGATCGAGTTCCGCTTGAAGAACATGAAAGACCCCCGCGCCATTCGCGTGCTCGAGGCCGCCGTTAAAGCCTTCAATTGGAAGCCCGCCCCGGCGCCCAGCGGTCGGGGGCTCGGTGTGGCTCTCGGTATCGACTCCGATACCTACGTGGCCACGATTGCCGAGGTGCAGGTGGACAAGCGAACGGGACACGTGCAAGTTCAGCGCGTCCTCTGCGCTCAGGACATGGGGCTTGTGATCAATCCGCAAGGCGCCACGCTCCAGGTGGAAAGCTGTATCACGATGGGCCTGGGTTACAGCCTGACCGAGGACGTGCGCTTCAAGAATGGCGTGATCCTGGACCGCAACTTCGGTACGTACGAGCTGCCGCGCTTCTCGTCGCTGCCGAAGATCGAGACGGTGCTGCTCGACTTGCAGGACGAGCCCGCCCACGGCGGCGGCGAGCCGGCCATCATCGTTGTCGGTGCGGTGATTGCCAACGCCATCCACGACGCCACCGGCGCCCGGCTGTTCCAACTGCCCATGACGCCGGAGCGGGTGCGAAAAGCGATCGCGGTCGCAACGTGACCTGCCGCCTGCCATCGCGACCTCAGTCCAGCACCACTCACCGCGTCAGCCGCCCCGTCAGCTTGCTGAGGTTGGCCGGATCGAGGACCGTGTTCCTGATCGCCTGGCACCCGTTTGGTCGGTACGTTTCGCGGCGACCGGTGCACTTGAGGCGCGGGGCGAGAGACCGGTGCTGCGGCGGGCGGTCGTTAAAGCCCCGGCAAAACTTGCGTTAGAAAGACAAACGCCCGAGCGTCTCGGCTCGGGCGCAGGTGTATAACCGCTCGGTCGGTGCGTTTCGCGGCGACCGGTGCACTAGAGGGAGAAGGACTGGAACCTGCGACCGTCGGGTTATGCAGGTTCGCAGGTTGACCCGTGGCGATTGGCTCAGCGGACGGCGAGTGCCCAGGCGATTTGCGTCGTAGTGGTCGGCGTTTGACAGTCAACAAGGGTCGCCACTCTGCCGGGCCGGTTCACCGGCCGACCTTCACCGGCATGATGCTCTTCACCTCGCCATCCTCGAATCGAATCTGCACCATTCCGCCGGATGACACGGTGACTTCGCTCCAAGCGGGCTTGACGCTGTCGAGCGAAGCCAGGACATCCCGCCGCAACTGCTCATCCGGCCCGACGAGCGCTGCCCAGAACCGGCCCAGTTCATCCTCGAAATCGGTGAGCTGCGTCTCGTACGTGTCCCCATCCTCATTCCAGCCGCCCAGGTGATACCAGATGTGCGAGGCGTACAGGGTGTCCTGGGCCTCCGGCGTCACCAGCACCTCGACTGCCGTCCATGACGAGCAGTTCTGCAGTGGCCGGACGGCCAAAGTCACAATCAATCGCGCGCCGGTGCTGACGCTGTGGGCTGCAGTCGTGGCCGAACGTCTCGGCTTTGAAGCCGACACGGCTCTGACGTTGGGCAAGGCCGTGGCGGGGCTGACGGCGCAGGCGAAGGGCCGTACGCTGGGGATCTTCAAGCCGCCGAAGCTCGAGGGCGGAAAACCGCCCAAGAAGCATGGCTTGGGCGAGGAGTTCTGGATCGAGCTGTGCGGTCGGTCGATTCCCGCCAAGAACACGCCGCACGGCGTGCGCGCCGTGGTCAAGGCCACGCCCATCGAGCCGAACACGGTCCAGGCCTGCCTGTCGAAAGCGTTTGGCGATGATTTGCCGGAGGTCCGCAAGGCCATGGAGCAGCTGGCTGCATCACTCGCTCCGGAGGATCTGGCGAAGCGGGCATTCCCCCTGTATGAGACGTTCCGCCCTTCAGTCCCCCGGGGGCAGAAAGGCTGGGGCCACAAGGGCGTACTCGACTTGGCGATGATCCGCACGCTGGTGCGTCAAAAGTGACGGCACGGCAGCCAACGACGCGATCAGGCGGTTTGGTTGCCAGCCACCCACGGTCGGGACGTCGGTGTCCCATTACGATCAGCATGCAGCTCGCTGAACGGCAACAACACGATGGTGGTCTCGAACAGGCCGCCGCTCGATCATGCCTCTGATTCCTCTGCCGGCCGGGCTGGGCACGATTCCCAGTCGATCGTCGTCGGCCACGCATGCCCGTTGTGGCAGCACACGAGGGGCAGCTTGGCCGGACCGTCCGCCAGGTTCACTTCTTCGTGCACGGTCCGTTGCTCGTCCCACCACACCTCCGTCGAACCGCTGTACTCGACGTCGTCTCCTGTTTGCGGCTCACCAGCGAACTCGGCGACGACCGACAGGGGCTCCACGGTCCCCCGTGCGGGCTCCCCGCACTCCGGGCACAGCATTTGATGGACTTTCATGGGAGGATATCCATTCGTTTATGCCGAAGCGGACTCCATTGTACGGTACGCTCGCTGTTGTCATGAAACGACGTGGACTGATCAACGATACCCCTCGATCGTCACCTTGATCTCGCCGCTGGGCAGCCGCTCGCGCGATACGCTCCGGCGAAGCGCCGCCGCGTACTAGCGGCTGCTCATCTGCCAGTGGTATTCGGCGAGGATAGCAACGTCGTCAGTGTCAGCCTTCCGCCGATCTCAACGAAGAACATCGCCCTTTCGCAACCTCGGAGTGGGATCTCACCCCACGCGGTTTTTAATCCGCACTGGATTACCACGGGTCTCTGCCTCTTGACGATCGCTCTCCGCACCGCCTCACAGGCGGGTTTTCCCCTATCCGGGTATTTCGCGTAGCGCCTTCGCCACGGAGATCGGGTACACTGTGCGTAAATCGGGTCCAGACGAATCACGGGTCGAAGGGAAGGTCGGCGAGGGTTCCGGCGACGGAGTGACCGTGATGTCCACGATGCCGCGCAGCCTGCCGCGCTTGCACTGTGGGCCCGGTGTGTCATTCCCGCCGGTTGGCGGTGCCGCAACCGCCGACGCCCTGCCCGTCACCCGGCGACCACTTCGGCCGGAATTCAGCAGATTTTCTGATTATCGTTGTCACAGCTCCGGTGGTTTTTGGAGGTAAGTGGAGGGAGCGACGTGGTGGATGAAACCGTCGCCGACTCGATGGAAACGCGCCGGTTGCTGGCACGTCTCCGGGCCGGCGAGGCCGAGGCTTTTGATCAGTTGTTCGCCCAGCATCGGGCCTGCCTGCATCAGGTGATCGACATGCGACTGGACGCCCAGATGCGTCGGCGGCTGGATACCTCCGACGTGATACAGGAGACACAGCCCGAAGCCACCCGCCGGATGCTGAAGGTGGACAGGATTCTGCGGACCGGTGGCTTGACGGAGTCGCAGCTATGAAGCGTGTCGCCCCAAATGAAGAGGCCTCGATGGAGTCGATCGTCGGCCGGCTGGCCGAGGAGTACACCGAG
>JBECKQ010000330.1:0-12588 GCA_040235375.1 Phycisphaerae bacterium | reverse complement strand
GTCAGGAGCTTGAAGTACTTGAAGCCCGCGAGGTCTCGTTCGCGAATCTTTGCCTTCCGTGGCCTTGCCATACATGATCATTATGCATGACGAAAGGCGCGAGCGCAAGTAAAGCGTGGCGCGAATCAATCGTGTCGCAGTGAAGTCCCCCAAGGGCAGCCCAGTAACGCAAATAGCGTGCCGAACACTATTGGTGATGTCCCCTTTTCTTCCCGCGAATATTGAGAAATAGTCCTTGACTAATCCGACCGGTCGGTATAAGGTTTGGCAATGGGTGACGACGACACGAAAACGCGGATCCTGCACTCGACCTACGAGGTGATGCTGAACCAGGGTTATGCGGCCGCCGGCGTGGGCGAGATCTGCCGGCATGCCGGCGTGAGCAAGGGGAGCTTCTACCATTTCTTCGAGACGAAGCAGCAGTGCGCCCTCGAGATGCTCCGACATCACATGGCCGAGGCCGAGGCTCTGATTGAAAGCGGAATCAACCTGGAAGGTGTCGACGGAATCGAGGCTGGATTCCGCTATGTCCGCCACATCGAGGATCTTTCCAGGCGGCTTTTCCAGCACGGTTGCCTCGTAGGTGCTTTCGCGCTCGAGTTGGCGGAGACGGACCCGGAGATGCAGCGCGAGGTCTCGCAGATCTTCAAGGGCACCACCGATCGCTTCGAGGAAGTGCTGGCGCCTCTGGCGCGGGCCTGTCGCCAGCCCGGATCGCCATCCGCACGGGATCTGGCGGAGCAATTGCTCACGGCGATTGAAGGCGGCGTCGTTCTTTCCAAAGCCCACGGTGACCTGCGGTTCGTGTCCCAGGCAATTCGGCTGTTCCGTCACTATCTGGAAACGCTTTGCCACGGCGTTGCCGCGGAACCGAATTAGACGTCCGTATTTTTTTGGGTTCGAAATAGACCGACCGGTCGGTATACCGACACTGCGGAAAGGAATGAACGATGCAGACTGCCTCCACTACACTCGAACAAACGCTCGGAAAAGTGATCAACGATCTTGGCGGGACGGCCAACGCCGCACTCGTCATCGTCGGGGAGCGTCTCGGCCTCTACCGGACGCTGGCTGAGATTGGCCCTGCGACGCCGGACGAACTGGCGCGCCACACGGGCACGCACGAACGGTACATTCGCGAGTGGCTGGCCGCCCAGGCGGCGTCGGGCTACATCACCTTCGACCGCACGATCCAGCGATTCAGCCTGTCACCCGAGCAGGCGATGGTGTTCGCCGACGAGAATAGCGCCATGTACATGGCCGGGGGGTTCTTCTCCGCGGCCGCAGCGATCAACGGTGAGAAACGACTGACCGAGGCGTTCCGCAGCGGCGAGGGGATCGGCTGGGGTGAGTACCACGAGTGTCTGTTCTGCGGTACGGAGAAGTTCTTCCGGCCCGGATACGCGCACCATCTGGTGCAAGAGTGGATTCCGGCGCTGACCGGTGTAACGGAGAAGCTCGAGACAGGCGCCCTGGTGGCCGACGTTGGCTGCGGCCACGGCACGTCGACCCTGGTCATGGCCAAGGCCTTTCCAAACTCGCAGTTCATCGGCTTTGACTATCACGCCGCATCGATCGACCGCGCGCGCCATCTGGCCGTCGAGCACGGTGTAAAGAACGTCAGGTTTGCAGTGGCCACTGGGCAGGACTTCCCGAGCGTCGATGGCCAGCAGTACGACCTGGTCGCCGTGTTTGATGCCTTGCACGACATGGGTGATCCGCGCGGCGCCGCCCGGCAGGTGTATCGCAATTTGAAACCGGATGGTTCGTGGATGATCGTGGAACCCGCGGCGAGCGACCGAATGGAAGACAACCTGAACCCCTTGGGCCGCATCTTCTACGCGTTCTCGACCGCCATCTGCGTCCCCACGGCGATGAGCCAGGACGGTCGCGAAGCGCTGGGGGCACAGGCCGGGGCAGCGGCCCTTGCTGACGTGGTCATCAGCAGCGGTTTTTCCCGTTTTCGCACGGCCACGACCACCCCGTTCAATATGGTACTCGAAGCCAGACCTTAGCGTACGTCGTGGATTTCATCGGCGCGTGTCCGACATTGATTGACCGCGAAATGAGCCAGGAGTAAGCAATGCCACAAGTAACGAATCCAGAGACGACCGTCAGGCAGGGCGTCAATCTCGCCCGCTTTGTAGCATTCCAGAAGTTTGCCGACCAGAATCCCAACGAAGTGTCGTTCGAGTTCGAGGCCGAGGGCACGTATGAGGGCCGCGCTCTTCACACGAAAGCGACCACGGGCCCGTACACGGTCGGCGACAGACGGATCGCCCGCACCGCCCGTGAATACACGTATCACCTCGGTGCCCACCAGGAAGTTGAAGCGGCGTTGGGCATCGAGGCTCCGGCAGATCGAGAGGAGCCGTTGGAAGTCGCGCTGGCGGCCCTGACTGCCTGTGTCAATTCGGTCGTCGCCACGAGCGCGCTGGTGCGCGGACTCGAGCTGAGCTTCCTGAAGACCGCCGTGCGCGTCGCCTGGAACCCGCGCGTCTTCCTGAACCTCGAATCGCCAGAGCGCGACGGAAAGGCGGTGGACCAGTTTGGCGACCTGCGGATCGAGCTCGCGGTCGGCGGTGATGACCTCGACGCGGCGGATATCGAGTACTTGCGGGAGTCCGTGAAGCGTTCGGCCGTTTTCAACCTGATGACGCAAGCGCACGCAAATAACGCCGAAATCCGCGAGGTTCATCCGCTACGCGAGACCGGCGACACAAAGTGAATGGCGGCCCACGCTTCACGGGAGGGCCGAGCTCATGCTGCGGCCTTCCCGCGGGGGAACGCAGGCCGGCCGATTGTAGACGCTTCGCCAAGCCATGAGAGGCGGGCAGCGACAACGGAGCTACCTGGTGGCGAACCATGTGCACGCCACACTCTGGTCACGGCGGCGTATATCCGAGTCAAATGTAAGAGGGAGTACACAAGACGTGCCAACGCTAATCAAAACAACGACACTGGTTCAGGCGGCGGGCTCCAAACCCAAACAAATCGAGGAGTTTCTCGGGCGAGCCAACACCGGGCACACGCAAGTGAGCATCGCGCGCATGCACTCTCCGCCGGGTTGGAAAGAGCCCGGCCAGAAACCCGAGTTCCTGGAGTGCTCGCTCGTATTTCAGGGCACTCTCCGGGTCGAGTACGAGGGAGGTGTTATCGATGTGACCGCCGGTCAAGCCGTCGTGGCCTGTCCCGGTGAATGGGTGCGGTACAGCACGCCGCGACCGCAAGGCGCTGAGTATGTGTCCGTATGCGTACCGGCATTCTCGCCGAACACGGTTCACCGTGACCAGAACGTGTAATGCGGCCACCGGTGACTCGGCTGCGACTACTGCCTTCGGGCGAATAGGGGGATCAGGCTAACTTATTGACTGCGGCGAGATGCACGTCGTTCGGGTCTCTCCTGCACCAGACTTCGGACCCATTTCGACGACGCAATGCCAACGTGAGAAAGCGAAAAGGTCCGGCACGGGTGGTTGCTGAGGCGTTCTGCGCTGCCCGGGCCGCTGTGGATCGCAACGCCCCCCGCCTCCCCCTGCCAGGGAGAGGGGAGCGGCCGTTGGCCGCAGAAAGTAGAGCAGGAGATCAGGTGAGAGGAGAGAGCGCCCTTCGGCCGCAGAACTGTAGAGCAGGAGAAAGGAGATAGGAGAGCACCGGAGCAGATTCGGCGGCTTGCGCCGCCGCAAAACCCCCGGCGGCCTTTGGCCGCAGAGCAGTAGAACAGTAGATCAGGACAACAGGAGAGACGCAGGCGGGGAGGGGGTCGCGTGGATCCGTCCGGCGGTCTCGCTTGAGGCGGGCGGCGGCAGCCGGGCAGCTCTGCCGGAGCGATAGGCGCGGTTCGCGCGTGGTGGCTTTACGCCGTGCGATATAGCGCCTACAACTCCCACATGATTGATACGGGCCAATGGCAGATACAATCTGTGATCACCGCACACTATGCCTTGGACGGCGGGGCGATGTTCGGTGTCGTACCCAAGGTCGTCTGGGCCAAATCGCAGATCGTCGACGAGCAGAATCGTATTCAGATGGTCACGCGGACGCTGATCGCGGCGAACCAGGCGGCCAGCCGGCTCGTGCTGGTCGATACCGGCCTCGGCAGCAAATGGGAGCCGGAAAAAGCGGCGCGGTATGCAATCGAGCCCGACCCCGACGCGCTGGAGGACGCCATCGCCCACCTCGGCGCCACGGTCGACGACGTGACCGATGTCATCCTCACGCACCTGCACTTCGATCACTGCGGCGGGCTGACGGAGTGGGCGGATGGCCCCGGCGGCCCGACCAAGCTGAAGTACCCCAAGGCGAGACACTGGATCCACGTGGATCAGTGGCGGCACGCGAACAACCCGTCGGACCGCGATCGGGCGTCGTTCATTCCAACGGACTTCGCCGGCCTGGAGAAGGCCGGCGTGCTCGAATTCATCGATGGCGAAGGTTCCGGCCGGCCGTTCGACGGCGTGAGCTGGATCGTGTCCAACGGGCACACGCCCGGGCAGTTGCTGCCGGTCTTTCAGGGCGACGGGCCCGGGCGGCGCGTTCTGTTCATCTGCGATCTGGTGCCGACCGTCGCGCACCTGCCGCCGGCTTGGACCATGGGATTCGACGTGTACCCGCTCACCACGGTCGCGGAGCGCAAAGGCGTGTACCGGCGATGCGCGGACGAGCGACTGCTGATCGCGTTTCCGCACGATCGGGAGAACGGGATCGTCGCCGTGGACTTCGACGAGAAAAAGCCGCGCGTGGTGGAGACGGTGGGATGAGGGGTGCTGCGTCCGGCGGATGGTCGCGGAGGTCGGGAGCGGGTCAGGCACCTTTTTGCAGGCTGCCCGCGAGGCGGGATTCGCGCGGTTCGAGAGCGGCGCGACAAATCGCAGCAAATCATGATTCGGCAAAAAGGAGCCAGACCCGTGGGGCGACGCTTGCCCGGCGGGCGCTGGTGTGGGCGCTTCCAATTCTCCTGCTTTCCGTCACCGGGTGCAGCAAGGTCTTCTGGCGGCCGGACCTGGGCGGCGCCATGCGTCTGGCGGCGGAGCAGAAACAGATCGTCGTCGTGGCGTACTGGTCGGCGTTGAACGCCGATTGCATGCGCATGGATCAGGAGGTCTTTTCCCTCGACGAAGTGCGTGACGTGATGCGCGGTACGATCCCCGTCCGCCTTGACCCGCTGACCGACCGGCAGACGGCCGAGCAGCTTGGCTTGCGTCGCGTGCCGTCGTTCGCCGTGCTCGCGCCCGACGGCACCATCCTCCGGCGGGCGCAGGGCTATATGGATGACGCCCGGTTCCGCGGTTTCATCCAGTCGGCCAAGCTCTCGCTCTGATTCCCGCCCGGCGCGCCTTTCGTGCGGTTCCCTTGCACTTGCATTGCTGGATATCCACGATATATTGCGCATTATGCTGTCCAGTGATCCATCTGTGCAATATCGGGCCACGGAAACGCTTGGGCAGCGCCTGCGCCGGCACCGAATGGAGCGGGGCCTGTCGCAGATCGGCCTGGCCAGGTCGGCCGGCGTCAACCAGGGCTACCTGTCGGAGATCGAACGCGACCGCCGGCGACCATCGGCCACGACGTTGAATGCTCTTGCCGTCGCTCTGAACGTGCCGCAGGCGGTGCTGATCGGTGGCGGCCCCGCACACGACAACCCGCAGCCGGTGGAGGTCCGCCGTCTGCCGCTGTTCGGCTCGATACCCGCCGGACCGCCCGCCGAAACGCAGGAGCAGCTCGAGATGTTCCCGGTGCTCCGGCACCTGTGGTCTCCGGATCGCTACTGCCTCCGCCTGACCTTCGACAGCATGGAACCAACGCTGAAACCGGGCGACATCGTGCTCGTGCACTACCGCCCGGATGTTGATCCCGCCCTCGTGCAGGGGCGTATCTGCGCGTGCCTGCTCGACGGCGAGCCGACGTTGAAACGCGTCAGCGCGGGGCGCCAGTCCGGTCAGCAAGTCGTCATCCTCCGCGGTGATAACCCCGCCGTTGAGCCCATCATCGTCGATTCCAGCCGCGGGTTTGCCATCCAGGGGGTCGTCACCCGCCTCGTCAGTCGCGACCTGTAGTCACCGCCGCGCCGCTGATCGCGCTGACGGCGGTCTGTATCGCGGCTTCGCGGCAGGTTCTGCCGTCCCACCGGCCTTGCACGACCAGTCTTGGACATTCCAGATTTCGCTATTGACAATCTATTGCGCATGTTGTAATGTCTGGTTAATGTTAGGTAACTGGTCGGCAGGGAGGCGGGCCATGGTGAGCAGTGCCAGCATTGATGGAGGGGTTGAAAGTCATGTCCCGCGCAATACGCCTCGATTGCGGACGGGCGCTTCGCGTCTGGCGGGCGTCCGGCCGGACCACCCGCGTCGCCCAGGATTTCGGTCTGGCCCCGCGGCGGCGCCGCACGATTCTCGACGGTTTGACCGTGTCCGTGGGGCCGGGGCGGATCGTCGCCATTTGCGGTCCGTCCGGGTGCGGCAAGACGACGGCGCTCGGACTGATCGCCCGCTGCTATCCCGCGGCCATCCACGTTGACCGCGTCGCGTTTCCGACCGGCACGCCGCTGGTCGATTGCATCGCCCCCACGGAGACGTTGTCTGGCGCGCTGTCGATCCTCAGCGCGTGTGCCCTCGGCGAGGCGCCGAAGTGGCTGAGGGCTTACGAAGAGCTTTCCGAAGGGGAGAAGTTCCGGGCCCGGCTGGCCCGCGCCGTCGGCGCCGCCGCGCGGCGCGGCGCCGCGGCCGTGCTGATCGCCGACGAGTTCGCCCAGCAGTTGCATCGTCGCGCGGCGAAGGCGGTGGCGTACAACCTTCGCAAGCTGACGACCCGCCGGCGGTTGTCGGTCGTGGTGGCGACGAGCAACACCGACGTTCTGTCTGACTTGCAGGCGGACACGGTGGTGACGCTTGGCGCCGATCGCCGGCACGAGGTCGCTGAACGTCCGCCGCGGCGCAGGCCGTTCAGCCTCTGGCGGCGACTTCGCATCGAGCCCGGTACGCGCAGCGACTATTCGCGGTTCGCCGCGATGCACTATCGCGACCGCGATCATCTCGGGTTTGTGGACCGCATCTTCGTTCTGCGCGACGGCTCCCGCCGCGAGCCACTCGGCATCGTCGTCTATGCCTATCCGCCGGCCGAGCTTGCCTTGCGCAATGCCGTAACGGCCGGGCGCTTCAGCGGAAACCTCGACGAACTCAACAGAAACGTGCGCATTCTCCGCCGGCTCGTCCTGCATCCGGACATCCGCGGGTGCGGCATCGGGCACCGCTTCGTGCGGCGAACGCTGCCGATGGCCGGCACGCGCTACGTCGAATGCCTGGCATCGATGGGCACGGTCAATCCGGTGTTCGAGCGGGCGGGCATGACGCGCGTCGGCACGTGCCCGCTGCCGCGCCGGGCCGCGGCGGTTCTGGCGAAGCTGGCGGCACTCGACGTGGACGTGCACGCGGCGGACCTGGCGACGCGGATCGCCCGGCGGATGGACGTTCGCGCCTTGGCCGTCCGGCTGGTCACCGACTGGTACCGGGCGACGACCGGCCGCGGGCGGGGCCGGCCGGCCAGGCAGTCGCCGAGATTTATCGCCCAGATCGTTCGCAGCATCGCCGCCAGTCGGCCGGTCTACTACCTGTGGGATCGCGACAGCCCGATCGCAAAACACGCCGGTGCAAAGGGATGTGCAGGCGGCTCTCGCGGGGAGTTCGGCACGTTCGAGCCGGACCGCGGCGAATTCGACGGAGCGCGCGTGTGATGAATCGCAACAACACCCTCCTCTTCTCACTCCTCTCGACGGCTCGGCGGGTGCGGCGCCGATTCGCAACGGTGGCCCCGCGCCCGCCGGCCGTTCACGCCTGCCGCGGCCGTTCGCGCGGTTGCAGCGGCGTACGCACGCCTCTATAACGCCGGTCATGAAAAACACCGACATCACCCTCGTCAAAGACCTGAAACATCACGTGGACGAAGCAGTTACGCTGGCCGGCTGGGTCTACCGCAACCGGCCGAGCGGCAAGCTCGTTTTTCTCGTGCTGCGCGATGGCACCGGGCTGTGCCAGTGCGTGATCGAAAAGGGGCAGATTGGCGACGACCAGTTCGAGACGGCCCGGCACATGTCGCAGGAGGCGTCGCTGATCGTGCGCGGCACGGTTCGCGCGGACGAGCGCGCGGTGGGCGGGCACGAGCTGGTCGCGACCGCGGTCGAGGCGGTGCACGATTCGGCGGACTATCCGATCACGCCGAAGCCGCACGGCATCGAGTTCCTCATGAAGCATCGGCACCTGTGGTTCCGCTCGCGGCGGCAGTTTCTGATCCTGCGGATTCGGGCGACGGTGGTCGATGCGATCCGCTCGTTCTTCAACGACAACGGGTATGTGTTGATCGACACGCCGATCTTCGCGCCGGCGGCCGGCGAGGGCTCGAGCACGCTGTTCCAGGTGGACTACTTCGGCGAGCCGGTGTACCTCGCGCAGACCGGGCAGCTCTACGTCGAGGCGGCGTGCGTGGCCCATGGGAAGGTGTACTGCTTCGGGCCGACCTTCCGGGCGGAGAAGTCGAAGACCCGGCGGCACCTCACCGAGTTCTGGATGGTCGAGCCGGAGATCGCCTTTGCCTATCTCGACGACGTGATGGACGTGGCGGAGAACTTTATCTGTTCGATCGTGCAGCGGGTATTGCGCGATCATCGGGCGGACATTGCGGAGCTTGGCCGCGACGTGGCGGCGCTGGAGAAGGTGCAGAAGCCGTTCTATCGGCTTCGGTACATGGAGGTGGCCGACATTCTGCGCGGCCCGCGGGCCGAGGAGCTTCTGGATCGCGACCTCGAGGAGAAGAACGTGCGCATTGCCGAGCTCGACAAGAGCATCGCCGAGCTGGAGGAGCAGTCGCAGAGTGCCAGGAAGCAGTGGCAGAAGGACAAGGCGGCCGCCGACGCCATCGCCGCGCGCGAGGAGCGGGCCGAGCTGGCCGAGCAGGTTGCTAATATCCCGCATCACAAGGAGTTGGCGGCGAACTTCCAGGTTGGTACCGATCTCGGCGGCTCGGATGAGACTATCATATCCCGCTTGCACGACCGGCCGGTGTTCGTTACGCACTATCCCAGAAGCGTGAAGGCTTTCTACATGCGGCAGGAGCGCGGGGATCCGGAGTATGTAGAGAACTTCGACCTGCTCGCGCCGGAGGGTTTTGGAGAGATCATCGGCGGCTCGGCGCGCGAGGAGGACTACGACCGCCTGCTGGCCCGCATTCACGAGGAGGGCCTGCCGCAGGAAGCCTATGAATGGTATCTCGACCTTCGCCGTTATGGCAGCGTTCCCCACGGCGGTTTCGGCCTGGGCGTCGAGCGGACCCTCGCTTGGCTCTGCGGTCTGAAGCACATCCGCGAGACAATCCCCTTCCCGCGAATGCTGGGCTCGGTGTATCCATAGGCGGGGTCTATGAGGGGCTGGTGGAACGGGCGGCATCCTCTTCCAGTCGCCGCGCTGAAGAAACCCGACCAGAAGAGGAAAGCTGAGCTCGCAGACTTCGACGCAGTGGGAGGTGGAAGCCAGGTGCAGAGAGCTGCACACGCACGACGCATCACCCTGGAGGAGGAGTTTCTTCAAGAAACTGTACAACAGGCTAAAGAGTATGTAATGGAAACAGATGCTTTCATCGATAGGCTTTCGCGCTTGGATGTGGATGCATGTGGCGAGCTCACGAACACGTTTTCTGACGAATTCCGGACGGGAAGGGATATCCGCGACCTCATTCCCGTCTTGCGGCACGAAGATCCTGAAGTCGTCATTGCGGGTGCATGGATTGCGAGCGAGGTTGTTGATCAAAGGCGTGGCAGAGAGATTTATGGGGACTTGATTGCCTTGCTCGGTCACAGCGATCCCGGCGTTCGTTTTGAAGCCGTTGCGGCCGTTGCACAACTACTCGAACCCGGAGAAGACGAAATAGTTAGATCGCTAGTGAATTGCGTTGTGGATGATGATATGCGGGTGACATTGCGGGCATTCCGCTACCTGTATCTATTGCCGGACTCGGTATTTCGAGGCAGCAGGGATGCGAACATCCGCCTGCTGACGGAAAGCGCGCAAAGAGATGGAATCAGAGAGGCCATCAACTCAGATAGTGTATCGGTTCGCCGTTTGGCTATGGCTGCGGCTATGCGGAATTATGGAGATGACGGGGCCTTTATTCAAGAGTTGATCCATAGCTTCGATGATAGTATTGCAGAGTGGCTCGGCACAATGCCGAGAGCAAAGCGCCCTGTATAGCTCGGTTTGGTTTGACTGAGCGGGAGGGTTCCGCGAGCCGTTGTGTCGCAGAAGGAGGAGAGACTAAGGTCAGGCATTCAACGACCGGCCCAATAAGCAAGCCCGACCGTCTTCTTGTTTGTCATAAAGACGAGGCACGAGGCCGATGGACGAACGTCAGCAGCGAATATGGAAAAGAATGATCGAAGCTACGCAAGGTTTCCTGGACGGAAGTATTTCGCTGTCGGACATGGTCAGAGTGCTTGAGAGCTCGATGGATGCAGCAGAGCTCGAGGATAAGGAACTAGAGCATGAGTTCTATCGTCGCTTCGTTCCGCTGGAGGAGCACCGAGCGTGCAGCGTAGAGCTGGGCGCGTCCGTAACTGACAAGTTGGCGCGAGCCAACACTGAGAAAATGCAGAGCTTCCTTCTCAGTGCCGGTAAGCGCTTCGGGATCGACGATGTCATCGCCGACTTTGGCGATTAGGCGTGCCCGCGCGTCCGGTGGGCGCGCCGGTTGCCGCCCCGCAGCCGGCGCGCATCTCGCGGCTGTTCCGCGACGTGGCCCCGGCGATCCTGTGGCTGGCGCTATCCACGGGTGAGGCGATGGGCGTGACGCCCACGCACGAGGTCTGGAGCTACGAGCACGGCTGGACGGAGGCGCAGGCGCTGGCGGTAGGCGACACGTTCGCCGGGGCCGGCGGCGAGGGCGTGGCGGTGGTGGACTTCTTCCTGGACCGCACGCCGACGCCGGTGTACAACTTCGAGGTCGAAGGCGACCACACCTACTTCGCCGCCGGCGTGTGGGTGCACAATAATAGCTGCCGACGCTTTACCCAAGGAGCTTTCGACCTTTTTAACGTTCGAAAACTACCGGACTCACAGATCATGCGCAGGCCGCCGAGGAGAGGGCTTGCTCCGAAGGGCGTGGACGGCTACCCGGTGGAAATCCACCACGTGGGCCAGAATCCCAACGGACCATTTGAGGAAATCTTGAAAGTCGATCACGGGCGTACCCCGAACCCCAATCGTGGACTTACCGACGAGGAACGCAGACTTTTCGACGCTGCGCGTAAACGTCACTGGGAGCGTGAATGGGACGCACAGCGGATTGCAGATATCCCGGAGTAGCTTATGGGATATATTATCAATGCTCTAAGATCGCGGCAGCCGGAAGTTAGGGGTTACGCAGCAAAGGCGGAAGACGTGGACCGCTTGGCCAAGATTCTGCAAGTGTCGTGGGCGGAAGATGTTATTCTGGCGTACCGGGAGTTTCCCGTAGGGGGCATGATGCTCGAATTCACGAGTGAGTCGCGTGGAAGCGTGCGCGCCCCCGGGCCGGATTTCTGGGGCTCCGACGATTACGATCCGCACAGGGACCACGTACTGTATTGGCTTCAACCGGGGCAGGTTGTTTGGGAAATAGAATGTGCATATGTCGGCCGGGTCCTGTTCACGGCAGGGTTCGTACCGATTGGTTCTCCGGGCATTGGCGGTGATCCATACTATCTAAGACCTGAAGGGAAGGGCACGACCGCGATCCGCTTGTATCGAGTTTGGTCGGACTGGGTCAAACCAGATGACGTGGCACCGATTCCACCGCAGGCTGTCCGCCTTGTGGCAACGTCCTTTGTAGATGTGCTGCGCGTAGCCCGCTTCAGCAAAGGGCCCACGCCGGTGTGAGGAGTCGGCTCGGACCTGTTCGGCCGCACCCTCGGGGCGGCGTACTGGTCGCGCGCCAACCCCTTCGCTAGCCCGTATTCCTTAGTGCGCCATGAAAAGGCGCGCGTCTTTAGAGCCTATCCGAAAAACCCCTCGTGAGCCGATAGTGGTACTGGCGCTGGTGCCAGAGCAAGGAGGCTCGCGATGGGAAGCAATCGATTTCAGGTGTCCGATGAGTTCTTCAAGTTCTTTCAAACGCTGGTGCCGAAGCGGGTGAACACCCATCGCTTCGGTGGCGGCCGGCCACGGCGGTCGGACCGCGACTGCCTGAACGGGATACTCTTTGTGCTGCGTACCGGGTGTCAATGGCGGGCGCTCGACGCGACCGGCATCTGCCCGGGCTCCACGGCCCACGACCGCTTCCAGGAGTGGGAGCAGGCCGGCGTCTTTGAGGCCCTGTTTCACCGTGCCGCGAAACGCTACGACGAGTTGATCGGGCTGGACTGGTCCTTCCTGAGTCTGGACGGGGTGATGACCAAAGCTCCCCTGGGCGGGGGAAAAAACCGGCCGCAACCCCACGGATCGCGGGAAAAGCGGAAGCAAACGCAGCCTGCTCGTCGACGCCGCGGGCATTCCGCTGTCGATTTTTGCCGACGCCGCGAACGTGAACGACATGTGCCTGGTCGGGGCTAATCTGCTGGAACTGGAA
>JBECKQ010000149.1:0-18708 GCA_040235375.1 Phycisphaerae bacterium | reverse complement strand
ACGACCGCATCAGGAAGTCGCAGAGATAGAGGACGTTTTCGTCGCTGGTTTCGGCCCGCAGCTCGGCGATGGTCCGAAGCATGGGGACGCCGCTGCTCCTCGCCCGCCGCGAGAACAGGCGCAGAAAGGCGATCTTCAGGTTGCGGATCTGCTCCTCGCTGAAGCCCCGGCGCTTGAGGCCCACGCCGTTCACCATCCGTACCTCCTGCCGGGCGGTGCGCGTGCCAGTGACGGTCATGAAGGGCGGCACGTCGGCCGCGATCTTGGTCATACCGCCGACCATGGCGTGCCTGCCGATCGTGGTGAAGTGATGGGCGCCTACGTGTCCGCCGAGCGTCGCGTAGTCCTCGATGATGACGTGGCCGGCGAGCAGGCAGAGATTCGCCAGGATGCAGTGATCGCCGATGATCACGTCGTGCCCGATGTGGGCTCCGGCCATGAGCAGGTTGTGGTTGCCGATTCTGGTGACGCCGCCGCCGCCAACCGTGCCGGGATGCGCCTGGACCTGCTCGCGGAGGATGGTGTCGTGGCCGATCTCGAGCAGCGTCGGCTCGCCGCGGTATTTCAGATCCTGCGGCGGCAACCCCAGCATGCAGCCGGGATAAACCTCGCAGCGATCGCCGATTGCCGTGTTGCCGACGATCGTATTGTTGTTGTGTACGACGCAATCATCGCCGATCACGACGCCGGGGCCGATCACGGTGAACGGCCCCACGGTAACGTTGCGCCCCAGCCGTGCCGTCGGATCCACGACGGACATGGGATGCACACCGGCCCTAGTTCCTGACAGCGCTCTATTCACGTTGCTTCCACTCGAGTCAGTCTTGATCGACGTCGGTCAACATGAACTTGATCTCCGCCTCGGCGGCCACCTGGGCCCCGACGCGTGCGATCGTTCGCACGTGACCGACGTTTGCCCGCACGCGCTGGGCCTCCGCCTCGATCACCAACTGGTCGCCCGGCGTGATCGCCCGCCGGAACTTGACGCGATCGAGGCTGAGGAGTACCGCAACCTTGCCCTTCAGCTTGAGGTTTTGCGAAAGCAGAATCCCGCCGACCTGCGCCATCGCTTCGATCACGAGCACGCCGGGCATCAACGGCTGGCCCGGGTAGTGCCCCTGGAAAAACGGCTCGTTAATCGTGACATTCTTGATCCCCACTGCACGCTGCGTCCCCTCCACGGAGACGATCCGATCCACCATCAGGAAAGGGTAGCGGTGGGGGAGGATACGCTGCACGGTGTGAATATCGATCGAGGGCGGCGATGCCGCGAACCGGGCCAGCTCCGCCAGCTCCGCCCGCTCGCGAAGGGCCCGCACCAGGGCGTGGTTCTGGGCGTGGCCAGACTTGCGGGCGTGTATTCTCCCGACGATGTAGCGGCCCAGCAGCATCAGGTCGCCGAGAAGATCGAGGATCTTGTGCCGGACGCATTCGTCGGGAAATCGCAGCGTGTTTTCGATCGGGCCGTGGCCGTCGAAGACCAAGATGTCCGCGTAGGTCAGGTGCCGGCCGAGACCGGCGTTGCGCATCATCTCCGCCTCTTCCCGCAGCACGAATGTGCGCGCCGGGGCGATCTGCTCGGCGAACGCGCCGGGTTCGACGCGAAACGAGCACACCTGCCGGCCGATGGGCGTCTGCGGTCCGTAGTCGAGCTCGTAGAGAACCTCCAGCCCCTCCGCGTCGTCGGTCAGCGGAGGAAGGGCGACCAGCTCCATGTCGCCTTCGGAAACTCGTACCACGTCGTCGATCACGAAGGGATCGCGCGGCGAGTTCTGCTCGATGATGCCCGCCTCCTGGATTCCCTTGATGAATGCCAGGCAGCTACCGTCGCCGGCGGGAACCTCGTTGCCGGTGAGCTCGATTTCGAGATTGTCGATGCCCATGCCGGCGCACGCGCTGAGACAGTGCTCCACAGTCTCGATCGAAACGGTGCCGTTCTGAAGGCTGGTGCGCCGGGCGCGCTTGGTGACGGCGTCCACCGTGGCCGGCACGCGCACGGGGTGGGTTTGATCGGAGCGGACGAACCAGATGCCCACGTTGGGCGGGGCAGGGTGGAAGCGCAGCGTCGCCGCGTCCCCGGTGAACAGGCCACGCCCCTCGATCTCAACCGTCCGACTTATCGTCTGCTGCGGTCTCAAGTCTCTCCACCCGCCTGATCAACTCGCGCAATTGCGCTACCAGTTCGGGAAGCTTCCGCACGGTGGCGTTCTCGCGCTTGAACCGGCGACCTTCGACGGCGGGCCGGCCTGCGACCATCGTGCCCGCCGGCACGTCGTGCGCGACGCTGGAACACGCCGCCACCACGACCCCGTCCTGCAGAACGATATTGTCTCGTAGTCCTACTTGCCCGCCGAGCACCACGTAATCGCCAAGCCGGGTACTGCCGGCGATCCCTGCCTGCGCGCAAACCAGGCAGTTGACACCTATGACGACATTATGGGCGATTTGCACAAGATTATCAATCTTCGTGCCGTCGCCGACGACCGTCTCGCCCACCTTCGACCGGTCGACGCAGCAGCAGGCGCCGATCTCCACGTCGTTGCCGATGCGCACGGCGCCGATGTGCGGCACGCGCACGTGCCGGCCGCCCCGCTGCTGGAATCCAAAGCCGTCGGAGCCGATGACGGTGTTCGAGTGGATCGTGACCCGATCGCCGATCGTGCAGCGCTCGCGCACGACGACGTTGTACCACAGGCGGCATCCCGCGCCGACCGCCGCCCCCGTTCCGATAGCGACGCCGGGATAGAGCACGGTACCCTCGCCGATGCGCACGTCGCCGGCGATCACCACGTTTTCGCCAACGGCGACGTTGGCGCCGAGAACGGCCGTTTCCGCCACTTGGGCGGTCGCGTGCACGCCGATGGCCGGCCCGGGCAATTCGGGCGCGAAGGCCGCGAGCACGTCCACCACCGCCTGATCGATGTTGTCGCAGAGGATCGCCGGCATCGGCGTCGGACCGAAGTCGCGCTGCACAAGCACTGCGCCGGCGCGGCAATCGCCAAGCTGGGCCACATAACGACCGTGCGACACCCAGGTGAGGCAATCGCCCTCCGCGGCGCGCACCGACGCGACCTGGCTGATCTTGCGGTCCGGATCGCCGCGGACCTCGCCGTGCACCAGCTCTGCGATCTGGCGTAATGTCATCGACCTGGTCATGGCTTCACGGGCGGCGTTTGGCCGCCGGGCTTCAAGGGTGTTTCGTCCTGGATCGCCCCGTGCAGCGAGTCGATCCCTCCACGCGCTTTGTAGGCATCGTTCAGCTTCTTCAGGACGTCGTCGGTGATATCCATTCGATCGCTGTGATAGATGACCTTTTGCAGGAGGATCTGCTGGCGCAGCGCAGTCGAATCCGGTGCATCCTCGGTCAGCTTATCGAACGTGAGCACCAGGTCGATCGATCGGTCCGTGGCGATCGCCGCGACGGTGGACTGCGTGTCGCGATAGATCTGGAGCAGCCACTTCTTGTGATCCGCCTTGAGCTGCCGCTCCTTGATGTTCGACCACACCTGGAACTCCGCCTCGGCGCGAATCAGCTCCTGCTCGCGCCGTTTGTAGTCGTCCGATTCGGGATCGAATGCGGCCAGGCCGCGGCGCATCTGGTCGATGTTGCCGCGGCGCGAATCCGCCTCGTCGGAGAGGGCCTGTCGCGCCTGGTCGAACACGGTCTCGAGGTCGCGGGTCATGTCATAGTCTTCGAACACCCGGGCGACGTCGATGACGGCGATGTTCGGGTCGGCCGCTGCGGCCGCGCCGGCGAGAAGCAGAACTGGTATTACGGCAACCCATAAACGCGTCACGGTCGAGCTCATCTTCGAGTTCCTTTCGCGGATTGAAGGCGCCGGCGGCGCCGACTGCGGATACGCAGCGCAATCCTATCACGATCCGCATCAATGAAAAGACCGGGTCAGAACGTTGCGCCGACGAAGAAGCTGAAGACCTGCTCCTCGTCGTCGTCCCCCTTGAGCACCGGGGCGGCCACGTCAAATTCCATCGGGATCGGGCCGAGAGCGTTGATCTGCAACCGAATGCCCGCGCCGACGGACGCCCGCCACTGGGTGATCTCCAGTCCGGATTCGACGGTTCCCATGTCCGTAAACACGAGGCCGCGCAACAGCTCGCCGTACAGCGGGAACGAGTATTCGCCCCCGCCCAGGAGCATGAATTCGCCGCCCACGGCGTTGTCCCTGAGCCCCTGGCGAGGGGAGACGCCGCGGAACTGGAACCCGCGCATCGAACCGATGCCGCCTGCGTAGAACCGCTCGTACACCGGGGCGTCGCCGACGATGTAGCCCGCGTTCGCCCGCAGCGAGAGCACGTGCTTGCGCTCCAGGGCGTCGGTGTAGACGGTCGTGTGCCACGTGTAACCGGCGGTGGCTTCCCCGAAGGGATCGACGCCGCCCAGCAGGCCGAACTGCTCGTAAGCGAGCCGCAGGCGATCGCCCTTTGTCGGCATGAAGCGGTTGTCCGTGCGGTCGCGCACGAGCGACAGCTTTACGCTGGTCAGCACCGTCGAACCCTCGTCGTCGTGGATGTCGCGCGCCGCGAACAGATGCACGTCGTCGACGCTGACCTCCTCGAGACGGAAGGCGATCTCGCCGTACCAGTTCTTGAGCGGCCCGCGGGCCAGTCGCTTGCCGAAGCTGACGTTGCCGCCGATCCGCGTTTCGTCGTAGTCGTCGCGGCCGCGCTGGAAGTAATAGAAGCTGGTGTCGAAGCGGACCGGCTTGTCGAGGAGATAGGGTTCGGTGAAGTCGATGCGGAAGCGGGTCAGCTCCGTGCCGGGCTGGGCCTCGATCCGCATTCGCTGGCCGGCACCGTGAAACGACCGCAGCCTGAAGAACTCGCTGAAGCTTCGCGGGTAGTCGTACAGGTCGAAGTTCTTCAGATCGAGCATGATCGAGCCGACCAGACCGCTGTTGCTGGTGACCCCGAAGCCGAACAGGAAGTCGCCCGCCTTGCGCGATTCCTCGACCTGCATGAGCACGTCGCGCACGCCGGGCTCTTCGCCCACGGGCGTGACGTTGGCGAGGCTGAAGATCTGCAACTGTCGAAGGTCCTGCTCCGCCTTGCGCGCCTTGCTCAGGTCGAACACGTCGCCGGGATAGAGATCGAACGCGCGGCGGACGACCTTGTCCTTCGTCTGCTCGTTTCCACGGACGACGATCCGGCCGACCCTGTATTGGTCCTTCTCGTCAATGTCGATCCTCACCAGCACGAGCCGCGGCTGCTCACTGAAGACGCGCGTGGCCCGGACATCGGCGTAGATATAGCCTTCTTTGCCGTACTCCTCGCGAATCCGACGGACGCTCCGGTCGAGCCGGTCCTGAAGCATCGGCCCGCTCTCGACGAGCGAGCACATGGCGCTCAACTCCGCGTCCGTGAACACGGTGTTGCCTTGGAAGCTAATCGATTCGACCATGTAGCGAACGCCCTCGGAGATGACGAACGTCACCACCACGTCCTGCTGGTTCCGGGCGAAGTCGAGTCGGTAGCTCACGCGGGCGTCGAGATAGCCCTGGTCGCGGTAGAAATTCTGCAACGCGGCCGCGTCCGCCTCCACCGTGTCCTCGTCGAAGTTGCCTTCCCTGAAGATCCACAGGTAGGTCTTGCTGGTGATGTGCTTGTTCAGCTCGCGATCCGTGAAGTGCTCGTTGCCCTCGAAATCGATCTGCCGGATGCGGATACGCGGGCCTTCCTCGATCGTATAGACCAATTCGCCCGTTCGGCGGAGGAGATCCTCGTCGCAGGTCACCTGGACTCGGCCGTAGCCGGTGTCCCGGTACAACAGCGTGATGGCGTCCTGCCCCTCGCGAACCGCGAACAGGTCCACCGGGTCGCCGACCTTGAGCGGCACGCTTTCGCGAAGCTTCGAGTCGGCGAACTTCTCGTTGCCGACGAAGCGAATCTCCGTGATGGTCGGCCGTTCCTGGATGTCGAAGATGACAGCGACGCCGCCCTCCCGGGGTTCGGTGCGGTAAGTCACGGTGGCGAACCGGCCGGTGGCCAGCAGGCGGGTCACGTCGGCATCGGCCTGGGCGGGATCGAAGAGACCGCCCTCGGCGGTGTGCACGACGGAATTCGCGTACGTCGTGCTGGTGTGCACGAGGCCGGTGAACTCGACGGCGGTCACCCTCTGCTGCTGCGGTGTCTGCGCGCTGGCGAGTGGGGCGCAGAACACCAGCACACCCGCTGCGATGGCGAGCGCGCGAACCAAGGCTGCCAAACTGATCCACCTCCGTCCCACGTGGGGGATGCCTCGCGTGGAATGCAATTGTCGATGCGTGCCGCTCTGTGGGAGGAGCCCCGCGACCGCGCCTATGGCCGGCATCTTATCGGCGCCCGTTAAGACCGGCAACCGCTGTCTTCGCCATCTCTGCGCCCGCGCAGGCAGCGCCTGGCCGCGGGATGCGATGGTGCCTCAGAATGGCACGCTCCCCTCCGCGTCGGCAACATAGGCCGGCTCCGGCAAGGGAGAGAAGTTATCGAAGCGTGTGAACTGGTGATTGAAGGTCACCTGGACGGTGTCGGTGGGGCCGTTGCGCTGCTTGGCGATGATGATCTCCGCCAGGTTGCGCACCGAAGGGTCCTCTTTCTTGTAGTATTCCTCCCTGTGGAGCAGGAGGATGACGTCAGCATCCTGCTCGATCGCTCCCGACTCGCGCAGATCGCTCATTCGCGGTCGGTGCCCCTCGCGACCTTCCGCCATCCGGTTCAACTGCGCCAGGGCGATGATCGGGATGTTCAGCTCCCGGCCGAGGGCCTTGAGCCCGCCGCTGATCGTCGATATCTCGTGCTGGCGGCTTTCCGTGCCCGGGGCGCGCATGAGCTGAAGGTAGTCCACGAAGACGGCCTTGATCTTGTGTTGCTGGGCGAGCCGGCGGGCCTTCGTCCTCAGCTCGAGAATGGTCATGCCGGGGGTGTCGTCCACGAAGAGAGGCACGTCCTGGAACTGCCCGACCGCGAACGACACCTGGTCGCGTTCCGCGTCGTTGAGCATCCGCCGGCGGAACTTGTGTGAATCGATCCGCTGCCGGCTGCATACCAGTCGCTGGGCGACCTGCTGCTTGCTCATTTCGAGGGAATAGAAGGCGACGGGAGTCTCCTCGTCGACGGCCACATGCTCGGCGATGTTCAGGCCGAGCGCCGTCTTGCCCATCGAGGGCCGGCCGGCGATGACGACAAAGTCTCCCGGCTGGAATCCGCTGGTCAGTTCATCGAGCTTGTGAAATCCGCTGGGCAGGCCGGTGAGAGCTCCGTCCTGTCCGGACTCGGCTATCGCCGAGAGCTCCCGAACCAGATCGCCGATGGCCACCGATTGCCCGGTCACGCGCCGCTCGGTCACCGAGTAGAACTTGCTCTCCGCCCGGTCGAGCAGGTCCCAGGTGTTGCCGATGTCGGCGTATGCGTCCTCGGCGATCTCGTTCACGACGCCGATCAGGTCGCGCAGGATTCCCTTGTCGCGGACGATCTCCGCGTAGCGGCGGGCATGCAGGTGCGTGGGAACACTTTCCGCGCAGGAGACGAGGTGCTCGGCGCCGCCGGCGTGCTCGAGCTCGCCGCGGCGCTGGAGCTCGTCGCGCACGACGACGAGGTCGATCTCCTTGTTCTGGTCGTAGAGGTCGAGCAGCGTGTCAAAGAGAATGCGGTGGTCCGGGCGATAGAACCAGCGCACGTCCGCTTTGCTGATGATGGGGATGACGTCGCCGATCGCCTCGCGGCTCAGGCACATCGAGCCGAGCAAGCTCATTTCCGCTTCGATGCTTTGGGGGGGCAGCCGGTCCGCAGGGATATCGGCGCCTGGCGAGCCGCTGGAAGCACGACGTGCGTCGGGCTCGCCGGCCGGATTAGTCGTCGTCCTCGCCAATTTCTTCGGCCTCCGTGCCTTTGCGCTCCGATTCCAACAGGGCCTTCGACCGCACGACCCACACCTTCACCGCCGCGTGGAGGTCTTCGGCCAGCACGACGTCGACCATGACGTTGTCCAGACGCTTGATGGGCTCCCTCACGCGGACCTGGTCGGCTGCGACCGAATGGCCCAGCTCGCGCAGGGCGGCGGATATCTCTCGCGGGCCGACGGAGCCGTAGAGGTGTCCCTCCTCGTTGGCCGCCGCCTCGATGGTGACCTCAACGTCGGCAAGCTGATCGGCGGTTGCCTTCAGTTGCTCGCGCTGCTGGCGCCGCCGCTCCTCCGACTTGGCCCGCTCCTCCGCCAGCGCCTTCATGTTGGCGTCCGACGGCTCGGTGGCGAGCCGCTGGGGGAGCAGGTAGTTTCGCGCGTATCCGCGAGACACCTCGACAATGTCTCCGACGATTCCGAGCTTGGGCACATCCCTCGTCAGCAAAAGTTTCATCAGTGTCGTTCCTGCCTAACGTCTCGGCGGCGGGTCGATCATACCGCGCGCCTTGGATCTCTGAAGGAAAAAAACGCGCCGCCTTGCCCTGCGGCGCCCATTCACATGCCGCGCGGGCGCTATCCTCCGCAACTGTCGAATCGCCGTTGCGTTCGCGCCGGCGCGAAAATACCTCGCGGCCCGAAACCTCACAGCCGAGCCGGGTCGCGGATCGGACACCGCCCGGCGGTCGTTTCCACGGCGCACGCGTCAGAACGGCGGCTCGCCGTCCGGCGGCGGTCCGTAGTCATCCGCCACGTCCACGTCCGGAGCAGCGCCCGCACCGCCGTGGGGCCCCGCGCCGCCCTGAGCGCCGGCCTGCGCCGGCCGCGCGCCGGATCGCTGGCCGCCGTCGCCGAGGAACTGGAAGTTCTCGACGATGACCTCGAGCTTGCTGCGCCGGCCGCCCTGCTGGTCCTCCCAACTGCTGAAGTTCAGTCGGCCCTCGACGAACAACTGGCGCCCCTTGCTCATGTACTGGTTAATGACCTCGCCGCCCCGGCCGAACGCGGTGCAGTCGACGAAGCACGTCTCCTCGCGATCCTCGCCGGTATTGCGATCGCGCCATCGGCGGTTGGTTGCCAGCCCGAACTTGCACACCGGCGTGTTCGAGGCCGTGTAGGACAACTGCGGATCGCGCGTCAGGTTCCCGATCAGGATCACCTTGTTGAAGCTAGCCATCGTTCCATCCCTTCGCCGGCGCTACTCGTTGGACTCGTCGCTGTCCGCGGAGTCGTCACCGGATTCTGAATCCTCGGTCATGGCGCCGACCGCCACCGGCCGCTTCTCCCGCGGCCGTCGCTCCTCATCCCCGTCCCGCGACGGTCTGGTGCGCCGTTCGCGGCGAGGTGACTCTTCCTGGGGCTCTTCCTCCTCCTGGCCCGTCGGTATCAACCGCTGCATCTGCTCGGGCGTAACGCCGTCGGCGCGTTTGATCAGGATGCGTAAAACCGTCTCGCTGATCTTCACGTCGCGTTCGATGCCGGCGATCCTGTTGCCGCTGGCTTCGAAGTAAGTCAGGATGTAGCAGCCCCGCTTGCGGCCCTTGATCTCGTAAGCGAGCTTTCGCTCATCCCACCGCTCGCAGAAGACGATCCGACCCTCGGCCCGGCCGAGAATGCGATCGATCTCGTGTCTCGCCTTCTCCATGTCCGCGGCGTACGTCGGATCAAACAGGAACATCGCTTCGTATTGGTTCAAAAACACACCTCCCCGGCGCGTCAGCGCCGAAAGTCCTCGCTTGCAGCCCGACCGGCCGTCCGGGTCAGGCGTCGCCCCCAGTCGGGGCGTTGAACGCGTTCATCGCCGACTCCACCCCATGAGCCAGCCAATGCTCGACGGCGTCGGCGGCGTGCTTGACGGCCAGGTTCGCCGCCGCCTCCTCGTCCGGGGTGAAACGCCCGAGCACGTAATCTGTCGGCCGGCCGATCGCTTGCCCGATGCCGATGCGCAGCCGGCAGAATTCATCCGATCCGATCCGATTGATGATGTCGCCGAGGCCTTTGTGGCCGCCGGCCGTTCCGCTGCGTCGCATCCGCAGCCGCCCGCACTCCAGCGCCAGGTCGTCGAGGATGACCATCAGATCGGAAAGCTCCAGCCGGTAGAATCGTCCTGCCGCGATCACCGCCCGCCCGCTGAGATTCATGAACGTCGACGGCTTCATCAGGGCGGCGCTTACGCCGACGATCGATCCGGTCGCGAACCAGCCGTGGAACTTCTCCGTTCTCAGATCGAATCCCCAGCGCTCGGCCAGGCAATCGATTACACGAAAGCCGACGTTGTGGCGCGTCTGCTCGTAGTTCGAGCCCGGGTTGCCCAGTCCAACGATCAGCTTCACGACACCGCATCACAGGCGACCATCGGTTGCCATCCGGCGACGAGGTTATTTCTCGCCCTCGCCGCCTTCCTCTTCCTCTTTCGCTCGGCCGATGACCTCGGGCTCCACTTCCGCGGTCTCCTCGCCTTCGACCTCCGCCTCCTCCTCAGCCGGCGCCACGGTCGGCTCGCGACAGATCGCGATCTTCTCATCCGGGTCGGCCAGGACTTTCACGCCCTCGGGCAGGCGAAGGTCCGCGACCGTCACGGACCCGCCGATGGCCAGGTCGTTCACGTTGACGGTCAGCTCTTCGGGGATGGAGGTCACCAGGCACTCGATCTCGATCTCGGTGAGCAGATGTTCGAGCGTACCGCCCTCGGCGGCGCCGGCCGGCGTCCCTTTCACCGTGACGCCCACTTTCACGTGCACCCGCTCGTCCATCGCCACGCGCACGAGGTCGACGTGGATGGGGTTGGTGCCGAGGTGGTCATATTGCACGGCCTTGATCAAATGGCGCTGCCTGTCGCCTTCCACGTCGACCTCCACGAGGCGGGAATGGTGCAGCAGGGCGACCTTGACGTCGTGGGCTTCGAGCGTGATGGGCTCGGGCGTTTCCCCATGTCCGTAGATGATCGCGGGGAGCTTGCCGTGTTGCCGCAGCCGGCGCGTGTACTTTGTGCCCAGGTGCGTTCGTCGGGTTGCTGGTAGTACCGTTGTGTCCATGGTCCGCGTGTTCTCCATGCTCGCGCTATCAGAGCGCCTTTTGCAGGTTCTGTCCGTTCTCTTGAAACAGTGCACTGACCGATTCGTGCCGGTGAATGCGCCAGATCGCCTTGCCGACGAGCGGGGCGATCGGCAGCACGGTCAGATTGGGCAGTGCGCTGCGGATTTCGTCGCGTACCGGCACGGAATTGGTGACCCATATCTGCTCGAGCTCGGCGTTCTGCAGGCGGTCGACGCAGGCGCCGGCGAAGATGCCGTGCGTGACGCCGGCGTAGACTTTTTTCGCCCCGTGGCGACGGACGATCTCCGTAGCCTTGGCCAGCGTGCCGCCGGTGGTCAGCATGTCGTCGAACAGGAGGATGTTCTTACCCTCGACCGTTCCGATGATGGTCGTCATCTCCACCGTGGTGCCGGATCGGCGGCGCTTGTCGATAACGGCGATGTCGCTGCCGAGATAGTTGGCGAAGCGCGTGGCGGTCTTGAGATTGCCCACGTCCGGCGAGACGATCACGGTGTTGGTGAGTCCGAGGGAGGCGACGTGCCGGGCGATCACGGGGAACGCCGTCAGGTGATCGAGCGGAATGTCGAAGAAGCCCTGAATCTGGTCGGCGTGCAGGTCGAGCGTCAAAACGCGGTTTGCGCCCGCCGTCGTGATGAGGTTGGCGAGCAGCTTCGCGGTGATCGGCGTACGGCCCTCCGCCTTGCGGTCCTGGCGGGCGTAGCCGAAGTAGGGAATTACCGCGGTGATGCGACTGGCGCTGGCCCGGCGCAGACAGTCGATGAAGATCAGCAACTGCACCACGTTATCGTTCACCGGCGGGCAGGTGGACTGCACGACGAAGCAGTCGCGGCCGCGGACGTCGTCTTCGAGCTTGACGAACGACTCGCCGTCGGGAAAGGCCTCGAGCTTGGCCTGGCCGGGTCGGATCTTCAGGTGCTCGCAGATACTCGCCGTCAAGTCCTTGACGGACGATCCCCCGAAGACCATCAGCTCGCGCGACTGGATTCCGGGGGTCGGTTCACCTGTGGCTGGGGGCATTCGCTACGCTCCTCCACCATCATGAGGACCGGCAGTCGCGCCGTCGGCGACCTGCTGCCGCTTGCCAATCATCGCGTGCGGGCCGATTCGGCAGGAGCGGCCGATGACCGCGTCGCTGCCGACAATGCTGTAAGGGTAGATCATGGTATCCGGCCCGATCTGCACGCCCGTCTCGATCCACGTACAACACGGTGCCACGATCGTGACACCGGCTTCCATGTGCTCGAACTGGATGCGCTCCTGCATGATCTGGGCGACCTTGGCGAGGTCGGCGCGGGAATTGATGCCCATGGCGTCTTCGGCCGGCACCGCGGCGATGGCTCCCGCCCCGGCGCCGCGCGACAGGGCGATCTCCACGGTATCGGTGATGTAGTACTCGCCCTTGACGTTGTTGTTTCCCACGCGGCCGAGCAGGTCGAACATGCGGGCGCCGTCGAAGCAGTAGTAGCTGACGTTGACTTCCTTGATCTTCTTCTGCCGCGGGCTGCAATCGTTCTCCTCGACAATGCCGATCAGGTCGTTGTTGTCGTCGCGGATGATCCGGCCGTACGTTGTCGGGTCCTCCATTACACTGGTGGCCAGCGTGACGGCGTCGCCCGTGCGCCGGTTCTCATTGAGCAGATCGCGGAGCGTCGTGTCCCGGATGAGGGGCATGTCGCCGGCGATGGTGAGCACGGGGCCGTCGAAGTTGCCGACGGCCTCGCGGCAGACGAGCGCCGCGTGGCCGGTGCCCTTCTGCTCGGTCTGCTCGACCCAGGTGATGTCCTTGTCCCGGGCGAAGACTTCCTTGACGGCTTCCTTGCCGAACCCGATGACGACCACCAGCCGGTCAACGCCGGCGTTGCGGCACGCGTCGATGACGTGCCAGAGCATGGGCTTTCCGCAGACTTCGTGGAGCACCTTCGGCATATCGCTGCGCATTCGCGTGCTTTTGCCCGCCGCCAGGATGATCGCCGCTGCTGCCAATGCACTCTCACTTTCGAATCGCGGATCGCGAAGCGGCCGCTGTCCCGCGGCCTTGCTCGCAAAATCACTACCCGACCAGGACTCGAACCTGGAACGCCAGGACCAAAACCTGGTGTGTTACCGATTACACCATCGGGTATGCGCCGCCGCGCAAGCTCGGCCGGCGCCCGGCGGCAACATGGCCGCAGTGCGCCAAGCAACAAGACGTGTCGCGGCATGGATTCGGGCGGAGGCATGAGCGGCCGGCCGCGTGTCGGACCGCCCAGAGCGAATCAGATCCCGGCCTCGGGCAGCCTGCAAGCCGGCTGAACACCTGGCTGCCGGCCACCGGAAGGCCCCCCGGGACCCTAGACGACTGCCCCGTTGTGCACGAATCCTCGGCGGTCTGCGTGCGGCGACCTTGCCACCGGTGAGCCGACCGCCAACCCGGTACGAAGGCCACAGCGTAGTTGGCCGGCTGATACCCGTCAACCCCGCGGGCAAGGGTCTCTGATTGTCAATCGAGATGCGATGGGGGCGGCCTGACCGGCGGTCAGGTCTTGTCGGCGGAGGGCGGGTTGTCCTTGGCGGGCTTGTCCGGCTTGGGTTTCGACTTCTCGCCCGTCTGGCTCTCGCGGCGGATGGCCTCGTAGACTTCCTTGCGGTGGACGGCCACCTCCTTGGGGGCGTTGATTCCGATCCGGACCTTGTCGCCGCGAACGTCCACGATCGTGATCTCCACGTCGTCGCCGATCATGATCGACTGGTCGCGCTGGCGTGACAGAACGAGCATGGTCCATTCCTTTGGCAGCAACCGCCGCGTGTTCGCCCGGGGGCGTTACGGTCGGGGGGCCGGACGTCCTTGCCCACCCAGGTCGGTTGCTGGCGGCATCTTCCGATCCACCGAAACTCCTTTTTGTCGCAGGCCGACAACGCCGCTGCCTGGGATCAAGAAGCGAGCAGGGCGCTTGACCCGGCCGGTTCGGACTTGCGACGGGCCGGGCATTGGGCACGACCCTCAGAAGCTTATCGGAACGGTCGGCCTTTGTCACATGGCACCCTGTGAAATCTCACAGGTTTCCAGAGGAGACCATCGGATGTCTCGGGCCGGCACTGATGCCCAATCGAGGGCATGAATGCCGACCAAACGTCCGGTAAATCGGGCAGTTTCCACGCCCGCGGCTCGTATCGAAGGTGGCGCGAGCGGGCAGGATAGGCAAGGTCTTTGGCGCTTGGTGGCAGTCGGGAGATGACATGCCAGCGGGCAGCCGATTATCAGGCGAATCGCCGTGTCAGCACTGGGCAGCCGAAGCGGTTATCATGTCGCCGGCCTCGTCCGGCGGTCGGCGCGGTCTCCGCCGTTGGGCCATTCAATTCTGCACCGGCATCGTGGAGGTATGACATGTCGAAGTTGTCTGGTTGGCCCGTTGGCAAACGAGTCCTGATTGGCGCGCTTACTTTGCTTTGCGCATCGGCTGCGGCGCCGGCGGCGCGTTTTCCGCCGGCGGTGGCGGCGCACAAGTATGGCGCGGACGTCGAGAAGGTCATTCGACGCGTCGCCGATGCTTCGCTGCGCGAGGCGACGCCGGTGGAGCTTCGCTACGACGTGACCATCCGGTTGAACGACACCCGCGGCTCGCGGATCGTCCGAGCGTATACGTTCTCGCGACATGGGACGTGCGCGGCGCAGGGCGACCGGCTTGATCTGCGTCGCTGCGCGGTGGGCGGGGTCACGGATTGCCAGTGGACTCGCAGCGGCGATGCGTTCCTGCGCTATTGGCCCTTCGAGGATGAGGCCGTGGGCGTCTGGCCGGACAGCGCCGAGAAGGATCGGCGGGCGGACGAGATGGACCTTTCCCACGTGTGGCTGCCCGTGCTGGCCAACCTGTATCCGAATCAGTACCTGCGGTGGGCCGACTTGTACGCCTGCCGCGCGCCGGTGACCGTTGACGGACAACGGTATGACATCATCGAGGCCGTTCCGGACTACGCTCTGGCGGCGCGCAACCGCGACCTCGGCAAGGGCAGTGACTACTGGGGCCTGCGGCCGCGAATCCGCTACTACATCAACCCGCGCACGTCGCGCGTTGAATGCGTCGAACGACTGTTTTACACCTGGGAGCAGAGTAAGAGCGACTCGCCGACGTATCTCTATCGCCGGTGCGTCTCGCGGATCGCGGCTTGGAAACAGCAGGGCAAGTACTGGCTGCCCAGCAAGGTGATCGCCCAGGAGATCAATCCGCGAGAGGGAGCCCCATACAAGGAGTTGGAACTCGTCATCAACGCGGTCACGATCGGCGGACGGCCGACGTTCGAGTCACTGGCACCGGACGGCCGCCACCATGACGAGGCGGAGTTGCGAGCGCTCGAATACTACGCGGCGCAGCTTCGGCAGCCGGGCAGGCGGCAAGCCGCGCGGCTGGGCGACACGCTGCTGGCGGCGGAAGCCGCGTTCGGCATGGGCGAGAAGGAGCAGGGGCGAAGCATCCTGGAAGGTGTGCGGTCCGCCGGACTGGTGGGCGTCGAGGACCTGCGCGGCTACGCCCGCGCGTGCCGGGCATCCGCCGACGACAACCTGATCCGCGACGCCGGCGGGCTTCTGCAAGCGTCGCTCGACGCGACCGCGTCCACGTCGGACGGTTCGCTCGGGCTATCGCGGGCCGAGCGCGAGCGCAGGCTTGCGGACCTGCACGTGGCGATCAGCGAGAACATCTCGCGCCGCACGTGGATCGATGAGGATGGCGAAGCGCACCACAACCGCACGACGGCCGCCGCTTACCTCGCGGACGTTCTGCGCAAGTTGCACGATCCGGCGGCGCGGCGCGTGGTGCTGTCGCGCGCGGTCATGGAGTACGCGCGGGCGGGCATGACCGATCGGGCCCGCAGCCTGGTCGACGAGCACGTGGCGACTTGCGTTGACGCCGACGCCGCGGGGGACTTCGCCGACGGCCTTCGTGCCCGGATCGAATACTGGCAGATCCGCAACGACTGGTGGCAATCGGTCATCAACAAGATGCGGCAACGCGAACGCACGCACTCGCCGGCTCAATCATCGACGCGCGATTGATGTCAGTGAGTGGCACTGTCTGGCCCGAAGGGACAGGCCGTGGTTGCCGCATCGTGCACGGCGTTGACGTTTCTACACACGCAAGTCCACGGCCTGGCTGCGCTTCGCTTCGCCAGACCGTGTCACCCGGGCTCAGCGCGTGCCGAGCTTGCGCAGGCCGGCGTCCAGAAGGGACGCGAGCAGAATCACCACGCCGAGCACGACAAGCTGCCAGAAGTGCTCGAGTTGGAGCAGGTTCAGGCTGTTGTTCAACACGCCGATGATGAGCGCCCCGATCAGCGTGCCGACGATCGTGCCGCGGCCGCCGAAGAGACTCGTGCCGCCGACGACCACCGCGGCGATCACGTTCAACTCCCACATGTTGCCGACCTTGGGATCGGCGGCCATCAGGTAAGCGTCCTGCAGAACGCCGACGATGCCGCACAACGCCCCGGTCAGAATGTAGACCGCCAGCTTGACGCGGCCGACGCCAATCCCCGCCAGCCGCGCCGCCTCCTCGTTGCTGCCCACCGCGATCACCGACCGGCCGAATACCGTCCGCGACAGCAGCACGTGAAACACGAGGAACCCCACGAACATGACCAGCACCGGCACGGGAACGCTCTTGCCGAGAACACCCTCCAGGACGAAGCCCCGGCCGAAGTAGATCAGCGAAGACGGTAGCTCGTACACCGGCTGCCCGCTGCACAGGATGAAGGCCAGCCCCCGCGCCGCCAGCATGACCGCGAGCGTCACGATGAACGGCGGTATCGCAAACCGCGTGATCACCGCGCCGGACACGCAGCCGCTGAATGCGCCTGCGGCAAGGCCGGCCAGCAGGCCAACGCCGATGCACACCGCGGCCGAGCCGCCTGCTGCCGGCAGCAGCGCGCGCATGGCCAGCCCGGCGGCCACGCCGGTCAGGGCGACGAGCGAGCCGACGGACAGGTCGATCCCGCCGGTCACGATGACGAGCGTCATGCCGAAGGCGATCAACGCCTCGAAGGAAATCTGCCGAGCGACGTTGACAAGGTTCTCCGGCCGGGCGAACGCCCCGCCGGTCAGGATCGTGACCGCGATCACCAGCAGCACGAGCACGACCGGCATGCGCAACTGCACGAGCCAGTAGACGGTGCGCGACGGCGTGCCGCGCGTTTGTGGCTCGGCCGCGGACGGCTCGGCGGTGGTCTCAACTTGGGTCATACGGTCAGTGCCTCTCCCGCGGCCAGCGACATGATCTGCTCCTGTGTCACTTCGTGGCACTTATTGTCCAGGATGCCCGCCAGACGGCCTTCGCACATCACTCCGACGCGATCGGCCATCCCGATGACCTCGGGCAGCTCCGACGACACCAGCACGATCGCCGCGCCCTCCGCCGCCAGCCGGTTGATCAGCGTGTAGATCTCATACTTGGCGCCCACATCGACGCCGCGCGTCGGCTCGTCCAGCAGCATGACGCGCTGCGGCCGGGTCATCCAGCGGGCGAGCAGCACTTTCTGCTGGTTGCCGCCGCTGAGCGTGCGGATGAGCGACTCCGTCGTCAACGCCTTGATCCGCAGGTCGGTCATGAGCTGGCGGGCCACGCGGCGCTCCCGCGCGGGGCGAAGCAGGCCGGCGCGGACACCCAATCGCGGGTTGGCCAGCGTGACGTTCTCGCGGACGTTGCGGTCCAGCAGCAGCCCCTCGAGCTTGCGGTCCTCCGGCAGAAGGGCGACGCCGGCCGCAATCGCCTCCCGCGGTGACCGAAACGGCCCGCGGCGATCCCCGACCGACACGTGCCCGCGCACCCCACGACGCCCACGCGGGATCGCCCCGAAGATCGCTCGCGCCACCGACGTCCGCCCGGACCCGACCAGCCCGGTCAGGGCAAAAACCTCGCCCGCGCGGACTTCGAAGCTCACGTCGCGGAACCGAGCCGGGGCGCTCAGGTTCTTCACCTGCAGCACGGCGTCGCCGAGCGGCGCGGACCGCGGCGGAAACTCGTCTTTCAGCTCGCGGCCGACCATCTCGGCGATCAGCCGCTCGCGGCCGGCCGATGGCGAGCCAGCGGTCAGCTCATCGATCGATCGCATGGAGATGCGGCGGCCATCGCGCAGCACGGTGACCGTGTCGGCGATGTCGAAGATTTCATCGAGGCGGTGCGAGATATAGATGACGCTTACGCCCCTGGCCTTCAGGTCGCGCACGAGCAGAAACAGCGTGTCGAGCTCGTGCGGCGTGAGTACCGCGGAGGGCTCGTCGAGGATGAGCATGCGGGCCTCGAGCGAGAGAGCCTTGGCGATCTCGACCATCTGCTGCTGGGCGACGGTCAGCCGGCCGACGCGCTCGCGGACGGGCAGCTCGATCTTGAGGGCCGCGAGCAGCGCTCCGGCCTCGCGATGCAGGCGCTCGAAGTCGATGAGGCGCGTGCGGTTTGACCGCGGCCACCGGCCGAGAAACACGTTTTCGCTGACCGACAGATCGGCGGCGAGGTTGAATTCCTGGTAAACGATGGCGATGCCGAGCCGCTGGGCAGCCAGCGCGTCGGCAATCTCGACGCTCCGGCCATCGATCTCGATCCGCCCGCCATCCGCCCGCGTGGCGCCGGACAGGATGCGGACGAGCGTGCTCTTGCCGGCGCCATTTTCGCCGACGAGTGCATGAACGCTGCCGGGTTCAAGCGTGAGATCCACGCGATCAAGCGCGAGCACGCCCGGGAAGGACTTCGTGAGTCCGTGGCATTGCAGTCGTGGGACAGCTTCGGTCATGG
>JBECKQ010000084.1:0-4034 GCA_040235375.1 Phycisphaerae bacterium | reverse complement strand
TCGGGCTGGACAAAGCAGAAGCCTGTCGTTGGGCGTCGGCGGCGTCGAGAATTAAAACAGCGACTATGCACGTAGAGGCTTTCGCGAAGCCGTCGCGGGACGGGGGTTCGATTCCCCCCGCCTCCATAATCCTCTGTCAAAACTCAACTTCCAGGTGGTTGGCGTTTGCGTCCATGTCGCCAGGCTGCCGCTTCACCGGGATGGGTGCCGCCCACTTTATTCCCACCCTCAGGTGGCGGCCGACTGGCGGATCGACTAAGCTCCTGCCGTGCCTTACGGGCCGGAGGGCCTTGCAGTTTGACTCTTTAATCGGACGCGACGTACGCGCGAAGAACTGGAGAGCGGGCAGGTGCCGCCTCGTCCACTCGTCCATGCTGTGCGCGACCGGCGTATCGCGGGCTCCGCGCACCGGATCTCGAGGACGACCTCGGCCGGAAATGTCCCGCATACCGTCTGATTGAAGGACGGTTTTCCATTACGTAAAGGAGTCGATCATGTCTGCGATCCACCACAGGCTGACCAGAGGTTTGTCTCTAGTCATTATGTTCGGGGCAGTCGTCTCCACGGAAGTCCGCGCCAACGCCCAACCAGCCGATTCCCATCCGGCGATCTGTACCGTCAACGATGCGTCCGGTCTGCGCGGTGCGGCCGACGATACCCGGCTGTGGCCGGGTGGTATCGTTCCATACACATTCGATGCCGGGGTCGCCGCTAACGAGCAGCAGCTCTTCAACGATGTGCTCACCAAGCTGGAGGGGATCTGTAACGTGCAGTTCGTGACCCGCACGACAGAAACAGACTACATTGTTGTTCAGTGGTCAGGTTCCTCGGGAAGCAATAGTGCCGCCTTGGGTCATCGTGGCGGCGCCCAGAATATCAACATCTGGAACTGGGATGTTGAACGAATCGTCATTCACGAAGTCATGCACGCATTGGGCCTTTATCATGAACAAAGTCGCGTGGACCGCGACGATTACCTCCGGGTCAACTACGAGAACATCACGGACACCGGCAAAGGCAATTACGCCCTCCAGCCCGGGGCGTTCGTCGACGGACCTTACGATCTCGCGTCGGTCATGCATTACCCGGACACCAACTTCAATGCCAACGGCAAGCGGACCATGTCTGTTGAACCGCCGTATGCAGCGGAATGGCAGAATGTCATCGGCCGGACCTTTGATCCCAGCTGCGGTGATCGATGGGCACTGACCACGCTGTACGGCGGGACGCCGCCGCCGCGCGTGTTTGAGTTGACCACTCCTGCATCCGGCTCCCTTGTCGGCCTCGGCTGGGTTCCCAGCTTTACCTGGACCCTCTCGGATCTGGCCGACAGCTATCAGATCCTCGTGGACGACGATCCCGATTTCAGCAGTCCTGCGATCAATGAAACGGTCACAACGAACGGCTACACCGCTGTCGGGTCGCTTCCGCCGCACACGCTGTTCTATTGGACGGTGATAGCCACCAATGGCATCGGCGAGACCGAACCGTTCCCCATGTCGCGCGCCGCGTTCTACACGGGGGCGGCGGTACCAGAAGTTATTTATGTCGATGATGACGGGGCGCCGGGAAACCTGGGTCTCAGTTGGGTAGACGCGCGTCCCGATTTGTTCAAAGCCACGGAGCTGGCCCGGTGGCTCCCCGGGAAGGTGTCCAAGATAAACGTGGGACAAGGCACCTACACGCCCGATGGCGGAACCGGCGATCGTCTCCGCACTTTCGAATTGGCTGACGGCGTCACCTTGATCGGCGGGTTCGCAGGAACCGGCGCGCCGAATCCCAATGCCAGGGCGCCTGGCGTCTTTCTGTCCATCCTCAGTGGTGACCTGAACGGAGATGACCAGCCGGGCTTCGTCAACGTAGCCGAAAACGCGTACCACGTGGTGACGGGATCGTTCGTTACCGATGCCGTGTTGGATGGGTTTGTCATCGAGGGCGGCAACGCGAACCGGGCGGACCGTAGCTTTCGAACGCCGGATGTGGACCAGGGCGGCGGCGGGTTGGTGCTCGATGGATCACGCGTATCCGTGCGATCCTGCTTGATCCGCGACAATTCCGCGGAAGTCCAGGGTGGCGGCTGCCTGGTCTACGATGACCGCGGCTCCACAGTAGAGCGATGCACATTTGTTGGGAACGCCGGGTTGGCCGGTGCGAGGACCTACGGCGGCGGGCTCGCGATAGCGCGCGGCGGAGACGTGCTTGTAACCGGATGTACGTTTCAGGCAAACGAGGCTGCGAACGGCGGGGCATTGTACATCGTTAGCGCCGGTAGCCCGATGGTCATCAACACCCTTTGCGTCGTGAACCAAGCGACCAAGATCAACGCAAGCACCGGTTTCGGCGGCGCGGTGGCAACCCAAAACCAAGCCACGCCTCGCGTTCTCAATTCGACATTCATCGCCAACAACGCAGATTCCGGTGGCGGTGGCATCGCGGCCCTCAGCGGGGCAATTGCCGATGTGCGGAACTCCGTCCTCTGGAGCAACATTTCTTCGAACGGGCCGCAGCTTCTGCTCGGCGTCGGCGACCCGGCTTTGACCATCTCTTACAGCAATTACGAGGGGGGCGCGGCCGGCGTGGGAATCCTCTCCGGTACATTCACCGATGGCGCGGGCAACATCGACATGATGCCGCAGTTCGTTAATGCCATGAATGGTGATTTCCGCCTCGATCCATCGTCGCCCTGCATCGACGCGGGAGACACCACAGCGTTGCCCCTGGAAGTGGCCAAGGATCTGGACGGCGGAGCGCGCATCGTGGACGATCCCGCCACGGTCGATTCCGGCGTGGGTGATCTGGACGGGCGGGTCGTGGACATGGGGGCGTTCGAGTTTCTTTCCGACGACTGCAATGACAACACGATTGCGGATGCGGCTGAGATCGCAGCGGATTCGTCGACGGACTGCAACGGCGACGGTGTGCTCGACGAATGCCAGGTGATTGGGCTCATGCCCGGCACGGCCCTTCACTTCGACGGCTCAGATTTCGTGGAGGTCGCCGATAGCCCGGAACTGCAGTTTCTCGACGGCGAACCGATCACGATCGAGGCGTGGATTCGCGTGGATCAGTTGGAAGCCCCCCCGGGCGACACATCGTCACGGAGCATGATCGTAACCAAGAACTACTGGGGGCGCGAGAACTACTTCTTTCAGGTGGAACCAGGCGGCGAGCTTCGTTTTGGATATCGCAATGCGAGCAACACTGCGGCGTACAACTACACGACGACCGCCCCGGAGGTAAGTACGGATGGCAACTGGTACCACGTAGCCGTGGGACACGTATTCGGTCAGGCGAACATCGACGTGTACGTCAACGGTCAGACTGTGGCGGGCGCCTGGGACACGACGCCAACCGAAGGGCCGATTGATTCCGCATCGACGGAACTCCTCATCGGTACTGAAAGCAAGAACCCCGCTTACCATCGCTATTTCGTCGGGGCCATCGACGACGTGCGCATCTGGCGGGCCGACCGGTCGCAGGCCGTGATTCAGCAGGACATGACGCGCCGCCTCACCGGTGGGGAGTCCGATCTCGTAGCCTACTGGGATTTCGAGGAGGGTTCCGGCAACACGGTCGCCGATCTGGCAGGTGGCCATGACGGCCTGCGGCTCAGCCCCCGATGGGTACCCCGGGCGGGGTGCACCGCCGGACCGGCGGATTTCAACGCGGACGGGTACGTCGATGTCTACGACTATCCCTTCCTGGCAGACTGTCTCGCCGGACCGGAGGTCAGCACGCCGCCGATTGGCTGTACGCAGGCCCATTTTGATCTTTGCGACCTGCAAGGCGATGGCGATGTCGATCTTCGCGACTTCGCCTCGTTCATACAGAACTTGGGTCCGTAGGCGCAGCGTTTTCGATCAGGGATCAAGAGGCGATTTCCGAAAAACTCGCGGCGGAAAGTCTTCTCGCCGCGTCATCATGCGCAACTGGCCCAGGTGCCGACCGGCGCGCCCGTCGTCAGTCCGCTGACATTAATCTGACTTTTAATCGCGCGGAATCGGCGTTCTTGGCATCAATAAGCCGTTATCCTA
>JBECKQ010000081.1:0-4005 GCA_040235375.1 Phycisphaerae bacterium | reverse complement strand
ACCCGGCCGAGAATCGCTTTCAGCGCCATGCCCGAGATCGGCGGCCACTGCACCGCCAGGCTGTCAACCCAGTCGCCGGCCTCGTTCACCCGGCATTCGTAGTCGATCGCGGTGACGACCTTGAACTGCGAGAAGAACGTCGCCCCCGTGTCTTTTTCCGTCTGGGCCAGGTTCAGCCGGCACGCCAGGAGCGGCGCTCCGGCCTCACCCGCTTCGCCCTGGAATATCGCTTCGGGCAGCTCGATGTCGTCATGTGACACAATCTGGCACTGCTTCTCGCCAGCCGGCACGATGTATCCGATCGTCGCCTCGGGAACGGCGATGGACAGATCACCCTCCGGCCCCTCGCTGATGGTCACTGCGGCGAAGAGCTCCTCGGCGGCCTCCAGCTTGAACAACGCTTCCAGACGCTGCTTGAGGTCCTCCGCGGACATGTTCAGCCGGATCGCCCAGCGCGACCGGCCCTCCCAGTCCGGCGCGAACACGCCGGCGTCCACCGTGACCTCCGGCCACTTCGCCAGGGCATCGCCGACGGCCTGCACCTCCTTCAGGCTCACACCTTCGGTCGAGTCGCTCGCCAGTTCCCGGCTCAGCGCCAGAAGGTATTCGACGAAGATCCCGCTCCGCGAACGCATCGCCTCCGACGCGAGTTTTTGTACGGAGGGCACGTGCAGCTCGAGCCGAGGCTTGATGATCTCCTCGGCCTCCGTTGCCTCTGCCGGCCGAGTTGCTTCCTCCGGCGCCGGCTCAGCCGTCGCCTGCGTGGCGGGCGACTCCGCCGGCGCGGTCGCCGCCGGCTGAGATGCCGGCTCGCCCGCTACGACCGGCATTGCACATAGCGCTGCGAGGGCAGAGGCTGTGACCAGCCTGCCGGCCAGTGTGATTCGGTTCATAATCGTCTTTGTCCTCCAAGGATGCAGCGACCGCTCACGCCGGCAGGCCGCGGGTGCGTCAGGGACTGTCGGATCCCTTTGATCCCGCGCCGGTTTTGACATCAGAAGCCGTTCCCTTCGGAGTCTCCGTCCCCGCGGGTGGCGCGGCCTGCTTGCCCATCATCGTCATCACGACCTGGCGGCCGGCGCGCATGTCTTGCACCGGCACGAACATGTCGAACTGCAACCAGCCCTCCCCACCGGTCGTGCCGATGCCGAGCGGTGCATGAATGTCGGGCACCGCGATGGGCAGCGGCTCCTCATCGAGCGCCTTCAGTATGGACTGCACGAGCTTGAGGCCATGATCCAGCGCGATGTAGTAAACCGAGTTGTGCGTCTTCGGCAGGTGCTCGGCCACCGCCGGGATACCGGTTTCGGTCATCAGCGGCGCTTCATCTTTCTTCGTCGTCTCCACGACGTGCTTCAGATAGTCCAGCCCGCCGCCGAACGTTGCGACCACGTGGCCTGCGTCGGGGGCAACCAGCCTGAGCATGATCCCTTCCGAACCGATCACCTTCTGCAACTCTTCGATCATGTCCTCGTCGATCTCGCTGAACTTCGAGAGATCGATGACCATCGTGCTCACCTTCAGTTCGTCCATCTGCTCGGCGTCTGGCGTGTACGTGAACGCGTTCAGAAACTCCTCGATCTTCTTGGCCGAGTCTCCCGCCTTGAACGTCGAGGCGATCTTCTTGCCCTTCTCGATCGCCTCCTGAAGCTGCTGGAGCCATTTGCCGCTGTCCGTCGTCTGGATGATGATGGCCGCTCCGATCAGACCGCCCTTGCCCGAGGGAAGCTCCTCGATCGTGGTCCGAGACCCACGTGTGGCCATCATCAGCCCTTTTGCCAGCGTCTCCAGCTCGGCAACGTCGCTTTGTTCAACGCCCTCGAGCGTTTTCAGCATTGAGATCATCGGCTCCACCTGCGAATACGCGGCCTCCTGCTGCTTCTGGCTCGCGATACTTCCTCCGGCCAGGATGTAGTTCCCATCGGGCAGCCCTTTCAGCAGGGAGTCATCGGTCGTGGCGACCGTCAGTCGCTTCGCCAGGTCGGTCGCCGGCTTGGCCTTGACTGCGCCCCGCATCACGACGCCCGCCTCCTCCAGGCCCACGCCGAAACTGATCGCCGCCGCCCCGTTCATGAGCATCTCGATGTTCTTCTTGTTCATCTCGGCGCCCTTTTGGTCGAGGGGGCTCGTGCCCGCCTGCGCCGTCATCATGGGGAAGAGCATGGTTTCGGCCAGAGGTTTCAAGATCGTTGCAACCCGCTCGGCATCAACCCAGGCAACCAGATCGAGCCCGACCATCGCCTTCATCGCCGGTGATTCGAGCTTCTCGTTGAGGCCGCCCTTGCTGTCCTTGATTGCCTGCACCGTGTCGGCGACCTGGCCGATCACCAGTTGGTTCTCACCGCGAATGGCGGCGAACATCGCCTGCCCGCCGAGCGTGAGCGTCCACAGGCCGTTCTCCTGCGCCTCGGCCTTCGTCTTCTCGAGCATCGCTTTGGGGTTCTTCGACGAGAGAACGAGCGCCTGCTTGAGCGACAGCTCCGGCAGGTTCTGCGCCGGCAGGAAGACGACGGCCGCGAAGCCCTCCGGATTCAGCTCTTCGAGGAATGGCAGCTTCTGCTGCAGAAGCCCCATCAGAGAATCCGACGGCAGTTGCAGCGTCTGCTCCAACCCCAGATCATGCACGGCCGTGCCAAAGTCGGCATTCGCCTGCTTGATATTGGGCACGCAGATCAAAATCATTGCGTCCCTCGGCAGCGCCGACAGCGCCTGCTTGAGCGCGTCATCGGCCCGCGCCGCCGTCGGAACGAACATGCTCGCGGTCACCAGCAGCATCATCGCCAGACGAGTCATCAGAGGTTCTCCTTTACTTGCGGGAGTCGATCGGCCACCGTTAGCCTCGGCTCGACTTGCGTGACTTGGCGAGCCGGGTTGTGATCGTTCGGTCGCTGGGCGCGCCGGCCGTCATCTTGCCGCGCGCGGTTACGGGAATCGTCGCCTCGTTTCCCCTCCACTTCGGCAACGCTCGGAGATTTATGTAAACAATTCGTCGTCCCATTGCCAGCGCCACAGCGGCCCTGAGACACTCGGCGACAGGAAAGAACAACATTCGACGGCCGGCCGGACCCGAACTTCTGCCTCGCCTCCGCTCACGACGCGGCTGGGAACGCGTGCCGACGACGGCATCCCCCGGACCTCGCAGCACTGTTACGCGGCATCCCTCGCATCGGACATCCCCTGAGCCGTCGAAAAGGCGGTTGTCTTGCCATGCAGCCGATGGACGATAAAGGCATTGTTATGGCGGGCTCAGCTACCGCAAATACGGACAACCGCGCCTGTTGCATCGCGGCTTTGCCGACACGGTCGGCAAACATTGACGTCCCAGGCTGTTACGAGATGCCGGCGGTCCCGGGCGCCGGCGGTGGAAGATGAACCATCAAGCCGCACGACCTCAGAATCAGCCCCACGAACCCATCGGGCGAAGAATCGGCCTCTGGCTCGGAATCGTCCTGTTCGTTGTCCTCCTGATTCTCCCGCCGCCGGCCAGCATGAAGGAAGCCGCCCGCCGGCACGTCGCGGCACAGACAACTGCCGCGATGACCAGCGCCCCGGTACCCCTCGGCGACGCCGCGTTCGACCGCGCCGTCGCCCGCCGCGCCCGGGTGATGATGGCCGCCGCCGCGGTGACCGCCCTGGTGGCCTGCTGGTGGATCACCGTCGCGATCCCGATACCGGTCACGTCGTTGCTGCCGCTCGCGCTTTTTCCGGTCGTCGGCGTCCTTACGGTGAGCGAAGCGGCGACACCCTATGCCAACAGCAACGTTTTTCTCTTCATGGGCGGCTTCATCGTTGCCCTGGCCATCGAGCGCTGGGGGCTGCATCGGCGCACCGCGCTTCACGTCGTTCGTCTGGTCGGCACGAGCCGCCCGACGATCGTTCTCGGCTTCATGCTCGCCAGTGCGTTCCTGAGCATGTGGATCAGCAACACCGCCTGCGTCCTGATGATGCTGCCGATCGGCATGGCCATCGTCTCCGCGATGCGCCAGATGGAAGAGGGACTCTCCG
>JBECKQ010000024.1:0-2855 GCA_040235375.1 Phycisphaerae bacterium | reverse complement strand
GCACCGGAGAGGGAGGGATTCGAACCCCCGCTGCAGTCGCCCGCAGACCGCATTTCGAATGCGGCGCCTTCAGCCACTCGGCCACCTCTCCCGGATCGCGCCCCCGTGCAACGACGCGCGGCGCGCCGAAACCACCTGTATCCCCGCTCAGCGAAGAACTGTCAAGCCGCCGAGCCGCGTCGCCGCGATCAGTCTCCGCCTGAACCGTCTCGAAGGTCCCACGCCGCATGCCGCCGGGAATTTCGAACGTCGTGTCGGCCCTGACCTGACCTGAAACGCAACCGAATCTTAGGATTGCGTCGCCGCCGGTACGCACTTTGTTACGAAAAATCACCGTCCTGACGGGCCGATCTGCGTTGTCGGCCCGATGCCGAGTGAGTTATGATAGGTCCACCAGTCGCGATGTGAGAGTCGGTGCGGCCGGCCTGCGCGGCGCTTCACGTCCCCAGCGAGCGACGGCCAGCCATGGCGGATGAGGACATGATCCGGCTCCGGTGCCAATGCGGTAAAACTCTGAAGCTGCCGAAGGAGCATGCCGGCAAGGCCGCCGCCTGCCCCCAGTGCAAGCAGCGGATCCGCGTGGTCGTTGCCGACGCCGGTTCCGCCGGCGCGCGGTTCGACTCGCTGCTCGTCATCGCCAGTGGCCCGCAGCGCATGGGCGAGCAGCTCTTCCTTGGCGGCACCCGGCCGATCCGCGTCGGCAAAAGCGCCGACGCCGAGCTGCAACTGAAGGCGCCCGCCGTCTCCCGGATGCACTGCCGCCTTGTCCCTCGCGACAACGGCTGGCGCGTCGAGGACCAGAACAGCACGAACGGCCTGTTCGTCAACGGCCGGCGCGTCAAAGGGCACAACCTCCTCAGCGGCGATCGCGTCCAGATCGGCGACTTCGAGCTGCAATACCACACGGACCAGTTGGCCGCCGCGGCTGCCGGTCTGACGGCCACCGCCACCCCGACCGATGGCGACGAATCCCAGCGCGAGCTCCACCTGCTCGAAGACGCCGCCGGCATGCAGCAGACCGTGGCCGTTCCACCGCCCCTGCCTGTCGGAGCCGGTCGCCCCGCGGCAAAGCAGGGCAAGAAACCGGCGAAGCGATCGGCGCCGGTGCCCGTGCCGGCCGCCGATGACGATGACGAGCCGATCCGCTTCGCCGATGACGAGTTCAACCCCACCGACCTGCCGAAACCGCGGGCGAGCGGCCAGACCTGCCCCCGCTGCAGCACCACGCTGCCGCCCGAGGCACGTATCTGCATCAACTGCGGCACGGACCTGCGCACCGGCAGAGCCATCGGCGTGCGACGGGACACTGACGCCGAGGAGGGCGGCGGCCTGTTCGACGGGCTGCGCGACTTTCTGAACGACAGCATTCGCGGCGCCGCATTCTTCGTTGAACCCGGCAGCCTCATTACCTACCTGATTATCAGCGTGATCGCCCTCTTGCAGATTCCGTTGTCCTACGCCTTGTTCTTCGGATTCCTGGGCAAGTTCATCATTCAGGGCTGGATTTGTGCCTACCTCTTCAGCGTCGTACTCCACTGCGCGAACGGAGAAAAGGACCTTCCCGACATTTCCCTCACCGGCGGCTGGGTGGACGACATCATCGCGCCGTTCTTCAAGTTCGTTGGCACATGGGCGATCGTCCTGCTGCCGGCGGCCCTGTTCGGCCTGTCGCTGGTTCCTTCGCTTGGGGGGATGTTTTCCGGTACGTCCGCGATCAGCGACAAGATGATCGCCGCTTTGTGCGGACTGGTGGCGCTGGGCATCTTCCTCTGGCCCTTCGCCGTGCTCATCGTCGCGCTCGGCGGATTCGGATGCTTCTTCCGCCCGGACCTGATCCTGTACACGATTATCCGTACGTTCATCCCCTACCTGATCACGTTCATCCTGACGGCCATGGCGTTCTCGTCGACCGTTGTGGTGGAGTTTTTCCTCCGCCGGCTGGCGCCTACGTTCGCCGGCATGCTGGCGAGCGAGGCGGTCGGTATTGTCGTCTCTCTGTACGTATGGATCGTGGCGATGCGGTTCATCGGGCTGTACTACTATCACTTCAAGCCGCGCTTCGCATGGTCGTGGGGCTAACCGGCCGGAGCCAACGCCGACGAAACGGATAGATTCGCATGCGCGTGCCGGACAATACCTGGCGAGAGAAGCTGCCTCCCATCTGCCTCAAGTGCGGCTACAACCTCACCGGCGTCTCGGGCGACGTGTGCCCGGAGTGCGGGAAGCTGATCCTCTGGAACGAACTGAAGCAGCGCGCCCGCACGAGATACCACACGCTCAAGCGCATCGAAGACGCCAACGACTTCGCCTCCGCCGGCTATCCCGCCGCCCTGACCGGCCTCGCGGCCATGGCGGTGTTCTGGTTGATCGGCCTGGCCGGAGTGGGCTGTGCGATCGCACTGCTGTTCGGCTTTGCGGGGTTCGGTTTCGGGCTGCAAATCTTCGCGATCCGCCGCGTGCCCGACTACGCCGAAGATGCGATCAAGATGCAACCGGACTATCAGAAGGGCGCGATGGTCGCTCTAAGCTGCGCCGGCGTGATGGCCCTGGCGATTCTGTTGCTCATGTTCGGCTGACGTACCGCGCGTCTCAGCCGCGGACGTTCTTTTGCAACTCGCGAAGCTTCTGCAGCGCCTCGATCGGCGTCAGCCGGTCGGTGTCCATCGCCGTCAGCTCCTTCGCCACCGCTTCCATCGGGTCGTCGAACAGCAGCATTTGCTGCTCTTTTTTCGTCTTGCGGGCGGCCAGCTTCGTCGTGTGCGACTCGCGGGTGAACCCGCGGTGCAGCTCGTCGAGAATCATTCGGCTGCGCTCGATGACGCTGCGGGGCACGCCCGCCATCCGCGCCACGTGAA
>JBECKQ010000020.1:0-26612 GCA_040235375.1 Phycisphaerae bacterium | reverse complement strand
ACGCGCGTCGCCCGGCGAACGAGCCAGTTGGCGACACGCGACGGGTAGCTGCGGATGCCCGGATCTTTCCGGTCCTTGCGCCAGCCGCTGACGCAGTCGTATCCTTCCTCGAGCTTGTCGATGAGCATGCCGATGTCGGCCGGATCGTTCTGCCGGTCGCCATCCATCAGGACGAGAACGCGCCCACTGCTGTGGTACATCCCCGCGGCGATGGCGATCGTCTGCCCCCGGTTTCCGGCGAAGTGGATCACCTTGATCCGGCCGTCGCGCGCAGCGGCCGCATCAAGCGCCTCGGCGCTGCCGTCGGTGCTGCCGTCGTTGACCAGGATGACTTCGAAGCTGCGTTCGAGCACCGTGAGCTCGCGCAGCAGGTCGTCCACGAGCGGTTCGACATTGTCGCGCTCGTTGTAAACGGGCACCACGACCGACAGGTCAAGCGTAGGAATTGGCTCGCGATACGGTTTCATTCGTCAAACCTGAGCGGCGCTCCGAACGCAGACGACGGTTCAGCGTGATGCTGCGCTCGAGCAGTGCAGAACACTCCAAGACGCCTCCAGAAACGCAAGCGCGGCACCCCGCACTACTCCGCACCCTCTGACGCCGCGATTGCTCGGCCGAGCTTACCGCGGCGCTCGTAGATCAGTATCAGATTGCGGATGTAGATAAAACAGCCGAGTCCCTGGCCGAGCACGAACACGGGATCGCGCAAGTGGATCGCGTAGACCAACAGCATGACCCCGCCGCCCAGCGACAGGTACCAGAACGCAACCGGCACGTAACTCCGCTTCTTGCGCTCCGACGCGATGAGTTGGATGATGAACCGCAGCGCGAAGATGAACTGCGCGGCGAACCCGAAGAACACCCACGGCTCGATGAGCGCGCGCTCAATGCGCTGCAAGAGCGTCAGGTGTTCCTTTGCTCGCTCCTTGATCTCCTCGCTGAGCGCGATGACCCGCTTGGCCTCCGCTTCGCTCAGATCACCGCTTTCGACGCGCTGCCGCAGGGCCTCGAAGTCGAACTCCGGACCCGACGCCTTTGCTCCCGCGTCCTGCTGCGGGATCGGCGCCGCCACCGTCGGACCCGGAATCGTCACAACGAGCAATACCGCTGCGATCAAGCAGGGTGACAAGCAACTCTTGGCGGCGAGCAAATTCAGCTCTCCCTGGCACTTATGACTTGATACGGGCGTGCCGGTCATGCACCGACGGCCGCTCGCCGGCAGCCAAGCCCGCGAACCGCGGCTCAGCCTATCGCCCGCCGCCGATCATTTCCACCCCTGGCCGGCGATACCATCCCGGCGGGGCCGTGGGTCACGGCCGCGCCACGAAGAACTTGCGCGGCCGGTCCGCTAACAGTGGCTACGGATACGAGGCGCAGGTTACCACGTTGGCGCCCGCATCGTAGGTGAGGGTTGCGTGGGTCACGTCATCGACACAGAAGGTGAAGTCCGTGCTGCCGTTTTTCGGTCCGGCCACAAGCACGGCCACGCCGTTGGTATCCGTGTCCTCGATGAAGGTCCCTGTGAATTTGCCCGTGAAGGTCCCGGTGACGCTCGCGCCCGCGGTGACGATACCCAGGTCGTCGACAATGGTGACGGTTGCAACACCGTATTTGTTGCCACCGCCCTGGTCATCGACGCTGGTGACGATGGACGCGACATGCGTGGCGGTTCCACTCGTCGGATGCGGCGTTGCACCTGCCTCGCCGCTGCTTTCGCTCACGTTCCCGGCGTTGTCCACCGCGACCACGACGTAGTAGTACGGCACTCCATTGCTCAGCCCGGTGTCGTCGAAATCGCTCGTGGCGACAAGAGCGTCGTTGATCTTGAGATAGGGTCCACCGGCGACGGTTGAACGCAGGACGTTATAACCGGCAAGATCGGGCTCGGTGTTGTCGCTCCAGTCCAGACTGATCGCCAGATCGTCGGCCGTTGCGTTCAGCGTCGTTGGATGCGTGGGTGGGGTGGCGTCGAACGCCGGCAAGCCGATCTGGAAACCGGAGAAGTCGGCGAGGTCCACGTCCAAATCAAAGTCGGAATCGTACGGCATACAGGCGGGCGTAGCCGTGCCGCCGGGGCCGGTTACGCAATCGGGAAACGAGTTGTAGTCCTCGCTCGTCAGCTTGCCGTCGCCGTTGTAGTCGCCGGGCAGAGGCGGCGCAATCGCCAGTTGCGACTGGGCGATCGCTTCGGGCGGACACCTGTCGTTGTTCGCCCACAGGTCATGCATCTGCTGTCCCAGGTTGTTCGTCGAGTTCTCGTCGCGAAGGAACTCCATGAACTCCTTGCTCGTACTCTGGTAATACACCGTCACTTCGGCAGTCGCGGCCTCCCGCGGGATTCCGTACGTGGTCACATCCCAGTACTGCCCGTCGGCGTACGAGTAGGCAACAGGCGGTCCGCCGAACGACGCGTAGTCGGCGTTGGCGAATCCCTGCGGCGGGATGCGATTGTCCTTGTAGACTTTGTTGTTGAGGACGAAATGAAACGACGGGCCCGGCTCCACACCGACGAGCGGCGCGGTGACGTCGTCCAGCCCCGGCTCGATCTCGTAGATCTTCGCCTCCTCGTCATGCGCCAGACCGCCGGTCGTCGCGTCGTACGCCGCGGACTCCGCCAGGAGCGTCATGGAATCATCGTAGAACCTGACGTTGATCCACATCCGGCGCCCTTCCGGATATCCGGTCGGAATCTTGTGGCCGGTGTTGTTGACCAGCGTGACGGACAGCATCCTTCCTTCCTGCTCGAGGGACATGTCCACTGCGTGCTGCAGCATGTAGCGCGCCCGGGTAATGCCGCTCTGCAACGCCGCATCGTCCACTTCTCCGGGATAGAGCGTGCTGATCAGGCCCGGATACCATGTGCTGCCTCCGGTGATGTCGTGCAGCGGGAGATCGGTCCGCGTCGGCGGCGTGCCGAAGTTGCACGCCTGCCCCGTCACGTCGTGCATGTGGCAGTCCTGGCAGGTGGCGACGTAGTCCCGGTTGCCGCCGAACTGCGGGGCGTAGATGCCCGACGGCTGGTTGTAAAGGCTGAAGAACCACTCGCTGTATGTCCGCTCGACGGGCATGAGCGTGTGTGAAGAGAAATCTGTCGCCGTCGTGTCGAACGCGTTGGGCACGTAGTTGCCCTCGCCATCCTTCTGGAACGCGGGATTGCTGACGTCATGGCACGTGCCGCACAGCGCCGCCTCGCGATGGAACGGGGACACGAGGACCGGGTGTCCGCTGTCGGCATTCAAGAAGGGACCGCGGCGGGCGCCGGTTGGATCGATGACGGCCATGCCATTGCCGAAAACGGTGCCTGGAAAGCTCAAGGCGGCGAGAATGCTCTGATCTTCCGGCGGGTTGGCCGCAGGGTCGTAGATCGGATCGACCAGGCGGTGGCAGAAGTCGCAGGCGACGCCGCTTCGATCCGTGTCGAGCATCTGGCTGCCGTCCGTAGGAACGGATCGCCCCTGCAACCAGCCGCGAGGGAGGTGGCATCGCAGACAGAGATCGCCGGAATCCGGGGCATCCTGGTTCGCGATCACCATGTTCGCCTGCATCAGCAGATCGCGCGAGGCCTGAGACATCATGCTGCCCTGCCAGTTGTAGTAGGGCTCGACCGACGGGTCGTAGTTCCCGTGACAGGTCGCACAGGCGCTCGGCGGATTGAGGATTCCCGCTTCGAACGGCTGGCTTCCGGGCTGGTCGAAGTCGCGAAGCGTGGTCGGGGCGATCCCGCCCGGCGGTGATTCAATGGTGAACACCGCGTCGCTGTCGTCATGGTTCTTGTTGAACGCGTTATCCGTCGCCTCGACGCGCAGCAACGCTTCCGCCGTCGGCCGGTTGGCCGGGTACCACGTGAAGCTGCCGGTGTTGGGCAAGCCCTTGCCCACGAGCGAGTAGCTCGCGCCGGCATCCAGCGAGAGATACACGTCGATGACCGCGATACCGCTCGCGTCGCTCGCCGTCCACTGTACCGTCGTCTCGCTGTTCGCCACGTACGATCCGCCGCCGTTCGGCGCGATGAGTGTCACGCTCGGCGGCGTGGTATCCCCACCGGTGCTGGGCACCAGGTGGGTCTGAATGTCGGCGAGATCCACGTTGGTCACTTGTCCGACGTTCGCCGGCGTCAGTCCGGGAAACGTCGGCGTGTTGACGTAGTTGGCCGTGTCGGTGATCTCCACGTCGTTGGTGAAACCATCGCCGTCGGAATCCAATCCGCCAAGCCCGAGGATCGCCGCAACCGATCGATCGGTTGCCTCCACGGCCTGACCGTACAGATTGCGGGGCCCACCGCCGCCAAAGTCGTAGTGGCATACGCCGCAGTGATTAGGGTGACTCGGAACGGTGTCGAGAACCGTTCCAGTTGCAGACGGATACGCGGTGAAGAAGTTGTCGCGGTACGGCTTCCTCGCCTCCGCGGTGTTCGACGAGCACCATGTCGCAAAGAGGAAACCGAGGACAAACAGAACCGGCGATCGCATTGCTACCGACCCATTGCGCAGCATGGCTGGTTCCTCCGTGCCAAAGCCGTGTGATTCATCAGGTGGCGTGATCCACCTTCCTCCGGATGCGGGGCCCGCTCCCGCAGACGGCGCGTATCGCGAAAACGCGCCTTCCCCGCTCCCATATTAACGTGTTGTGGACGCTACGTTCCAGGGGAAAGCCGACCTAAAGACCCGTTTATATGGCACCGAGCCAGTGCGGAATGGCTGGCGCCTTTTTATGGGCGGATTTGACTCGTAGCGAACGAGCGCGACGGCACGCGCAACACACGTTGCTCGCTGCTCAAGGCGACACTATGCGCGTGATCAATGGCGACGCGACAATCAAGGGAGGCAAAACGCCACCAGCGCGCGGCATAAACCCCTCCCCTTTGAAAGGAAGGGTCGGGCGGGCGTCGACACCTGACCTCCGACCTCTCGACTTCGCCGACGATCCCCCACGCGCAACAGCCAACAGCCAAGGGGCCTACCGCTCTACCTCAAACTCAAACACCCCGCGCGTGTCCTTCAGCTTCTCGAACCGCATGACCTCTTCGACGATCCGATCGGCCGTCTGCCGGCTGACCACACGATCGGCCAGCCGCCGGAACTTCGCGACGACCTCGTCGTCGCTCATGGGGTTTTCCGCGTGTCCCCGCGGGAAGTCCACACGCTTGTTCGCCTTTGTCCCGTCGGCGCACGTGATGGTCACGTCGTTGGGAATGCCCTTCGGATATCCCTTGTTCAACTCCGGCACCTCGACGATTTTCGTCCGGTCGATCAGGTCAAGCAGCTTCGGGTCTTTCAGCCGTTCGTCGCGGAAGGTGTCCAGCGTCACGTCGCCGTCCACCAGCGCCGCCGCGCAGCAGTAGAACATCGAATGGTCGGCCGTCTCGCGCGAGGTCGGCCGCAGCTTCTCCGGCTCCGAGCCGATGATGCTTACCGCCGCCTCGAAGCTGCCGATGTGCACCTTCTCGATTCTTTTGCCGGCCACCTGCGGTCGGAGCTGCAGGCACGCGTCGATCGCCGACTGCGAATGATACTCCGCCGGCCAGAACTTGATGTACGTACGATCGAGCATGAAGTCGCCCTTGCCGCCGAGCTTCAGCTCTTGGAGCCCCGGCAGGTTGAGCTGTTTCATCAGCCCTTTGGGTCCTTCGAAGATTTCGTGCGGGCCGGTCAGCCCCCGCTTCGCCAGCGACGCCGCGAACACGCCGTTGCGGGCCGCGTTCGCGAACGCGCACGCCTTCCAGTCGGAGATTTGCCCGGTCCGCGTCTGCCGCGTGGTGATGTTGCACACGCCGGCCAGGCCCAACGCGTGCTCGAGCTGATCGACATTCAGACCCCACAGCTTGCCGGCCAGCATGGCCGTGCTCAGCGCCCCGTAGGTGACGTGGTCCCACCCGCCGGCCCGCAGGCTGGCCGCGTCGCACATGCGGCACTGCACTTCGTAGCCGATGACGATCGCCAGGATCGCATCCCGCCCGCCGAGGCCCTGCGCCTGGGCGGTGGCCACCGCCGCCGAAATGTTGTCCGACGGGTGCGCCGGCTCCAGGCTCAGATACGTGTCGTTGTAATCGAGGTAACGCACCATCGTGCCGTTGGCGAACGCCGCCAGGTCCGGCGTCGTCCGGTGCTTCGTCCCCCAGACGACCGCCCCGTTCGCGTCGCTGACGGCCATGGCCGCCTCTCGCGCCACCCGTGCCGGCCGCTGCCGGTACGCCCCCAGCGTCGTGGCGATCGAGTCCAGTATCCGCCGCTTGGTTTCATGAACGGTCCCGTCCGGCAGGTCGCCGTACGACACCTTGCCGACCCATTCCGCGACTTTCCGTGCCAGGGTTGCCATGGTTCTCACCTCGATTTCGTGGTCGCCGTTTGACATGTCCGCCCCGAGCCGCCCGCTCGATGGACCGCGGGCATTCGCGCGCGGATCATCGTAGTGCTTGGGCTTCGCGACGCAACCTCCACCGAAAGTCCGCCAGCACGCTCCACTCCCAGACCATCGCCAGCGGAGGATCACATTCGAACTGGCCACGCACTACAGCTGGAAATGACACCGAGGCCGGGCCCGTCAGCAAGTCACGCCACTTCGGAAAGCGTTGCTGAGGTTCAGTCTCTGCAATACGATAATTGCCGGACATCGGAGCCTCCTGCCATGCGTGGTCAATACGATCAAGCGATGACCGAAGTTCAGCGCATCACCGACGCCCTTCGTGAACTCGTCGCCGAAGATGCCGTCGGCCCCTGGCTGGAAACGCCCAACAAGGCCTTCGATGGCGCCAACCCGCTCGAACTCATCGAGCGCGGCGAGACCGACCGCACCTGGCAGGTCATCTTTACCCTCCGCTCCGGCGGCGTCGCCTGACGGCGTCGCCCAATGAGCGAAGCGACCGGACTGAAACGGCACGCGCGGAAGCGTCACTTCACTTTAGAAGAATCGTGAAGCCCGCCTGCTCGAAATGGTGGTCGGCGGTGAGGGCCTCGGTAAGTTGCTGCTCTTGCATGACGACGAAGGAGATGCAATCGGTCAGGTACCAGTCCTTGTCCGGCCGCTGGCGAAAGAGATGGACGCCCCGCGCAAACAAGTCGCCACTCCCACCAAGCACAGTCACGTCCTGATCGACGCTAATCTGATCCATGAGGGTCAGAAACGCCAGGCGATCTCCTGCGCGAGAGAGCCAATTCCCCAACTCGACCAGAACGTATTCAGTCGTGATCGTCGGGCCGTCGATCGTCTCCGCCAGCGACAGGGCAATGGCGTGGTTGACGTCGTGGGTGTTCGCCAAGGACACATAAAAGGGCGTGTCGGCGAAAACAGCTTTCATCGTTTGGGATGCCCGTAAAGGTAGTGGTCCACGTTCACCGACGCGTCCGCCGGCAGGCCCTTGGCACTGCCGATGAACGGTTTGAGTCGGTCGTACAGTGAACGGCCGCGCTTGTCTCGTCCGGAGTTATCTGCCAGTACGACCTCGATCCGTACCTGCACGCCTTCCGGTAACGAGGCGTTCTCGTCGAGCTCGATCTTGCCGTTGCGTACGTGACCCCGGTAAACCATGTCGCACCTCCCGAGTCGGTAGCGCCCGTGACGTATTGTACGGCCGGCGGACCGTAATTCCATCTGGTCGCCGGCAATAGCTGCCGGTATTCCAGACATGCACCGAGGCGAACGCAGCTCTATGCCGTATATATACTACACGCGGCGGCGCTATCGGCTTGTTCCGACGAAACCAGCGGTGAGCACTTCAACTCCCCGCACCGCAGTCCAGTTCCGCGGTGCAGGTGGCCAGGATCGCCCGTTCGCGCTCGCCGATTTCCTGGTCCTTCGTTTTGCGCAGCAGGTCGCAGGCCTCGGACTTCTTGTCCAACGCGGCCAGCACGCGGGCGAGCGTGTCAACAATGGCCGCGTTGTGCCCCTCGGTCAGCTCGTTCGCCTTCCGCGCCTGCTCGAGGTTGACCTCCGTCGGCCGGCCGGTCAGGTAGCCATGCCACGCCAGCAGGTTGTACGTCTCCGCGCCGTCGTCGATCTTGAGGGCCCGTTCGGCCAGCTTGGCGGCTCCCTCCTGGTCGCCCACGCCGACCAGCACCTCGTAATACTCGGCAATCTCCTGCAGCAGCATCTGCCGATGGAGCTTCGCCAACTCCTCGTCGCGCTCCTGGGGCATCAACGTCGCGGATCGCGCGTCCAGCGCGATTCGATCGTCGACCTGCCTCACGATGTCTGTCGAATCCGCGATCTCCTTGTACCGGTGGGCTTCGCGAAGCTGGTCAAAGACGAACATGCGAAGCTGCTCAACGGTCTGCCAGTCGGGATGCTCCTTGCGCATCTTGTCATAAAAGGCGAGCGTCGCCTCGTCTTCGCCAAGGTACTGATTCAACGCCGCATAGTCCTGAGCAGGAAAGTCGTGGTTCCTGATTGCCAGCATGGACCAGAGCGACGGCGTCTTCGGCTCTTCGGTCTCGAGTTGCTCGCGCAGCGCGTCGCGACGCTTGCGCAGCGCCTCGAGCGCCGGCGGGTATTTCTGCCCCAGGTCCATGATGTCGCTCAGGAGAAACGACAGCCGGACGCCCCCAAAGCCGACCGACTGCTTATTCCCCTCGTCGAAACACCACAGATACTCTTTCAGAGCCTCTTCCGACATCCCGATCTGGGCGAGCGTCTCTGCGTAGTGCATGCGGGCAGAGGGATCGTTTTCGCCGGCCGCCACCAGCTTCTCCTTCGCCCGCTCGAGCGGCGTCTTGCCCGCCTTGATTGCCGCCGCCTCCTCGAGAAAAGCCTCGGCCTCGTGCAGGCCGACCATCCGGCCGAGCTCCGTGCCGTCCGGCTTGGCGAACAGCAGCGTGGGATACGTCTCGATCGCGTACTTCTTGGCGACCTCCGTTTCCTTCTCCGCGTCAATCTTCACGGCGACCGTGTATTTGTTGAGCCACGCAATGACCTTCTCATCCGCGAACGTCGTGCTCTCCATGACCTTGCAGGGGCCGCACCACGTCGTGTAGAAGTCGACGAAAACGAGCTTGCCTTCCTTTTTTGCCAGTTCGCGCGCCGCGTCGAACGAAGCCGAGCGGAAGAGGTCGTCGGCCGCATACACCACCTGGCAGGCAAGAAGACAGACAAGTGCTCGCTTGACGAGAGTGGTCATCGCCGGAATCCTCCAGAAGGCTGGACGTCGTGGATTTCGAATTCAGCGGGCGCACCGAGCGATGCGGCCGACCCGCAGTATACCGAATATCCTCCGATCTAACTCGGCTCCCGACGCCCGGCCCAGCTCGCCACGTCGATGGCGGCCTTAGACCGCCAGATCCCCGCTACTGTTCGCCGCCGGCGCCGCGATATGATCGACGAACCACCTCGCCTTGACGGGGCGAGGGGTGCTCGGTAAATCGGCCATTCCAGCGTGTGGGGTTGCGCCGCGGGTCCGGTCAGGATTGCCCCGCAGGATATCCTGATCACTTTGATCTACCATTCACCAGTTATCGAGCGTTGTTTCGAGATCGAGCGCTACTGCGATGAAAGTGAGCCTACTGTCGTCAGCCGCCAAGCGATCTGAGCCCGCGATGCCGCCTTTCCGTGACGCCACGGAGGACGGGCCGCTGGCGGACGCGCAGGGCCGGACGATCGCATACCTGCGTCTGTCGCTGACCAAGGGCTGCTCGATGCGCTGTACGTACTGCCGGCCGGCCTTCTACGATGCGCCGCACGACGAGCCGGTGCTGTCGCCGGGAGAAATCGAGCAACTCGTCCGGCACCTCGCCGCGCGATACGGACTGAACAAGGTGCGTCTGACCGGCGGCGATCCGACGGCACGCCCCGATCTGCTCGAGATCATCGAGCGGCTCGCCCGAGGCCCCGCGGTCGCCGAGTTGGCCATGAGCACGAACGGCCTGACGCTCGCGAAAAAAGCTGCCGAATATCGCCAGGCGGGCCTGCACCGCGTGAACGTGAGCCTCGATTCGCTCGATCCCGCGCGGTTCGCCGCGATCACCGGCGTTGACGGCCTGCCCCGCGTGCTGGCCGGCATCGACGCCGCGGCGGCGGCCGGGCTGCGCGTCAAGCTCAACACCGTCGTCCTTCGCAAAGAGAACGACGAAGAGCTGCCGGCGCTGCTGGCGTTTGCCGCCGAGCGCGGGCTGGAAATCCGCTTCATCGAGCTGATGCCGATGGGCCCGCTCGCGGCGCAGTGGTCGCAGCGCTACGTTTCCGTGGCCGAGATGCGCCGCCGCCTGTCGCCCCGCGTTACGCATTGGCACCCACTGCCGCGGACCAGCGCCAGCGCCCGCCGCGAAGAGGTCATGCTCGAAGACCGCCGGACCGCGATCGTCGGCTTCATCACCCCGATGAGCAATCACTTCTGCGACCGGTGCGATCGCATCCGCATCGCCGCGGACGGTACGCTGTATCCCTGCCTCATGGACGAGGCGGGCCCGGCGCTGCTGCCGGCCCTGCGGCCGCGGCTGGACGAGCGGGAATTGGATCGCCTTCTCCGCGCCGGGCTGCGCGGCAAGGCCGCGGTACACCCGCACGATGCCCCGGCCGTCATGACGTCCATCGGAGGCTGAGCAGGAAAGCGATCATGGTTCTGAAGGTGTTGTTGTTCGGCCCCCAGGCTCGCCTGGCGCAGGCCCGCGAGTTGACGTTGTCTCTGCCGGACGGCGCCCGTGCGGCGGACATCGCTCCGGCGGTCAGCCGGATCTGCCCGGCCCTGGCGCCGACCTTGGACCACACGCGCATCGCCATCAATCACGCCTTCGCGCAAGACGACTCGCCCGTTTGCCCGACGGACGAAGTCGCGTTGATCGGGCTGGTAAGCGGTGGATGATGTCAACGACCGTTCGCCTGTGTGCCGGACCGCTGGACCCCGTGGCCGCAAGTCCGCAGCCGCCGGGTGGCGCGGTCGTGCAGTTCCTCGGCGTTGTTCGTCCCGACGAGGCGGGGCGGCCGATTGTCGCCCTCAACTACGAGGCCTACGAACCGATGACCAGCCAGGAGATGCTCCGCCTGGCGCAGCACGTCGCACAGGAATTCGGCGTGCAGGCGATCCATGGGGAGCACAGCGTCGGCAGAGTGCCGGTCGGCGCTATCTCATTTCGGCTGACTGTCGCCGCCGGCCATCGCGCGGCTGCGCTCGAAGCATGCAGCGCGTTCATCGACCAGATGAAGCGCGGCGTTCCGCTATGGAAGGTACCGGTGTGGACGCGCGAGTCGGCAGCAGAATCGGCCACATCGGACCTGATCGAAGGCAATCGTTGACCGCGGCAATGCGCAATGGCTCGGCCCACGGTTGATCGCGTTCCAACCGGGAGCAAGGGCGGCCGATTGCTTTCCAACCTCTCCTTCCACGGGGAGGCCGGGTGGGCTCGAAAGTCGCCCCTTTTGAACAAAAACCGAATTTCCGCTTGCATCTCCACCATGTTCGTTGTATGTTTGGGACAGGCTTCGGCAGTGCTGCCCGCCCGACGGAGGTTGCTGCCATGAGCGCGCGCCATTCCACGCCGAGCACTCCCGGCGTCGAGCCTCAAACCGACCACTCGCTATTGCCTCCTGCCTCTTGCCTCTCCACCCCAACGTCCGCTTTTCAGTTACCCGCGTTTTTGATAACGCCATCCGCGATCCCAAATCCGCGTTTCCGAGCAAATACACCGATAAACGGTGATTTCACTTCGGCTGGCGACACCGCCAGGGCAGTTTTTATACGAGACGGTGTATTTGCCCAAAAACGCGGCTCGCCCACACGGCAGCGGAATCAGTTGTTGCACGGCCGGCCTCGACTTCCGACCGGCTCGGACATGGCCGCCCGGACCAACACCGCTCGATACTCCAAAAGTATCTGGACGCACGAGAACGCGTCGACGGCGTCCTCGTTCGACCCCACCAGGCCTCTCCCCAGGAGGGGCGAGGTTGCGCGATGACGGGCTCCGGGGAGAACGCAGGCCGAATGGCCTCGCTTCCGTCCGACCCGTCAATGGTCATGAGACACGGTTAAGCCTGATGAAACGTCCGTTTCGATTCATTCGCAGATTTGCCTCAAGGTGGAGTCCATTCCCGACGATAGGACCGATAAGGGGTAAAGGTGACGCGTCCAGCGCGCTCCGGGACTGGGCCCGCTCACCCTTCAACGCGAGATCGACATGCTTCCGGGCCTCGCCAGTGCGCGCCGGGCGAGACCTCGCCGTCTGCCACTGCGCGACCGCCCATTACTGGCCGGGCACGCGTGGTCGCCGCCGGCGGTCGGGATTATCGGGCCTTTGGCGGAAGTCCGCCACGCCTTGGCGCCGCACGATTGGCGACCCGGCTGGCCGCGAGCAGCGTGAGAACGGGAATCATTCTGAAAGCGCCGCGATGGCTATCGGCAACATACACGATCTGCTGCGATCGCTCGGCGTCAACCGTGACCGCCCGCCCGACGGCGGCCGCAACCGCCCCGACGCGGTCCCGCCGGAAGATCGCGCCGACCAGGTCTCGCTTTCGCCCGAGGCGGTGAACCTGTCGCTCCAGTCGTCCGACACCGCGGCCCGCGCCGAGCGCATCGCCGCGCTTCGCGCCGCCATCGAGGACGGCACGTACAAGTGCGACGACCCCTCGAAGCTCCGCGCCGTCGTGGACCGTCTTATCGAAAAGCTCTATTGACACAAGGTGACACTGCTGTCCTGAACAATAGTGACAGAATGTGGCACTACCGTGCCGGTTCGGCGTGCGCCCGCGTGCCTCGGGTGGCACGGCCTGACCCGAAGGGGCAGGCCGTGAAAAGCGAACAACGGCCCGGCCGCGCTCCCCTTGCCGGACCCCTCTCCAACTCCTCCCCGAGAGGGACCGGGGTCTGCACTTCGCGGCGGCTATTCAAGATAGAGCCTGTCCCCCGCGGATATCTTGGGGCGTTCTCTCAGCGACTTGCAGAGCTGGTTCGCGTCCACGGCCAGCAGGGGCGAAATCTCGATCACGGCCGCCGGCTCTCCGCTGCCATCGCGCGGCACCGCGACGCCGCATTGCTCGAGCCACGCCGCCGCCCGCCGGATCATGTCCCGCCGCGCTGTCGCCGGGCTGTCCACCCCTTCGGCATTCTTCACCGGGCTGAACCACTCGCTCCGCGGCTGCTCGAGGACGATCGTGCGCTCCGCGAGCGGGATCGCGTCGAAGATGAACATCTCGAACTTGGTGGCGTTGGGCTCTTCCGGCTCGACTTTTTGACCGGTCTGCACATCGAGGTGGGAGACTTTCTTCCGCGCCCGGTGCCACGGAAGTGATACTCGCCCGGCGCCGGTCAGCATGTCCACAAATGCCGGGCTCAGCACGTGGATGGCCACGCTCCCGGCGTTCAGCACGCGCGAACCGTCGGGGTTCTTCGCCCGCGCCAGCGATTCCGGCAGGTCGGAGTATTCGATGACCTGCACTTTGCCGTCGATCTCGACGAAGTTGCCCACGCGCTCGAGGTCGTCGGCCTTCGGCACGGCGATGCTCGATATCTGCGCCCCGGTCGAATGGTGCAGGCCGATGAACAGCGCGTCCGCCGGCTTGACCAGCGGGTTGTCCACCTGGAAGTAGCTGATCGCCTCGATCCCGCGCCCGTTCATCTCTTCGAGCACGCCGCTGCGCCGCAGCGCCATGAGGCTGCCCCCGTGCCCGTTCGGCGACAGCGCTACCCGGTACGTGTCGGCCAGCAGGATCTTGCCGGCGTCGTCAACCGCGGGCATGACGCCCTGCCTGAAGAAGCGGACCTCGTCCGGCTCGAGGCCGAGGTAGTTGTTGTCTTCAAAGTACGCCCGGGTGTCGGCGTCCGTCGCCTCGCTGGTCATGATGTACCAGGGCAGCCGGCACGCGTAGCGTTTCCGGATCGACCGGATCGATTCGGCAAACAGCTCGAAGAGCGTCTTGTTGCGCACCGGCGAGATGGGGAACACGCCCTTCGGCGCGTCATAGCCTAGCCTCGTTCCCTGCCCGCCCGCCACAAGCATGGCCGCGACCTTGCTCGCGCTGAGCAATTCCTCGCCGCGCTCGCGGGCCTGGCGATACTGGACGTCCATCTCGCCCGCCGGAATGGCCGGATAAACCGGCGCCGGCTTGATCTTCTCGGCTGCAATGTCGAGCTTCGCCTCTCGGCCTCGCTCGCCGACGAGCCGGGCGACGCAGGGAAAGTCGATCTCCGCCACGTCCGCCAGTAGTTGCTGTCGTTCGGGCTCGTCGAGCTGTTCCCAGTATCGAAAGAGGTGCTGTTGGCCGTGCTCCGCCGCCTGGTGCCTGAGCTGATCGTAAGATGGTCTCATGCCGCCTGCTCTTTCTTTCCCAGCCCCGCCTGTTGCTCACCGTTTCAGATCGATTGATGCGTGAGCCGATACCTATATGAGGTGCCCAGAACAGTGTCAAACAACGCATTCACATCGAGTTATGTGTCGCGACGGATCGCCCGGCGCGACGGCTCGGGATTGTGCCGGAGGGAATTTCTCCGGCACGCCGCGGCTGCTGCCGCCGGCGTCGCCATCACGTCGCGCTTGCCCTGCCTGGCCGGCTCGTCGAAATCGGACAAGCCGCGCGACGCGCAGCGGTCCTTCGTCGTCGAGGTTCGCTCCGAGCACGTCCTCACGCCGCGCGGCATCCACGAAGAGGTCGTTTTCGACCTGCTGGGAATCCTCCTGGCTCATCTCACGGGCCAGGCCGACCACGCCGCCTCCTGGCAGTCAATCCTCAAGAAAGACGACGTGCTCGCTCTCAACTTCAGCCCCACCGGTGCTGACGGTCTGGGCACCGCCGACGCCATGCTGCGAGCCATGGTGCGATCGCTTGCCGCTGCCGGCTTCGACCCGGCACGCATAGTCACCATCGGCGTTTCCCCCGCCATTCGGCAGGAAACGAAGACCCAGGCCCCCAAGTGGGGCTGGACGACCGACGAACTCGACTTCGCCAGCGGACGCGACCGCCTCGTCGCCTGGCTCGACGACGTGACCGCGATCATCAACGTCCCCTTCCTGATGGACCACAACATCGCCGGTTTGTCATGCAGCCTCTTCAACCTGTCGCACACGCTGATCAAGCACCCCGCCCAGTTCTACGCCGACGGCTGCTCGCCCTTCGTCGCCGACATCGTTGCCTTGCCGGCCGTCCGATCGAGGCTCCGCCTGCACGTTGTCAACGGCCTTCGCGTGGTCTTTGACGGAGGTCCGGAGGTGGCCGAGGACTTCACCTGGGACGCGGGGATGCTGATGGGCGGCTTCGATCCCGTCGCCGTCGACACGATCGGCCTGCAGACGCTGAACCGGGTTCGCGGTGCGGTGGGGCTTTCGCAGATTGGCGGGCCGGCTGCGTCGCTACCGTATCTGGAAGCGGCGATGGACCGAGGGCTGGGCACCTGCCGGCCGTTCGAGATCAATTTGCGTAAGGTGAAGCTTTAATTTTGATCTGCGGCGATTTCCCTGAGGTTCTGGTCCGGAAATTCCTCGATTGAGCGGCCAAACGGCCGTTGACGGCTACGAAGGCTTTTGGTAGCATATAATCGGTAAGTGAGGTTGCGGGACGAAGGAACGCGCTTATCAGCTATCATCCATAAATAAACGTCGTTCCTTCCTGCGGTTACGCCGCCCGGCGATTGCCGGTTCGGTGCACGCAGGCGCCATTATAAGATCCGTCCGATTCGACGTCCTTCCTTCCCGTACCCGCCCAAGTAGGGGGGCCTCCGTTAGGCGTGCCCCGCAGACCGCACGCACTGGCTTCTCTTGGTTGAGGTGCCGGTTGCGCGCCGCTGATTGCTGACACAGAACCTGCCTGCACGATCAATGATGGTGCGTCTCTCGACACGCGAAACGCGGTTACCGGACGTGGCCACGTGCAGGGCAACTGGAGCGTCGAAAACCCGTTGCGGGTGCCCGTAGCGGTAAAGGTGCCGGCTGGCAGTGTTGACGACGGGCGTTGGTGTGGTGATCACACGGGATGGTCCCGTGACCCGGTAATCATGATTTATCCATAGCTCGGTAGCCACCCTGCCTCGTCGCGCTCGGCGAGCGGCACGCGGACGAAAGTTTCGGAAATAGGAGAAGTTTGCGATGAGTAGGAAACGTAAAAGGAAAGCCTTTACCCTGATCGAGCTGCTGGTGGTGGTCGCGATCATCGCCCTGCTGATCTCGATTCTGCTGCCCAGCCTCTCGCGAGCGCGGGAGTTGAGCAAGCGGCTGGTCTGCCAGAGCAACGTGAAGGGCCAAGGCACGGCGTTCAAGATTTACGCCAACGACAACGAGGAGAACTGGCCCACCCCGACGTTCCTCGAGGCTGGCACCTGGGACATCCAGTACACGCCCGACGGCACGCTGGACGTTGGACTGCCCATCAACCTTGGATCGGCTGACAGGCCGGGCGTCATGGCGATCTCGACCAACGCGGCGAACAAGCTGACGACGACGCGGGCGCTGTTCATGCTCGTGCGGTCCGGCGATGTGACACCGAAGCAGTTCATCTGCCCCAGCTCGGGCGATACGGTCGATCCGCAGCAGAACATCGACCTGTACTACGACTTCAGCAAGTACAAAAACGTCAGCTACGGCTACCAGGTTCCTTACGGCCCGTTCTCCACGCGGCCGAGCGAAGCGCTCGATCCGCGGATGTGCGTCGGTGCCGACAAGGGCCCTTGGGGCGAAGTCAGCTCGACGACGGCCAGCCCGAACGTGGACCCCAACTTCGATGGCACCAAGGCGTCAGGCGGCCTGACGCCGCAGGAATGGAAGACGTACAACTCCGGTAACCACGGCGGCCGGGGCACTGGCGAGGGCCAGAACGTCCTCTACGCGGATGGCCACGCCTCCTTCGAGAAGACGCCGATCGTCGGCGTGGATCAGGACAACATCTACACCCACATGCAGAGCCTGCAGAATGTCAGCGCCGGCGATACTGCGGCCGTCAACGAGGCGGTGATGGGTGGCGATACCCCCCTGAGCGATCACTGGTACCCGGGCGAGAAAGTCTGGGGTACCACGGATTCGTCCTATTCGACGACCGACTCTCTGATTTACCCGTAAGTGCGAATCTGCAGGATCGCGTGTTGTGACGAAAACAGGTCGGCAGCGGGTGTAAGCGGCCCGCTGCCGACCTTTTCTGTTGGCCGCGTCCGAAGGGCGGAGTACTCTGCACCGATGAATCCCACATCCAATCGACAGGTTGACGAGGGGCCGCAGCGCCGGCCGTGCGCCTCGCCCGAAGGCACTGAACGTTGCGCCAAGCGCGCTTCGGGCCGCGAGGGCTGTCACCCGCGGCATGACTGCATGTACGGCGTGGTCGGCGTCCTCGAGCAGCGCGGCCGGCTGCTCATGATTCAGCGGAGTGAGAGAGTCCGCGCCCCTGGCTTGTGGTGTTTCCCCGGTGGCGAGATCGAGCCGGGCGAATCGCCTGCCGAGGCGATCGTTCGCGAGTTTCGCGAGGAGCTGGGGTTCGAAGTCGAAGCAGGGGACGAGTTGTGGAGCTGGCTTCGGGAGGACGGTGGGCTGCATCTGCTCTGGTGGGAGGTTCGGCTGATCGGGGGGGCGCTGCGGCCGAAGCCTGAGGAAGTGCAGGCCGTCAAGTGGATGACCGACGATAACATCCGCTCGCAGGCCGGCATGATCCCGAACAACCTGGTGTTCCTGGATCATTATCGGCGTCGATGCGCCGCTGGCCGGCGATCAGATCAGACATGACCTTCGTCTTCGGATGATCATGTGACGCGACCGGAACAGGCAGCCGGGCGAAGGAATCTCGGGCCTTCCCTTGCGAGGCCGGCCTGCCGGGTCACAAGGTCGATAATCACGTGACGCAAGCTTGACACAACTGGCGAGAGGGACCCGCATTTTCCCCGCCCGTCGCTGCTCGCTCACCCGATTTCGGAAGTCGCAAGGTGATTTTCGCCCCCGGCGGATGCTAGAATCGGCATCGGCAAGTTGGGGGGAGTCTACGCATTACGCGTAACGGGGCGGTTCCTGCGTCGTATTCGGGAACAATCTGCACGTGCGGAACGGGTCGGCGCACGCGAGGGGTGAAACGAACATGGTCGTCACGTATCGATCTGCAACTCTGCTTCTGGCCGCGGTTGCCGGCCTGTGTGGTGAGGCGGCGGCCGCGCCCGGTCGGACGAACGAGTCGCCGATGCTGCGGTTGCGCTCGGGATCGCAGCGGCTGGCAAGGTCAATCGTCCAATGGCAGAAGAGCGACGAGCAGAACGCGAGCCGGCAGATTCTTCAACTGGACGGGCCGCTCACGCCGCGGCGTCGGCGCGCGCTGCGATCGGCCGGCGTTCGCCTGGGGGAATACTTGCCGGACTACGCCTACGTGGCGGACATGCGGCAGGCGAACGCTGCGAAGCTGGCGGAGTTGAACTTCGTGCATCATGTCGGGGCGTTTCGTCCGGAATGGAAGGTTGATCCGGGGCTGGCGGACACGATTGCCGCGGTCACGGCAGGTGTGCAACACCCCGGCGGCCTCGGGGATCGTTTCGGTCGCGTCGGCCGCAGTGAGCGGCATCAACGACTTCTTGATGAGGGCAAGATCGCCGTGTCTATTGTGACATTCGGTGGCACCGCCTTGGGTGAGGCGGTCAGCGGCGCACTTGGCGTGAAGGGCGTGGAGCTGATCGGCGAAGCAAGGGGCGGCGATCGGGCGTACCTCGACCTGATTGTTCCGGCGGACGCTGTGAACCAGCTTGCCGAACTCGGTTTCGTCGAGTTCATGGAAGAGTCGCCGGAGGCTGTGCTCCGCAACGAGATAACCGGGCCGGTCGTTCAGAGCGGGGCGAGTGATCGCACGCCGGTATGGGACGCCGGCATTCACGGAGAGAGCCAGATCATCGGCCTGATCGACGATGCTCCGCGGCTGGATCACTGCATGTTCTACGATACGGAGCCGGTGGGCCCGACGCATCGGAAATTCGTGGCCACGCGTCCGAACCCGCTGCTGGGCTACGGGTGGCATGGCACGATGACCGCCGGCATTCTCGCCGGGGACAATTCGCCCTACGGCGTGCATGATTTTCGCGACGGTGTCGCCTTCGCGGCGCGGATCAGTTACTCCGACTATTACGCCGTGAACAGCAGCCCATCGACGCTGATTGCGCGACTGACGGACGCTTACAACGACGGCGCCTGCATTCACAGCAACAGTTGGGGGGACGATTACACGACCGCTTACACCACGTGGTGCCGGCAGATCGACGAGTTCAGCTACGAGCACGAGGACAACCTGGTCGTGTTTGCCGCCACCAACACCGCCGACCTCCGCACGCCGGAAAACGCGAAGGACGTGCTGGCCGTCGGCGCCTCGTACCAGTACCCGAATCACAACGTCCACTGTTATGGCGGGCAGGGACCGACGCAGGACGGGCGCCTTAAACCGGAGATATACGCTCCCGGCTGCGGCGTATACTCCGCCTATTCGGCCACGACGTGCGGCACCACCAGCGGCTCGGGGACGTCGTTTTCCTGCCCCGCGATCGCTGCCTCCGCGGCGCTCGTGCGCCAATACTACGTCGAAGGTTTCGCGCGGAGCGGACTGGCCAATCCGGCTCACGCGATCACGCCCAGCGGCGCGCTGATGAAGGCCACGCTGCTCAACGGCACGGCGGACATGGCCACCAACGGTCTCATGCCGAACATGCTGACGGGTTGGGGACGCGTCGTGCTCGACGATGCGCTGTACTTCGACGGCGACGAACGACGACTTGTCTACACGGACATGTGGAACACCAACGGCCTGACGACCGGCGGATCCTACAGCTTCGACGTGACAGTATTCGACTCGCAGGAACCGTTGCGCGTGACGATGGTGTTCACCGATCCGCCGGCGGCGGTGAACTCCGCGGACCCGGTCATCAACGACCTCGATCTGTTCGTGATCGACGCGACGGGTACGAACGGCTACCGGGGCAACGTTTTTGCCAATGCGCGGTCAGTGACCGGCGGCCTGGCCGACCCGCTCAACAACGTCGAGCAGGTATACATTCCTTCTCCGGAACTCGGCACCTATACGGTGCAGGTCAGCGCCACGGCCGTGAACAGTGTTGATCCGCAAGGGTTTGCCGTGGTGGTTACGGGACAGGTGCTTGATGATCGCCTGATTCCGAGCGGTTTCAGCGACAGCGACTGGGACCTGGCCGACTTCGCCGCGCTGCAGGAATGCTTTCAAGGGTCGGGCCAGCCCTTCACGGGCGGGCAGTGCGCGGTGTTCGACGTGGACGCGGACGGCGATATGGACTTGTTCGACTACCGGTTCTTCGCTCCCAATCTGATCGGCCCCCAGTGACGCGCGGACGGTTCGCGGGACGCCTTCAAGACCGTCGGCGCCGGCGACGGATGGCGACGGCCGTACCGGCCGCCAGCATCGCGAACGTTGACGGTTCCGGCGTTTACGCCGTCCCGATGAGGATTCCGGACAGCGCAAAGCTCAGCGTGTCGTTCGTTCCCGGGAAAGGCTCCTCGAACACCGTGGTTATCGGCAGGCGGAGCGTGTACAGGTCGGCCTCGAGGCTGCTGGTTAGCGATCCGGTGCCCGTGGTCGCCACGGCCGTCGCTCCGGCCAGCGCGATTGTCGGGAGGCATCGATTTCAAACGTGCCGCTCAGTGCCGTGACGGCGACGCCGGAAAGGTCGAACCCCGAGCCGGCCGGGAAAGGTGTTCCCGTTATACTGAAGGTGAAGTCGCGCAGGGCTCCATAGACGTTAGGCATACCGCCGGTCCCCGGCGCATACACGCCGTAGTCCGCCGGCGCCGGTCCCGGCGCATACGTGCCGTTCACGGTGGCGTCAAGGACGCCGCCTTGGAAGACGATGGTCGAAAAGTCTGTGTCAAGCCGAATGGTGCCCGAATAGCTCGTCAGCATGCTGCCCGAGACGGGTTGCTGTAGAGGCGAGAGGGCTTGGCCATTGTAGTCAATTGTGCCACTCATTGACAGTTGGCTTCGGGCCGGGTCGACCGCGAACACGGCGACAGCCGCTTGCGCCGCGGGGGTGGCGACTGCCGGCAGCAGCACGAGGGCGCGCAAGGCGCGCCGAATCGCAGTTCTCATTTCTCTCTCTCCGTTCTTGCGGCCCGCACACCGCTGTGGCTGCCTGGCGGTTTTGCTGTCACCGTGCGCCGGGCGTGTCGCAGGTGGTTCCGCATTTCCGCGCGCGAATCGCCAGAAGACGTTCTCCCGGTTCCGGCGACCTAACGGACGTGCAAACGGTGCGCGCGGCCTGCGCCTCCTCGGGGGACGAAGTCGCGCATTCGGTATGTCTCTCTCTTTCCCCTTAACCCGTTCCATCTGGCGATGTAGTTGGCGGAGTTGCCCCCCGCGAACGTGAAGCTGCCACCGGCATGAAGAGCGGGGCCGGTTCCATCGTCATAGATCGCCAACGCATTAACCGCAGGAATAAGCGTGCCGGAAACGCCGGGATTGCCGATCGTCGTCGTCCAGTACGGCATGCAATCGTCCGCCTCGGCGAACGACGCATCCGCGACGAGCGCCCCCAAGCCGAGAAGGATGATACCGACCCGACGTGACATGATGTCCTCCCCTCGCATCGAAACTCGCGACAACCACCGATGTCGACCGGCCCATCCGATCGCCCGCGGAGTCTCGCGTCTGAAGCAGCCTTTTGCGAGCCGGCGCTCAGCCTTCCTCTACAGGCGCAGCGGGCCTCGCGGTGAGCGGCCTTCCTTCATGTATTCAAGCCCCCGCGCACACTCCGCGCGGTGCGCCATGCCGAAACCTGGTTGGACAATCCACTCGCTCTGACGGGACGGCCGCCCCCTGCCCTCTCCACATTCCTCGGGGCTCTGCTCCTCACCTCCGCCGTGACCACACAGGTCCGGCTCCGCGGGCCGCCGAATCGAATTCCGCAGCGGCATTGGAAGCCACGATCCGGGCCGGCGATGGCCCGGCGTACATTCACGAAGGCGGCCCTTTTCGGACCCTCCATTCTTGCGAATTTCACAGAACAGGTTCAAGGATCGTGATGTGCGTCATGCCGACGCCCGATGCGACAGAACGGCTCCCGATTTGCCTGTTTTATCGGGCCTTGCAGTAGCGCACGCTGAACAGCCGGTCCTGATCCAGCCACGTGAAAACCGGCAGCCAACCGGCGGCGCCGGCCAGTTCGTCGAACCCCTCAATCGTGTACTTGTGGGAGTTCTCCGTGTGGATTCTCTCCCCTCGGGCGAACTGCATGGTCCGACCGGCAATGGTGACCATCTGGCTGCATTTGCTGACCAGGTGCATTTCGACCCGACCCTTCCCCTCGTCGAAGTAAGCCAGATGGGTGAACGCGTCCAGATCAAAGTCCGCGCCAAGCTCTCGGTTGATCCGCGCCAACAGGTTCAGGTTGAACGCCGCGGTCACGCCCTCCGAGTCGTTGTACGCGGCCTCGAGGATTCGACGATCCTTCAGGAGGTCGACGCCGATCAGTAACCCGCCGCCCGGTCCCACGAGCGTCGCCATGCCACGCAGCAAACGCTCCGCCGCCGGCCTCTCGAAGTTGCCGATTGTCGATCCGGGGAAGTAAACGGCCTTGCGCCGCACGTTCGTTCCGCATTCCGGCAGTTCGAACTCGGACGTGAAATCGGCGCAGATGGGCAGGACGCGCACCTGCGGAAACTGTCGGGCCAGCGACTTCGCCGCGGCGATGAGATGCTCACGACAGATTTCGACCGGCGCGTAGGCTGCCGGCTCGACCATCGCCTCGAGCAGCAGGCGCGTCTTGAGGCTCGAGCCGCTGCCGTATTCGGTCACCATGCAGCGTGGCCCAAGACACTGCGCCATCTCGCGCACGTGGCACCACATGATGGCCAGCTCGGTTCGTGTCGGATAATACTCATCAAGCTCGCATATCCGATCAAAGAGTCGCGAGCCGCGCTTGTCATAGAAATACTTGCAGGGCAGGCGCTTCTGCGGTTGCGACAGTCCGCGCAGTACGTCGGCAAGGAACGTTGCGGCGTCCGGCTTCAAGTCGCGCAGTTCGGCCGGTTGGCTTGTGTCGGCGATGGTCATGCGTCTTTCGCCAGTCGAATGCCCGAGAACTGCCAACGGGCCGCGGGCGCGAAGAAATTGCGGTAGGTCGGCCGGATGTGCCCGGCGGACGTCGCGCATGAGCCGCCGCGGAGCACCATCTGACTGCACATGAACTTTCCGTTGTATTCGCCGATCGCACCGGCGGCCGGCTGATAGCCGGGGTAAGCGACGTACGGGCTCGCCGTCCATTCCCACGCGTCGCCGAACATCTGCTTGCACTCGGGCGCCTGACCGGCGTCCGCCGCGATGGGGTGCAGCTCGCCGGACTCGACGAAGGTGCCTTTCACCGGGCAGCCGACTGCCAGGATCTCCCACTCCTCCTCGGTGGGCAGACGGGCTCCGGCCCAGCGGGCGTAGGCATCCGCCTCGTAGAAGCTGACGTGACAGATCGGGGCCGCCACGTCCACGTCCTGCATGCCGGCCAGCGTCATCACCCGCCATCGATCGCCGTCTCGCTCCCAGTACAACGGCGCCCGCCAGCGCTGGGCGAGGACGGTCGCCCATCCATCGGAGAGCCAGAGCTCCGGCCGCTCGTAGCCGCTGTCTTCCATGAACGCCAGGTACTCGCCGCACGTCACCAGGCGCGAAGCGATCTCGAACGGTCGCAGGAGGACCTGGTGGCGCGGCGTCTCGTTGTCGTAGCAGAACCGTTCGCCCTCGTGGCCGATCTCGACAACGCCGCCCGGGTGCGCCACCCAGAGCATCGGTGGGGCGATGCCACTTGACGGCACTCGTTCGTGGTATGCCGGCCGGAGCGGATTGAACGCGAAGACGTTCTTGATATCCGTCAGCATCAGCTCCTGGTGCTGCTGCTCGTGATGGATGCCGAGCTCGATGACCGACGCGAGCGAAGCGGACACGTCCTCGGCCCGGCGTTCGAGCAGTTCGAACATCTTCTCGTCGACGTACGCCCGGTAGCCGAAGATCTCGCCGACGCCCGGGCGCGACAGCAGCCCGCGCTGCGGCCGCGGAAACTGCGGGCCGACCGCGTTGTAGTAGGAGTTGAACAGGTAGTTGTACGCCGGATGGTACGGCCGGTAGTCGCTCGACACGTGCCGCAGGACGAAGGTCTCGAAGAACCAGCTCGTGTGCGCCAGGTGCCATTTCGTCGGGCTGACATCCGGCATGGACTGGATCACGAAGTCCTCGGTCGCCAGCGGACTGCACAAGTCCTCGGTGAAGCGCCGCGTGGCTCGATACATCTGTGCAAGTGAGGGGCGCTCACCGTCGCCCGCGGCGCCGACCCTGCCCTGAGAGGCTGCCTGGGTGTTCACGATCGTCTCCCTTTGTCTGCCGGCGCAGCAACGATGCGTCGCAACCGATCCGCAAGACGCCAGTCCTCGCGGCGGGGCACACGATCCAGAGGATTCGCCGAAGTTGGTTCCAGCGGCCCTGTTTGCTGCGCACGCCGGCCCGGCGCAGCAGGCTGGATATCACTACCCCGGCGATTGTGTTTCACCGAAGGTGGAGAGTCAAGATGTACAGGAGGAGCGCGAGGTTAAGGAGTCGTTAATCGCGTTTCACGAGCGCAGCAGGCGGTTTTTGTGCGCAGACACCAGTCGGGATGAACAAGAGTTGATTATCGTCCCCGGCAGGATTCGAACCTGCAACCTTCGGCTCCGGAGGCCGACGCTCTATCCAATTGGGCTACGGGGACTCGAAGCTCAATCATCCGCCGCGACACGTTCGCGGCTTCTGCTGATATGCTCGCAGCGCGCCACGCGAACGTCAAGTGGCGCCGCCGTGCCATTCGGCGGATTCATGGGCGGGAACCGTCGGCCACTTCGCGGGCCTCGCGTATCAGCCGGTCCCACTGGAAGGCCGGTCCGGGATCGACCTTGTTCTCCTGGATGTGGAAATGGCCCAGGACGCCGGAGTAGTTCTCGAGCTCTTCGTCGGGCAGCTTGTCGCGAATCAGCTTGCCGGACGGGTCGCGCGGAAAGTCGCACTTGATCCTGGGAAAGATGTTGCACAGGGCGGCCGTCAGGTGGATGAGCGATCGGTACTGCTCGGGCGTGAAGTCGTATTGCCGCAACTCGTGCCCGTTGATCGTGCCGACGATCGGCTCGTCGCGGGCCGGCCGGCCGACGAAGTCCGGCGTCCGAAAGCCCGGACTGCCCACGTCCTGGGGCACGTGAATGCGCATCTGGCCGGTCTCGTCGCGCACGTACCATTCCTCCAGCGGCGACGGCTCGCCGACCGGGTAGGCGCCCATGTTCGCGATTTCGATGCCGATCGAGCGGTCGTTCGACGTGGTCGCGTGCCAGGCGCGCTCCTTGCAGTCGAGCGTCTGGTAGATCGTCCCGTCGAGATCAAGCATGAAGTGCACGCTGAGACCGCGGCGGTCGTGCAGCACTTGGAAGCACCGCCGGCTCGTGCCACACACGTCGTAGTGAAGGACGAACTGATCGACAACCTTTTGAAGCAGCGGCAGGTCCCAGCCGCCGCCGCGAACGCGCTCGATTTCGTCGTCGGTGAGATGGTCGCGCCGCATACCGTAACGGTTGGGCGTTCGCAGCACGTCTTTCGACGCTTGCCAGTCGGCCTCGTCGAGCGGGACGAAGCGGCGCTCGACGCGATAGGCGTCGTAGCCGCCGGGGTCGGTCCACAGCACGACGGGCGTACCGGTGTGGAACAACTGTCCGCAGACCATGATTTCGTCGCCCGTCCGCGCGAGCGGCTTGCCCGCGATCACTCCCGCCCGCTCCTGCGTACACCCGCCGAGGTACGCCAGACTCACCGCCGCCAACACCACTACGCGCCTCACCATTACGGTTACCTCCTGTAGGCGATTTTCTCGCTCGTCAATCATAAGCGCACATGTAGCCGAGCGGTACCGCTTTGCGGTAGAATCTGCGAATCAGAGCCGCGACCGTGAGAGAGCTGACGTCCGTGTCTACGCCGCGGCGCCCAATCGCGCACGCTGATTCAGTCCGCCGGCGGCAGGGAGGGCAACGGTGCACTCAATTCCTGCTGTTGGGATCGACCTACCAATCGCGGCAGGTCTCGGCCTAATCACGATCGGCCCACTGGCCGCTTACTTTCCAAGCCGAATGTTGAGGGCTCGAAGCTCTTCGCCCGCTGTTTCGGATCGAACACGTCTGGTGGACCTCCGTAGGCCAGAGGCGTTTGTCGTCTCCTGCCGTCGCGAGTCACAACGCCCGGCCAACACCGTCGTCAGCATGACACTCGCAAGCACGTACCGGCATACCCGGGCTTTTGAGCGACCCGCACGCATCACGGCCGCCGTGGCCTGGATCGACGACGGCCGAACGCCACGATTCCCAGCCCGAGGAAAGCGAGCGTACCGGGTTCCGGAACGATCGCCATGCCCACGGCTCCGGCGTTTGTGCTGATCGGCACGGGGGCGGCCGTCCCGAGCGGCGAGCGATAGGCGATGCCGGTCGTGTTTTCGAACCAGAAAATCTCGTCCGTCTGGGGAAGAATCTGCAGATCGAAAACACTATCCAGGCCGGTGACGAAGGGAACCTCGTTGGATCCGTCGAGGTTGGCCCGGAAGATGGCATCACGCTTGAGGTCGGAGTAATAGATCTGGCCGCGAGCGAGATCGAGGTCGACGCCGCGGGGATCACCGCCGATGTAGCTGGTGGACTGCAGCACAATCTGCGGGCTCGATCCGTCGAGATTCACGCGTCGCA